>CACYEN010000052.1 GCA_902773435.1 uncultured Lachnospiraceae bacterium | reverse complement strand
CTGGGGCTGTGCGCCAGAGAAATTTGTATCCGAAGCAAAACCTGTCGGAGGCACGTAAAAAACCGCGGAACTCCATCTTCCGCGGCTTACCTTTTTATCAGCAGTCCTCCATCGTCTTCCCTGCCCCACAGAGGCCCTCGAAATCCGCCCTGAACACGTCCACCGCGTTTCCCACCTCCGCCAGCTTCACAAAGCCGTCGAGGATATCCGGCGGGACGGTGACCGCCTTCACACCGTAGCGGACCAGCTCCAGCACCTGCCGCGTGTTCTTGAAGCTCGCGGCCAGAAGGCCGCTGTCGATGCCGTTCTTCACGATCATGTCGTGGATATCTTTGCTCACCCCAACGCCGTCGGAGCCCAGATTCTCAATGCGGTTCACGTAGGGCGCCACATACTCCGCGCCGGCTTTCGCCGCGAGGAAGCCCTGCATGGCCGTATACACGGCGGTTCCGATAAAGCGGATGCCCTCCGCCTTCAGCAGCTTCATCGCCCGATACCCCTCCGGCACACAGGGGATCTTCACCAGGGTCCGTCTGCCCGTCTCTTCGACGATCCGGCGTGCCTCTCTCACCATCCCTTCGGCGTCCGCGGAGATGACCTGCGCGAACAGCTCGCCGTCCTCTCCGATGATAGAGCGGATCTCGCGAAGGACCTCATAGGGATTCCTGCCGCTCTTCGCCAGGATGGACGGGTTCGTGGAGACGCCGTCAATCGGATAGACGGCGCAGAGCCTGCGGATCTCGTTCACATCCGCGTTGTCGATACACAGCTTCATTGTTCTTTTCCTTTTGTGTCCCCTCTGCCGGACTGAAGCAGCTCCGTCCCGCGCAGGATCAGCCTCGTGGGAACCGAGATATGGGACCTGCCGCCGGCCCCGTCCTCCAGGTGCCGGAGGAACATCCGCATCGCCTGCTCTCCCATCTCCTGCTCCGAGCGGTCCACCACGGACAGGCGGATTCCCATGTCGTTGAGGACGTCGATGTCATCGAACCCGACGAGAGAGATATCCCTTCCGAACTCCATGCCCTTTTCGATCATGCACCGCATCGCGCCGAGCGTCATCATGTTGTTGCCGCAGAAGACAGCGGTCGGCGGTTTCGGCAGCGCGAGAAGCTTCTTCATGCACAGGTAAGCCTGGTCCGCCATCTGGTTTCCGTAGGCGATATACTCCTCCCGGATCCTGATATGGTGCTCCGAGAGCGCCCTCCTGTATCCCAGCTCCCTCTCATACACCGGGCTGTAAGCTTTCTCCCCGGCGATGATCGCGATGCGCCTGTGGCCCAGCTCGATCAGTTTGGAGACAGCGGCGTAGGCGCCGCTCTCGTTGTCCGCCATGACGCTGTCCAGGTCCTCTCCGCCCTCGATATAGCGGTCGATGAGCACCACCGGCGTCCCTCCCGCCTGATAGGCTTTCAGGATATCGCCGGTTCTCTTGTCGCGCACGCCCGCCGCGGAGATCAGGATTCCGGCTACGTTGCGCTCGCGGATCGTCTCCAGGATCCGGTATTCCTTGTCGGCATCCTCGTTGGTGTTGAAGATCAGCACCTGGAAATGGTTCTCCTCCGCCACCCTCGTAATTCCCGCGATCAGTCCGTAGAAGAACGGGTTCTGCAGGTCCGGCACGACCGCGGCGACAACGGCCGAGCGCTGAAAGCTCAGGTCCCTCGCTGTCGCGCTGGGAATGTAGTTCTGCTCGCGCATGACCTCCCGGACCTTCTCCCGGGTGGCCGGCCTGACATTTTCCGCATTGTTCAGCACCCGCGATACGGTGGCAACCGAAACGCCGGCAAGCTGCGCGATCTCTCTGATGTTTGTCTTCGGAAGCGGTTTCATAACCATGATTTTAGTCAGGCGTCAGCTATATTTCAACATAAAAAATGGTGTTTCTCCGAAACTGAATCCCCATTTCCCTCAGATATTCCATCCGAGCAGCATCTTCGCGACTTTCTTCAGCTGCTCCCTCTTCCCGGCAAAAATCCACTTCGTCAGCCGGTCGATGCCGTGGCGCAGATCCGTCGGATTCCCGAGCGTCGGAAGGTTGCACTCCATCTCCGCGAATCCTCCGGAATTCCCGTCGTCATTGTAGACGTGGATCGAATAGCCCGTGTCACCCTCGATCTGCGGCGGCTCCTCCGAATACATCGCCGACGGATTGTTCGGGTAGTTGATGATGATCAGGTACGTGTCCTCCGTATCGGAGTCCGCGAGATATCCGAAGCGCCCGGTCAGCACTGCCGACCTGTACGCGATCTTGTAGCGGGCGTCGCCGGTGATGCGCAGCGTGACGCCGCTGTCCGTGACCGTCTCGTGATCTCCCGCCGGTTCGTAGTGGTCCGTCCCCCCGAGCGGCGCGTACATGGGAATAAACAGCGTTCCCTTCGGCCGGATCTGCAGCAGGTCCCAGCCCTCGGCGTAGATCGCCTGCTCCGAGGAAACCGCCAGATCGACCGCCTCTTCGTAGCCGCAGTAAGAAAGGTCCCGCATCAGCTCCCCATACGCCGGAAGCATGCGCAGCGGATTCTCCGCCCGGTGCAGCACGCGCCGGAGATCAGCGTGCATCGTCCCGGTCACCGTGTTGTAGCTCGTGAGATCGAGCGACATCGCGAGGGATATGCTGTCTCCCTCCCGCGTCATCCGGTAGGAGCCCGGGTCGATCGTCTTCGGCGTGTTCAGCGTCTCACGGGAGCGGGACCTGTCGGTGATGTTGAACTGGATTTCCGGGGCGATCCAGACGCGGTCCCCACCGATGTTCCAGACCCGGTTTTCGATCCGCTCACGGTATTTCTCCTCATCCCGTATGTCCTCCGGAATCCAGAAGATGCCCTCCGGATACGCCTCCGAGAAGGGGCCGAATATATGGCCGCCGTGCTCGCTCACGATCACCTGCCAGCCGTCGCCGACGGACAGTACCTCGCACTTCATCCCGCAATAATTGAAAACATCCAGAATATCCTGCATTTTCATGGTCTCTTCTCCTTCTGAAACGAAGCCTGCTTTGAAGCCCCGGCTTCTTCCCGGCTTCCCTGTCCTTCTTTCGGAAACGGCCGGACTGAACCAATCGTCAGCCCGGCCGTCCGGTTCCCGCTGCCGGTAAACCTCTCGCTGCTGTCATATCCTTCCTGTCAGGTTACCGAAGCAGATCCAATATCAGTCTCTGCGCGGCGATACCGTCATGCTGCCGCACGATCTCCGTGATTTTATCCCTGCCGATCCTGTCGACCTTCGATTTCACGAGTTCGAACGTATCGATGTTCGCCTGGCATTCCGCACGGCTTTCCTCCCGGATCGGGAAGGTGTCGAAGAAGACCACGCCGTCGTAGCTGTAGCGCTCCAGGTAGTAGATGAATTCCGCGCAGAGCGAGAAATTCACGGAGCCGAAGATCATGCCGCTGTCCTTGTATCCGTAGCCGTCGTTCATGTGAAGCCCGTACAGCCTGCCCCTGGACGCCGCGAGCGCGAGGCCGAAGGACGGCTCGTCGTGCTTCATCAGCATGTGGCAGAAGTCCAGCGTGCAGCCGATGTTCGGCCGGTCCACGCAGTCGATCAGGTACATGGTCATGCCGCTGCTGTCGACCATCGCGAACTCGCGCTCCTCATAGGGCTTGTATTCGATGCTGATCTTCAGGTCGGGCGCGTAGTCGCAGACCTCGCGGAGGCCCTCAACCAGCAGGTTCCAGCACGCCTCATAGTCTGTCTGGAAGGCGTACTCAAAGCCGTCATTTTCAAACCAGAGCGTGACGACGGAACCTCCGATCCCGCGGCACACGTCGCAGCCGTCCTTTGCCAGGTCGATCGCGGCTCGCCGCCTGTCACCGTCGGGGTTGGAGAAGTTGCCGGTGAGCCAGTCCCTGCGCCACCGCACGGCGAGACCGTTGACCTTCAGTGGCTTTATGTGCTCCTTCAGGTCGTCCAGGTCCAGTCCCTGAAAATGTTCCGGGTAGTTGAATTCGAGATGCGTGATGCCCTTCGCGTTCTTATAGGCTTCGATGGCGTCGTAGACTGTCTGTCCCTTGAATATAAATGAATTGAATCTTCCGGCGTACTGCATGGTTCCTCCTGCTTATCCCCTGTAGAGCTCCATCACTTCATCCAGCATCGGCATCGCGGGCTGCCCGCCCGTCTTGCAGACGGTCTTCGCGCTGCAGCAGGTCGCGAACCTGCATGCCTCGACGATGTCCATACCGTTCACAAGTCCGTAGCACAGGCCGCCGATAAAGGAGTCGCCCGCCCCGGTGGACTCGACGGCCTGCACCCTGAGGGAGGGCACCATCTTACAGCGCTCCCCGTCCGAGACGACCGACCCCACCTTACCGAGCGTGAAGATGCACGTCGTGCCAAGGCGCTTCGTCATCTTCCGTATCTCCTCCTCCGCCGTGCCGACGGAATCAATCTTCGTGCCGCCGTAAAACGAGGCTTCGACTTCATTGACGATAAAGAGGTCGAGTTTCCGGAGAGTCTCCTCCGGGAGAGTCGCCGCCGGGGCTCCGTTCAGGATGATATAGGCGCCCTTCCGCCTGCACACGTCGACCGCGTAGATCACGGTGTCGAGCGGGATCTCCAGCTGGAAGACCACGATGTCGCCCTCCAGGATAAAATCCGCGAGCGCGTCGATGTCCGCCCTCGTGACACAGTCGTTGGCGCCGCGGACCACGGAGGCCCGGATGCCGCCGTCATAGAGCGACTGGGCCACCGACATGCCGCTGTTTCCGGGAACCCGTTTCAGGTAGTCCGTGCGGACCCCGTACCCTTCCACCGTCTTCAGCAGGAAATCTCCGCTGCTGTCCTCACCGATACAGCCGGCCATGTAGACAGGAAGTCCGAGCTTCGCCGCCTGGACAGCCTGGTTGGCACCCTTTCCGCCGCTGCAGTATTCCACAGAGTCGGCGAAATTGGTCTCCCCCTCCTCCGGAAGCTTTTCCAGCTTCAGGCAGACGTCGTAGTTCAGGCTGCCGATCACGATTACTTTTTTCATTGGGTCCCTCCAGGCCGTTCCTTAATGTCTGTTTTTCTTCTTCTGGTCCAGGTAGAAGTTCAGGATCATGACGACGAGGAGCAGGCCGCCCCAGACGATCTGTCTGCACGCCGTCGGGATGAAGGTGTACATGTTGAGGACGGAGGAGATCATCTGGATGATCAGGACCGCCAGCACGATCCCCGTCACGGAGCCGCTGCCGCCGTTCGGGCTGACGCCACCGAGGACTGCGATCAGGATCGCCTGCATCGTGTAGGTCGAGCCGGTATCCGCCTTGGCGGAGCTGTAGCGGCCCCACATGATGATGCCGGCCAGGGCGGCGAGAATGCCGCCGATCATATGCGTGGTCACGACGATCTTGAAGTTGTTGAGGCCGGCGTACAGGGTCGCGCGGTTGTTCGTGCCGTACATCTTCATCTCACGGCCGTGCTTTGTCCTCTGCACGATGATGCCCGTGATGAGCGCCGCGATGAGGAAGATGAAGAGCGTCACGGGGAACAGGCCGAACTTCTTGTTGAGCATGGTCCCCAGGACTTTCGGGAACCCGCTGAGAGTGGAACCGCCCGTCAGGACGACGCCGAGGCCCCAGTACAGGGACTGCGTGCCGAGCGTCGCCAGCATCGCGGGGATGCCGAGTCCGGAGATGAGGACGCCGTTCAGGATGCCGCCGGCAGCGCCGACGATGAGGGCTACCACAAAACTTAAGAGCACAAGTCCCGTGCCGCCGTCTCCGGTTCCCTGATAGAAATGGTGCAGGAAAAGTCCGGCGACGATGGAGGACAGGTTGGCGAGGTACACCGCGCTCAGGTCAATGCCGCCGATGATCAGCGCCATGCCGATCCCGATCGCGAGAAGTCCGTATTCCGGGAACTGCCTGAACATCGCGAGGAAGTTGTCCGCATTGAGGAACTTTCCTCCCTTCAGCAGGGAGCAGACCACAAACACCAGGACGAAAAGGGCGATCATGCGGGCCGAGCTGTTGTCAAGGAATGATAATGCCGGTTTTTTTGCACTGTTGTCTTTGCTCATCATGGCACCCCCTTATTCTTCCGAAACTGCCACGTGCAGTGTGTTCTTGCGCTGCTTCTCCTGAACCGCCGACACGCCGGTACCGATGATGATGATGAGGCCGGTGAAGACGCGCGACCAGACCGTCGGTATGCCGAGCAGGATCAGGCTGTTCGCGACAAGGGTCATGAGCGCCGTGCCGAGAACCGCTCCGAGGACGGAGCCCTTGCCGCCTACCAGGGAGACGCCACCGAGGACGCAGGCCGCGATGACGTCCATCTCCATGCCGATCATGTTGTTCGGGTTGACGGTCATCATCATGGAGGCGCGGCAGACGCCGATGAAGCCGGCCATCGCTCCCGAGAAACAGAAGATAAACATGCGGGTTCCGAAGACATTGAAGCCGGCCCTCGCAGCCGCGACTTCATCGCCGCCGATCGCGTAGATTCCGCGGCCGAGCATCGTCTTGTTGAGGATGAACCAGCCGATCAGGACCAGCACGACCGCGAAGCCGAAGTGGACCGGGAGATTGGAGCTGAATCCCGTCTGGGCATTCGTCCCGGTCAGGATCTTCGCCTCGCCGAGGCGATAGAGCGCGGAGGTCAGCGGATACTCGGAGGATCCGAGAATGCCCTGCATCACGCCGATCCAGAGCGAGGATGCCCCGAGGGTGACGATCATGGCCGGGAAGCGGTACTTCGCGACGATGAAGCCGTTCACCGCGCCCATGCACAGGCCGAGCAGCATGGCGACCAGGAAATACGGGATCGGGCTGCTGAACATGCCATCCATCTTCGTGGTGACAAAATACATGGACAGTGAGGCGATCGCCGGGAACGAGCAGTCGACGCCGCCCGAGATGAGGACCATCATCTCACCGACCGCGAACATCATCGGGATCGTCAGCGAGCGAAGCAGGTCCACGATGTTGTTCGGCGTAAAGAACTGTCCGCTTCGCACCTGCACGAGCAGGCAGAACGCGATCAGGATAATCGCTACATAGAATTCGGTTTTCTTCGTCAGTCTTTTTATACTCATCGCCTGACCTCCCTCAGTATTCGACCGAAAGCCTGGACAGCGTCTCCTCATCCAGTCCCTTCGTCTGCTTCTCGTCAACAAGATGTCCGCGCCGCATGATGAGGACGCGGTTGCAGTTCAGGAGTACCTCGCGGATATCATCGGAAATGATGATGACGGCAAGTCCCCGGTCCGCGAGTTTCTTGGTCAGATTGTAAATGTCGTACTTCGCGCCAATGTCCACGCCGACGGTCGGGCCGTTCAGGATGAGGACCTTGAGGTCGAGCGCGAGCCACTTTGCGAGAACGCACTTCTGAGCGTTTCCGCCGGAGAGCGTCCGCATGGTGTCCGAGGCATTTCCGATCTTGATGGAGAGCTCGCCGACCCAGTGGTCCACCAGGGTGTCGATCTCGCTCTGGTCCATCATGATGCCCTTGCGGCAGTCATCCCAGCGCGTCACCGAGATGTTGTCGGAGATGGACTGGTCCATGAAGAGGCCCATAACGTTCCTCTCGGGGGGGACGTAGCCGATGCCGGCCGCCATCGCGTCGCGGACGTTGTTGAAATGCACTTCCTGTCCGTTCAGGAAAATCTGTCCCGAATCCGCCTTGTGGACGCCGAAGATGGTCTCCGCCAGCTCCGTGCGGCCGGATCCGAGCAGGCCGGTGATGCCGAGAATCTCGCCCTCCCTGATGGAGAAGCTGCAGTCCTTGAAGCCGTCCTTCAGGGAGAGGTTCTTCACCTCGAGCACCGTCTTCGCGCCGTCCTTCTCGTTGTATTCAAATGGCTCTTCCTCAATGTCGCGGCCGGTCATGTAGTGTGTGAAGAGGGCCTGCGTCAGTTCCTTCGTCGGACCGGAGTAGACGTTGTGGCCCGAGCGGAAGATCGTGAAGTGGTCCGCGATCTCAAACACCTCGTCCAGCTTGTGGGAGACGAAGAGGACAGAGATGCCCTTCTTCTGCAGCCTCCTGATGACCTCGAAGAGGTTCTTGACTTCCTTCTGCGTGATGGCCGTCGTCGGCTCATCCATGATGATCAGCTTCGCGTCGTAGAGAAGCGCCCTGGAAATGGCGATCAGCTGCTTGTCCGCGACAGTCAGGTTCTCGACGTACTCGTCGAGGTCGATCTGGAAATCGATCGTCGACAGCGCCTGCTTCGCGATCTCGTCATAGCGCTTCCTGCTGATGAACTTCCGTTCGCTGGACTTCTCCATCGTGATCGCCAGGTTCTCCCTGACGGTCAGGTTCGGAAAAACCGAGAGGTCCTGGTAGATGACCTGCACGCCGGCCTCGATGGCCTGCTGGGTCGTCAGTTTGCTGTATTCCTTTCCGTCGATTTCGATCGTGCCGGAGTCCGGCGTATAGAAACCCGAAATGACGTTGATGATGGTGGACTTTCCGCAGCCGTTCTCGCCTGCGAGGCAGTGAACCTCACCCTTTTTGATCACAAGATCGACTCCGTCCAGCGCCTTGACGCCGCCGAAGTATTTCTTGACCTGCGTTACCTTGATAATGTTCTCAGACACACTTTCACCCTCCACCTTATGATTGTAGTCAGGCTTGCGAAGCGGGGCCGCGCGCGGCTTTTATGCGCGCCGGTTCCTGTCTGCCGGTATCCCGGCTGCTGCGTTTTCAGTCAAAAAATGGTTCCTGCCCCCGCCTTGGGACGATAAGCAGGAACCATCAGGTTTTATTTGCTGTCTGTTACAGGATGACCGGAAGGATCATCAGAAGTTGTAATCGTCGACGTTCTCCGCCGTGATCGCGATGGAAGCATCGCCCATGAGGAGGTTGTCGTCGGTCTCGGAGACCTTGAGGTTCTCATAGCCGTTCACGTCGAGGTTTGTGCCTTCGCCGATCTCTTCGCCGTCAAGCACCTTTGTCGCGAGGTCGCACATCGCGTAGCCCGCATCGGCCGGATCCCAAAGGGTGATCGTGTCGAGGTCGCCGGACTTAAGTAACTCGCGGCACTCATTCGGCATACCTGTGCCGACCACGAAGACCTTGCCCTTGAGGCCGAGCTCGTTGATCGCGCGGGCAACACCCGGTGTGTCGTCGGAAGAGGAGCCCGTGAAGCCCTTGATGTTCGGGTTGGTCTTCAGGTACTGCTTCGCGACTTCGTAAGCGGTCTCGGCGGAGTTCTCGGACTCAAGTCTCTTCTCAGCCGCGAGAGTCATGTTCGGATAAGCTTCTTCCTGGCGGGCGACGGCGCCGTCTGCCCATTCATTGTGGGAAGCGGATGTCAGATAACCGACCATCGTGATGTACTCGCCCTCTTCGCCCATGAGCTTCGCAAGCTCGTCCATGATGAAGGCGCCGTAGCCGGCATTGTCGAACGCTTCGACGTCATAGTCGCAGTTCTCAACGGAAGAACCCTCGTGACAGATGACCTTGATGCCCTTCTCCCTCGCTTCCATGAGGACGTTCTCGCAGGCTGCCGGGTCAATCGGAACCACGCAGATGGCGTCCGGATTCTGAGAAACGACGTCCTGCAGGACCTGGATCTGCTGAGCGGAGTCCGTATCGGACGGGCCCGTCATGTAAGCGTTGATCCCCGTCTCCTCGGCGAAGCGCTTGATGCCTTCTTCCATTCTTACGAACCAGCCGTTGGTGTTGCCCTTGACGACGACAGCGATCGTGTAATCCTTTGCCGGAGCCTCATCCGCCATGGCGGTGAAACCGAAGGTGCCGACCGCGATTGCCGCTGCCGCGGTGATTGCCAGAACTTTCTTCATTCCCTTGAACATCGTGTATCCTCCTTTGAGATATTGGCTGCCGCCTGTCAGCGGCAATGTCTATTCACAGGCGCTCTGCCTGATGAATTCGTGTGCGGTGACCGTCTTTCCGGTCTGTCCGCCGGCTGCGTCTCCCCGTCCCCGTCTCCGTCCGCTCAGGGCTTGTGCAAGTTGCCGGGCTGTTGGGTAATGTAACCGGTTACATTTGTATGCTACCATGGCCGGAAGAGGAGTGCAAGTCCCAAATCCGCTCCCTGAAACGATTTGTGAAAACCTGACAGCCCGAAATGTAACCGGTTACAATTTGCCTCGATTGCCCATTTCTCAACATTTCTTTAATTTTCGGGATTTTCCTGCTTTTGGACTCTTCTCGGCCCCGATCTGGTCCCTTTCCCTGTTTTGTGCAGATCGCACAAAACATTTCCGGGTACAGCCATCCTGGGCAAAAAAACAGGCTGCCGGAGCAGCCTGGACAGGTTAACGGTTCGGCAGGCGGGGCGTCCGCCCGTCGGCCGTTTAATATTTAAAAAGCTCTATCATGAGGCAGGAGGGCATGTCGCCCAGCTTAAGCGCCATCTTTTCGTCGCCGTTCAGGATCCGTCCAGGGCACCATTTTCCCGCTCTGAACGTGCCTTCCTCCATCTTCAGGATATCAACCTTCTTATTGACCCCCGGCTTCGGCATGAAGGTGAACGCGGACTGCATGCCGAAGAGAAGGAACCTGTCGGGAGACAGCTCAATCACGATTCCGCCCGCGATCGTCTGATGGGGCATCCTGGGGGCGTAGGCGACCTGCAGGTCGTAGTCCGTAAACTTCAGGAACCGTCCGTAGTCCGTCTCGGATTTTCTGACATAGCTCTTCATGTGATCCGTGCCGCGGTACTCAAGGTACAGGGGCTTTATCTCCCTGATCAGCTCAAATGTCCTTGAAATGTACCCGCAGCTGCCGGTCAGGTCAAAGGCGGTCGGGTCAATGTTCAGCGCAGCGCAGACCTCGGCGGGCGGCGCGTCGACCTCGGCCGGGTCCATTCCAAGATCCTCAATCCCGAAAGCGGAATAGCAGATCGCGTTGTGCTGGCCGAGCGCGTACAGGCAGTAGGCGGCTGTGACCGCGTCCTTCCGCACCTCCGGGATCACCAGGGGATTATCCGGCGTGGTGTACTCATCCATGATCTGGGGAACATACGGCACGTAGATGTCCGGGGCGAGGGCAAAGAGCGACGGGGCAGCCGCTCTCCAGACCGGCTGCATCTCCACAACGGGGCCTCCCGACGGATAGGAGCCGGCATACCACGGATACTGCTTCAGCCACGAATTTGTGTAGCAGGGGAGCGGATATTCCGCGCGCCCGGCACTCGTGATCGTCTCCACCGCCTTTGCGAAATAATAGGCCATGAAGGTCTCTTCGGCATCCTCACCGAAGGTCTCCCTCCAGTTTTTTCCGCCCTTGAGTCCGAGCTTTTCCGTGAGGCAGGCGGGAACGGCCTCCGCGAAAGCCTCCTCCGCTTCGCCGCAGTAGTCGCGGGGCGTTCCCAGAAGGCCGATTTCATTTTCGACCTGTATGAAGAGAACGGTCGACTCCGCCTCGTCGATTTCCCGGATGCGCCTCATGACGGCGGCAAACGCCCGGGCGTCCTTCTCCACCGCTTTCCCGCACAGCGGGGAGATGGTATTGATCGGCTCCCCGTTCACCTTCCTGGCACGGAAATACGTCTCCGTATCCCGTTTCATCCACGCGGGGACATACATGGACTCCGCGTTTTTCCAGAGTCCGAACCAGAGGAAGATCAGGTGCATGTGATTCCGGCGCGCCTGTTCGATCAGGCCGTCGGGAAGCGTGAAGTCAAACCTGCCTTCCTCCGGTTCGATACATTCCCAGTAAAGGGGCACGATCACCGAATTCATGTTCAGCCCGGCAAGGCTCGGCCAGACGGATTTTTCCATGTAGTCCAGCGAGCTGGCGCTTGAGTTGTGAAGTTCTCCCGCCATGCAGAAGAAGGGTTCTCCCTTCACATACAGCGTCTGGATGCCTTTCTCATCTCTGCGAATCTCAGGTATCATTCCGGTTCTCCTCCCATAGAGCATATGTTTTCTACATCCATCATAAATTGTCTTGCATTTCCGCTCAATCTTAATATATTTATATTTATAGAATAATATTACGGTCGCTGCAGCCACGGGGACAATTACATGATACTCGCGATTCCGCACACAAAAAAAGACAGGGAGGCGCTCCCGCTGCAGATCAACCTGGTCGGCCTCGACTATCCGCAGGAGCCTGTTATCCGTTCGGATAATTTCCCCCTGTTCCAGTGGTTCTACTGTGTGAGAGGACAGGGCGAATTCATCATCCGGGGGCAGAAGTCCATCCTGTCTCCGGGCCAGATTGCCCTGCTGCACCCCTATGAGCCCCACTCGTACCGCGCGCTGTCGGACGACTGGCGCGTTCACCTTATCGGATTCTCCGGGAGCTGCTGCCTTGATGTCCTGAAGACGCTGAGAATCGACAAACCCGGTGTCTATCACCTCAGATCCTCCGGTCTCTGCCTGGAGTATCTTGAGAGGATCCACGCCGCCGCAGCGCGGCTCCGACGGGATTCCGGGGGCCGCGGCAGGCGGAACCCGGACAGGAAAAAAGTCCTTCTCGAGCTCTCGAAGCTCTGCTACGGCTTCCTGCTGGAGGTCTCCTCCTCACTTGAATTTATAGGAATGACCTTCCCCAGCTCCGGAAATGAGACGGTCGCGGCCATTACCATGTACCTGGAGACACACTATTCCGAACCGGTCACCCTGAGCGATCTCGCCGAAGAAACCCATCTGTCAAAGGGATATATCTGCAGCATATTCAGGCGGGAAATGGGGCAGACCGTGACGCAGTACCTGAGCGCGGTCCGGATCGCGCAGGCAAGGATCCGGCTGATCGAGACGCCCGAGCTCAAAGTATGCGAGATCGGGAAAGCCTGCGGATTTGAAACCGCGAGCTATTTTGGAAAAATCTTCAGGAAGATCACAAAGATGACGCCGGAAGAATACCGGCATTCGCAGGGAATCCTGATCAGGGACAGAGACCGCGCAAACAGACAGGACAATAGATAGGACAGCAGACAGGACAGGGGATGGGACAGCTGTTCCCGGGAGATTGTATATGAAGATCTATGTTGATTTCGACGACTGCCTGTGTGAGACGGCGAGATTCTTTTCCGCCTTTGCCGCGGAGCTTTTCGGGAAGGATGTCCCGTACGAAGAGATCCGGTACTTTGACCTGCGGAAATCCTTCGGGCTGACCGGGGCGCAGTATGACCGGCTGATGGCCGAGGGCCACGAGCCGGACAGGCTGCTGTCCTATGAGGAGACCCCCGGGGCATCGGAGACCGTAAACGGCTGGCTTGACCGGGGGTACGACGTGTCGGTCATCACCGGCCGCCCCTACAGCACATACGGGCCCTCGCGGACGTGGCTCGACCGGCACGGGCTTGAGCGCGCGAAACTCTACTGCCTGGACAAGTACGGCAGGGACAGCTTCTTAAAAGACCGCTCGTTCAGTCTCGAGCTCCCGGACTTCTACCGGATGAAGTTCGATTACGCCGTGGAGGATTCACCCCTCGCGTTCCGGTTTTTCAACCATCTTCCGGATCTCCGGGTCCTGGTCTTTGACCGCCCGTGGAACCGGGGATGTGAGTTCCCGGGAGATCAATACTGCCGGTGCGGCAGCTGGGACATTATCAGGGAAAAGGTGCGGCAGGGTCAGAAGGATATTGTGTTTTGAACAGGGCTGTAAGAGGATGGTTCTGTCAACACCGGAAAACGAACAGGAGGCCTTCACGATGAAAAAGAAACACCGGATCCTCACAGACAGGCTCTTTACCGCCGATCCCTCGGCGCGCGTGTTCAACGACCGGATCTACGTCTACCCGTCCCATGACATCCCCCACGACGGCGAGGACAACGACAACGGAGATGAATACCTGATGGAAGACTACCACGTCTTCTCCCTGACGGATCCTGACGCCCCGTGCGTCGACCACGGGGAGGCGCTTCACATGCGGGATGTCCCCTGGGTTTCCAGACAGATGTGGGCGCCGGACTGCGTCTGCAGAGACGGGACATATTACCTCTACTTTCCGGCCCGCGACCGGGAGGGCATCTTCAGGATCGGCGTGGCGGTTTCGTCGCGTCCGGAGGGCCCGTTTACGCCGGAGCCGGATTACATTCCGGGAAGCTGCAGCATAGACCCGTATGTCCTGATGGATGATGACGGCCGCTCCTACATGTACAACGGGGGGCTCTGGGGCGGACAGCTGGAGATGTGGCAGAAGGGCTTTTTTGATGAGATGACGCCGAGGCCCGCGGGAAGAGAACCGGCGCTCGGGCCGCTGTTCGCGGAGCTCTCGGACGACATGAAATCCTATAAGACCGCGCCGAAGCATATCACCATACTGGATGAGAACGGGGAGCCCCTGAGAGCGGAGGACGAGGACCGCCGCTTCTTTGAGGGTTCCTGGGTGCACAAATTCAACGGGAAATACTATCTCTCCTACTCGACGGGCACCACCCATGCCATCGTTTATGCCGAAGGAGCCCGGCCGGAGGGGCCGTTCACCTACAGGGGCAGGATCCTCGAGCCGGTGATCGGATGGACGACCCAGCATTCCATCGTGAATTTCCATGGGAACTGGTACCTGTTCTACCACGACTGCGAACTGTCGGGCGGGATCAATCACCGGAGGTGCGTCAAGGTGACGGGGCTTGAGATCGCCGAAGACGGGACGATCGCGACCGTGGACCCGTACCGCTGAAGAGAACCGGCCGCGAAGGCTCATTTCCGGGGAATCCTGCGGATATCGGCCAGCCGGTCCAGCGCCGCCCTGAGCGTCTCCTCCTTCTTCGCGAAGTGGAAGCGGATCAGATGGCTGACCGGCTCCCGGAAGAAACTCGAGCCCGGGACGGCCCCGACTCCGACCTCTCTGGCGAGGACTTCACAGAATTCGAGGTCATCTTTATAACCGAATTCCGAGATATCCATCATGATGTAATAGGCTCCCTGCGGAACCGTGTGGACGAGCCCGATGTCGTCGAGCCCCCGAAGAAAGAGATCCCGCTTCGCGGTGTAGGTCGCCTTCAGCTCATCGTAGTATTCCTGCCCCATGCGAAGTCCCGGAATCACAGCCTCCTGGAGCGGGGCCGCTGCGCCGACCGTCAGGAAATCGTGCACTTTGCGGATCCTGTCCGTGATTTCGGGCGGAGCGATCGTGTATCCGAGGCGCCAGCCCGTGATCGAGTAGGTCTTCGAGAGCGAGCTGCAGCAGATCGTCCGCTCCCGCATCCCCGGGAGCGAGGCGATATAGGTGTGCTTCCACGGGTCATAGACGATATGCTCGTACACCTCGTCCGTGATGACGTAGACATCGTATTTCTTCGCGAGATCGGCGATCAGATTCAGCTCCTCATAAGAGAACACTTTCCCGCTGGGATTCGACGGGTTGCAGAGCACAAGCGCCTTCGCGCCCTTTCGCATCGCGTCCTCCAGCACCTCCGGGTCAAAATTGAATTCCGGCGGGACGAGCGGAATGTAGACGGGCTCCGCGCCGGACAGGATCGTGTCCGCCCCGTAGTTCTCATAGAACGGAGAGAAGATGGCGACCCGGTCGCCGGGATTGGCCACCGTCATCATGGCTGCCATCATGGCCTCCGTGCTCCCGCAGGTGACGACGATTTCCTCGTCCGGATCTATCCCGAACCCCATGAACCGGGACTGCTTCTCCGCGATCGCCTCGCGGAGGTTCTGTGCCCCCCAGGTGATGGAGTACTGGTGGATGTCCAGGTCAGGCATCTCCCCCAGGCGGTCGAGGATCGCCCGGGGCGGCTCAAAGTCCGGAAACCCCTGGGACAGGTTTATCGCGCCGCAGCGGTTGCTGATCCTGGTCATCCTCCTGATGACGGAATCTGTAAACTGAGCGGTTCGCTCCGACAATTTCTGCATAGGCCACCTCCGTCTGTTCTTCGGTCATGATATCATATCCCGGTGAGGGTTACATCATTTTCTGTGTCCCAGGTCTGATGACATGCGAAACCGTAAATGCTATAGTTAAAAAGGATATAGCCGCCGACACCGCCTTCGCGGAATCATGACATGGAGGGAATTAAAAATGAAACATATTTCCAGGGCAGCCGTTCTTCTCATCACAGCTTCGCTGTGCGTGCCGCAGGCCGTCTGCGCAGGGGAAACGGAAGCGGAGGGCGCGGTGCTCCGGCCGCTTCTTCCCAATAAGATCACACAGTATAACACAGACTACGGAACCGGTGAGTGGTACGAGAGCCTCACCAGGACCTACACCTACGAGAACGGGTATCCGACCGTCATCGCGTACGAGGAAGCATCCATCGGGGAACAGTATGAAAAAACATATGAGTACACCTTCGAGGACGGGGTTCCGGCCACCCGCACGGACTACGACGGGGCGGGCGTGAAGACAGCGGAAGTCGAGTACAGCAGAGGCAGAATCTACTTCGAGAAGCTGATGAATGAAGATAACAGCTTGCACGGGGCCCGCTACTATGAGTTCGCCAACGACGACGCGTATTTTACGGTCGTCCTGCAGGAAGAACACTATGACGGAAATGCCGAGAGTACGGCTTATTCCATGGAAGAAGTGGACAGCGTCTCCGTCACGACAAACGGCGGCCTCCTGAGCCGGACCGTCAACATCGGCCTCTACGCGAACTGGAATGAAAGCGAGGAGAAGGAGTGGCAGAGATTCAGCGGCACCTACATCGCGGATTACGATGAGAACGGCATCCTGAAACTGGCCTCCTCCAGGCACAGAGTCGGTCCCTCCGGCGATGATTACAAGGTTGAGCTGACCGTTGAGGACGGAAAAATCACCCAGGCTGTGAGGTTCTCCCACGATTTTCAGACAGACGAATGGATGGAGGAGGTAAAGCTCGTGTTCGACTACACGGACGAGGAGACGACAGCGGCGAGATACGCTTCGATGATCAACTCGGCCATTCTGGGCGACTCGAACAATTATTATTTTTATTTCTGGTATTGACAGGCCGCATCGTCATACTTTTGACAGAGATGTCTTTGTCTGTCACGCCTTATTTTCGAAACAGAGCGTTATTCGCCATGCTGGTTTCTAAACGTAACTTCTTATTTTCTTATCGAAATCCAGCCTATTGCCTTGCGGCCGTCAACTTGCTACTATTGAATTACAGAGTCGACGCTGTGCAGTAATTATGCGGAGGAAGCAGATCGCATGAATCATGAGGGACTGGATGAGATTGATAAGAAGATCCTGGAGCTGCTGAAGGCCAACGCCAGAATGTCATTTTCCGAAATCGGCGAACGAATCGGCATCACGAGGGTTTCCGTGAAAAACCGGATGAGCGCCCTGGAAAAACAGGGAGTCATCCGCGGTTATCATGCCGAAATCGATCCGACAATGGTGCCTGACGGCGTCAGGTTTCTGCTGGATATCGAAGCGCTGCCGGAACATTACGAAGATGTCCTGGAGGAGCTCGCGGGCAGCAAAATGATCCGTCAGATCTACGGCCTCACCGGCGAATGCAAGATTCATGCAGTCGGCTTCTCTCCCAACCAGAAGCAGTTGAATTACTATGCGAGCCAGCTCTACCGGACCGGTCTCGGCGTGCGCCGGGTGGCCTGGCATGAGATCATCGCGACCTACAAGGATATGGATGGGGGAGTCGACTATGTACGATATCAAAAACCTGAACATCTGGAAGACTGAATCCGCTGCCGAAGACATTGCGCGGTGCGGAAAGGCCCTTCTCGCAGGGCCCGACGGAACAGCGGAATTCATAAAATGTAAGGCATTCCTCTCAACGGATATCGCGGACCTGAATCTGGAGGTGCGCGCGAGCAACTGCCTGCGCCGCTCAGGCTGCCGGACCGTGGGAGACATCTTTCGGATCGCCGGCGACGAGGGCGGCGGCATCATGAAGATCCGGGGCCTGGGACGAAATACGATGGCGGAAATCATAGAGAAACTCCGGGAAAAGCAGAAGGAAGTCCTCGCCGGAAGCCTGAAAGAACGACGTCCGAACCCGCCGTCGTTCGAGCAGACCGCGTTCATAAAGAGATCTTCATCCGACAAGATGCATATCCGGATCGACGAAGTCAATCTGTCGAACTACGCGAGAACCCGGCTCGAGGCCTGCGGAATCGCGATCGTAAAGGACCTGTACGCGACAAATCCGAAGCGTGAGCCCGGCTGGTACGCGGTGCGGGAGCTGTTCGAGAAGATATAAGGGTTTGAAGAACAGCTGAACGGAAGGAGGCGGAACCCCCATGAGAACAGTTGTTGTCGGCGACGTTCACGGATGTTATGAACAGCTGAAAGCACTGATTTCGGAACTGGAGAAGGACGGAAACTATACACCCGACGCGGACCGGCTTATCTTCCTCGGAGACTATATCGACCGGGGCCCGGACAGCCGAAAGTGCGTCGGGTATCTTTAGAGACCTGCAGCGGCGCCATGAAAACATCATCGCCCTGATGGGGAATCACGAGGACATGCTTCTCTGCTATCTGGATAACACCTCCGACAGCTGGCTGTACAACGGATACCGCGACACTCTCAGATCGTACGCGGGAAAACCGGAGGTATTCAGGGATGACGTCGAGTGGATGCGGAACCTGCCTCTCTACTACGAGGACGAGAAGTTTATCTGCGTTCACGCGGGCATCGACCTCTCAAGGCCGATGCCCGAACAGGACCGGGATACGATGCTCTGGGCCCGGGGGGAATTTCTGGATAATCCGGAACCGGGGGACAAGAAGGTCATCTTCGGGCATACGCCGAGTCTTATGATCACCGGTTCGGATCTTCCGTTCTTCACGGCGGGAGACCATATAGGGATCGACACGGGCTGCGTGTTCGGCGGCGCGCTGACGGCCCTCATCATAGAAGACGGTGAGATGGCGGGATACAGACAGGTGCGCCGGGGAGACGCTCCCCGTCATGTGTGATCAAACGTGTAGGGATTAAAGCCGTTCACCGCCATCACGAACCAGGCGGCCGGCGCGATGTGCGGCGCCGTACTGTACTCCCACGGAGAGCCGTCGAACAGCTCGAAGCCCGTGGAGAGGTTGTCCACTGTCGCGGCCGGGAAGAGGCCGCTGTCCAGCTGGATGCCGCAGAGCGCTCTGAGCGCGGAGTCCGCCCGGCCGTCCTCGCCCCTGAGCCGGTACATCAGCGCCGTGTAGGCGGTGCCCTCGGCCCACCAGCCGCCGTTGACGTTGGCGGCACAGAAAGGATAGCCGCCATCCGGGATCCTCATATCTTTCACCGCGTCCAGCGAAGCCTCATACGGCGCAAATCCATCTCCGAGCGCCATGCAGGCCCACACCTGTGCGTCCAGCACGATATTGCCGGTATTCGCCGTCACCCCGTCATCCAGCGTGCCCGTCCAGAAGACGCCGCGCTCCCCGTCATAGAGAGACCGGATCAGCCCGAGCGCGCTGTCAGCCGCTTCCGCGTATCGCTCCTCGCCGGTTCGCGCGTACAGCCGGGAAAAGGCAGCCCAGGCATCGATGTTGTGCTCGATGGATTTGTAGGTGAATACGTAGGTGACGTCCTCGCCGCCCTCGGGCCAGCCGTCATAGCCGCCCGTGAAACCCGGCGTGCCGTCGGAGCAGTTGTCGATCACCCAGTCCATGAGCGTCCCCGCCGCCGCCAGGTACCGCTCGCTGCC
The DNA here is from genome assembly GCA_902773435.1 of uncultured Lachnospiraceae bacterium. Taxonomy (GTDB): domain Bacteria; phylum Bacillota; class Clostridia; order Lachnospirales; family Lachnospiraceae; genus Chordicoccus. The sequence continues at coordinate 1,033 of CACYEN010000052.1, read as the reverse complement.
GAAGACCGCGTCGTACTGCAGAAGCGCGAGCGCGACATAGGAGGTGTTGCCCACGTTGCTGCCCGTCTGGTAGCGGTCCTCATACCACTGGCCGTCGTCCGCGTCGTACCAGCCAGGCAGCCGCGCCGCGCCGTTCCAGCCCGGAAATGCCGTGATATCCCCGGCAGCGTAGGCGTTGCGGACCCGTCCGGGCAGGTAGCGGTCGTTCTCCACGGCGTAGACGAAGGAATCCAGGATCTCCGCCGCCTCCCTGCCGCGCCCCGCGGAGATAAATGCCATCGCCGTCAGCGCGTTGTCATAGGAATAGGCCGCGTTCCTGATATAGATATTGTCCGTGTCGTAGGAGCGCAGCATGTAGTGGACGTTGTCCCGCGGGAAATCGCCGTTGAAGCGGATATCGTCCAGATAAAACACATTGTCTGCAGAGCTGTCGCCTCCGGCCAGCACATAGCCGAAGCCGCAGGCAATGCTGCTCATGTCCGCGTCCGAAAGATCGATGGTATACAGCTGCCACTCCGTCCCGAGTTCGACGAACCCGGTGCTTCTCTTGGACGCGGAGTCCGGATATTTCAGGGTTCGCATGCCCGTCTCCCCGTCGTACCCGAAGCCGCAGGTGAAGAATTCCACCGTCTCGCCGCCCTGTTCGCCCCTCGCCCAAAAAGTCAGGGAATCGGCCCCGGTCAGGTCGAGCCCCTGGCCGTCCATGCTTCCGTCGTTGAGGCGGGGAACCGTCTCCCCCTCGGGAAGCCAGCCGTTGAGAAAGAGCCAGCCGCCCCAGTCCCCGCGGACCGTGACCTGTCGACAGCGGATGCAGCTCCTGCCTTCACAGGGGTTCTCCTGCCAGTTCTCGTCCATATTGCGGACGAGTTCGCCGTCTTTTCCGGCCATTTTCGCCTTCTGGGTGTAGTGGTTCAGCGTATCGCCGAAGTCCCTGTACACATAGACGCGGTTCTCCGGCTCCGCCAGCATCTCCGCGAGCGCACCGAGCGCCTTCTCCCCCTGTTCCCTGAAATCCGTGTAATCAAAATCCATG
>CACYEN010000051.1 GCA_902773435.1 uncultured Lachnospiraceae bacterium | reverse complement strand
CTCCCCGAGATGGTCTCGCGCCACGCCCGCAAGAACGGCATGCTTGACTCGATCTCCCTGACCGTGGAGTCCGGCGGAATCGGCGGTTTCCCGGTGTCCGGCGAGGCTTTCGGTGCTATGATCGGGGCTGCAGCCGTCTACGACATGGCCAACCAGTTCGACCTCTACGACAACGGCGGGCTCGATATCTGCTTCATGGGCGCGCTGGAAGTGGACCAGTACGGAAATGTCAACGCTCACCGGGGTGAGGGCGCGTTTGCCGGAATCGGCGGCTTCGCGAACATCACGGCAAAGACACCGACGGTGGTGTTCTGCCTGACCTTTGACACGAAGGGGCTCGAAGTTTCCCAGAAGAAGGGGGTTGTCTCGATCGACAGGGAGGGATCCATCCCGAAGTTCGTCGATCACGTGCGCAGCATCAGCTTCTCCGCGAAACGGGCAATCGCCAACGGGCAGAAAGTCCTCTATGTGACGGAGCGGTGCGTGTTCCGCCTTACGCCGAACGGTCTCAAGCTGATCGAGACCTATCCCGGCATCGATCCCGAGAGGGATATTCTGAAGCGGCTGCCTTTCAAAGTGGAACTGTGACACATACGCCTTATGATGAGCGCCGGCTCTCTTTTCGGAGAGCCGGCGCCTTTTCCATTCCTTCTTGAATTTCCTTCCCCGCATGATAAAATGAATTATATTGAAGTGATTCTGTCTTCCAAACAGCGGAAAGGAATACTGGTTATGGTCATTCTGGGAATCCTGTTAACCATTTTCTTTGGAAGCGCCGGGCTTCTGAGAATCATCACTTCTACACTTGAAATAACCGGTTTCTGCTTTCTCTTCAAAAAATGCGGGGCCAGATGGTGGGAAGCCCTGATCCCGTTCTGGAGGAGCTACACCCTGGCAAGGTGCGGCAACTGTGAGAGCGAAGGCAGGGTTGTCTTCTTCTGTGATCTCCTTTCCACCGTGTTCAACATCGCACTCCTCTTTATCAATGAAAATTCGGGCCTGGCGCTTCTGTTCCTGGCACTGATTCTTTCTTTCACGGTAATCATCCTGGTCTATATGATCCGTATCAGCCTCGGCCTCTGCGAGGTATTCGGCAGAAGAAAGCTCTGGTGGTTCCCGTGGACGTTTTTTACCTTTATCCCTGCCCTGATCTGGGGGCTCTTCAGGTCGTTCAGGCCGATGTGGCAGGTCGGCGAATTCAGGGACTCCGCTCTCAGCACATTCTCGAACACCCACATCGACTCGATGGACAAGGGCCTGACCGTCAATCTCGAGGAGCGCACGGTATCGGATTTCTTCAAGAAGAGATATCTGCTCCGGGATATTCACATGTATATCCAGCCCGGGCACATGGTCCTTCTGCTCGGGGGCTCCGGCGCCGGCAAGTCCACGCTTGTCAATGCCATCAATGGCTATGAACCCGCAAAAGGGGAGATGTCTCTCGACGGGGAGAACATCTACAAAGAGTACAGCAAGATGATGTACGAGATCGGTTTCGTTCCGCAGCAGGACCTGATGCGGGGAAATGACACCGTCCTCAACACGATGAACGACGCCGCCGCGCTCCGGCTCCCCCTCGCCCTGACCGGGGAGGACCGCAAAAAGAGGGTACACGAGGTGATGGAGATCTTCGGTCTTCTTCCCGTGCAGCACAATCTCGTCGAGAAGCTCTCGGGCGGCCAGCGCAAGCGTCTCTCAATCGCGATGGAATTCCTGCCGAACCCGTCGCTCTTCATCCTGGATGAGCCGGACTCCGGGCTCGACGGCGTCATGGCCCGCGAGCTGATGGAGCAGCTCCGCGCGATCGCGGACCAGGGCAAGATCGTCATTGTCATCACTCACACCCCCGACCGCGTCATCGATCTCTTCGACGACGTGATCGTCCTCGCGAAGGATACCGCCCGCACGGGGCGTCTCGCCTATTTCGGAAGCATTGCGGAAGCGAAGACATTTTTCGGGAAGGACAGCATGGAAAAGATCGTGAGGAGCATAAACCGTGAGGAGGAAGGCGGCGAGGGCCGCGCGGACGAGTTTATTGGAAGATTTGCGGAGGTGCAGCATGCCTGAGATCAGCTCCAGAACAAAGGCGGTGATCCGTCACCGCGGCCGTCTGTCCCAGATAAAGATCTTTTTCGGGGAGATGCTCCGCATGTTCATCTACCAGAACGACTGGAAAGTCCTTCCGATGGCCGTCATTATAGCCGCTCTGGTCTCTCTCGTTGTGAGAAGCGATTTCTTCGTCACGATGGAGGGAACGCTGAGAGGGGCTTTCGCGCTGACCTGTGTCGCGATCTGGAACGGATGCTTCAATTCCATCCAGGTTGTGTGCCGCGAGCGCCCGATCATCAAGCGCGAGCACCGCTCCGGGATGCATATCACCTCATACATCGCGGCTCATATGCTGTATCAGCTGATCATCTGTCTGCTGCAGACCGGCGTGACGATGTACACGCTGATGGCGATGAAGATCAAGTTCCCGGCGGAGGGGTTTATCACGCCGTGGATCATAGTAGACATCGGGATCAGCGTCCTGCTGATCTCCTATTCCGCCGATATGCTCTCGCTGCTGATCTCCTCGATCGCGCGAAGCACGACGTCCGCGATGACGGTGATGCCTTTCATCCTGATCTTCCAGCTTATTTTCTCCGGCGGAGGCTTCTTTACGCTGCCCGAACGGCTCAATTTTGTCAGCGACTACACGATTTCGGGCTACGGGATGACCGCGATCGCCGCGCAGGCGGATTACAACAGCAGGCCCATGGTCTCGGGCTGGAACCAGCTCGCGAAACTGAAGGATGAGAAGATCGACCTTAAAGTGACGCCGGACGCTCTCGCCGATCTGGCCGGCGGCAATGAGGATGTGAAGGCGATCGCCGAGTCACTGCTGGGCAGGGATGGCCGTGAGATCAGCATCACGCTCGGGCAGCTCCTCGACAGTCTCGGCGAGGATGATGTCCGTAATTTCATACAGGAGAAGACGTCGAGCGCCAGCCTGAACCAGAAGTTTGAGCACACCGAGGATAATGTTATTTCCTGCTGGATCCAGCTCATCATATTCGCGCTGCTGTTCGCGGTGCTGTCGGTGGTTGTGCTGGAATTTATCGACAGGGACAAGCGCTGAGGGGAGCATCGGTGAGGTACCGGCTCCGCCGGATCACCGCGGATTTCAATTCGCAGATTCAATTTAAATAATGCTTAAGTATTCTTGATACTTCATGATTTTTCAGATCAGTGAGAAAGGGATTCACATATGGATCAGAGATTACAGAGCCTGACAGACCGGTACCTCGAAGCTTACGGCATCCTTGCCTCCACCTTCGAAAATGACAGTCGGAAGCTTTATCCTCCCAGCGCGGTCCTTCTCGCCGGAAACACGCGTTCCATCGGCGGCGTCAACATCGCCTCCGCCTACACGCTGCTGAAGTCCAACGAGAACCTTCTCTCCTCATTCCGGGGCGATGCGAAGATCCTGATCGTCACCGCGATGGCAATGAGTCAGGATCCCATGGCTTTCCTCACCAAGACGCAGAAAATGTTTGCGGTCCTGCGCAATTACTTCGAGGAATCCAAATACACCGTCGTCGCGGCGATGGCCCTGGCGCAGACTTTCAGCGTCTCCGATGCCGAGCGGCTCGCGGAGCGCGGCTCCCGCCTGTTCGCCCTGATGAAGGAGGCCCATCCGGAGATCACACTGAAGGAAGACACCGTATTCTCGGTTCTTCTGGCGAATTCCGGGAAGACTGACGACGAGCTGATCGCCGACATGGAGGAATGTTTCCGGTATCTCAAGGACCATCTCGCTTTCCTCGCGAATGACAACACAATCCAGACCGCTTCCCAGACCCTGGCCTTCAGTTCCATGGACTCTGAGGCAAAGACCAGCCGCCTGCTGGAACTCCAGAGTCACCTCAAGCATCACGGCTTCTCCTACTGCGGAGACTATGAGCTAAGTACGCTCGCTGCCCTTGCGACGCTGAGTCTTGACATCACTGCGATTGAGTCGGATCTGGTCGAAATCACGTCATATCTGTCTCGTCGGAAGCCGTACGTCTCACTCTTTGGTTTTTCAAAAGAACAGCGTCTGATGCACGCGGGAATGCTCGTCCTTGAGGCAAACCGTCAGGAATCCGGGACGATCAGCTCCGAAGCCGCCTCTCCGGATGCTCCGCTTTCCATGGAACAGTTCCTGATTTACATGATCATCATGACCAGCATGTACAGATGACACACTTTGGGTATGACCGGCATGTACAGATGACGCCCCTTTGGCATGAAGGGTCTTCAGTGAGTCGCCGCTTCGCGATAAAGGACCTGCCATGAATGAAGTAATCCGCCAGCTTATAGAGCGCAAATCCG
>CACYEN010000050.1 GCA_902773435.1 uncultured Lachnospiraceae bacterium | reverse complement strand
GGGAAGTACCGGAGCGATAAATTCGTCGATTTTTCGAGGAAGGTGTACAACGACTGCCTGGCGGTCGCGCGGAGAGGGGACTATTACGCTGCGGCGGAGACGTTCCTCGATGACTTTGACAGCTTCGGCAATCCCGCGAAAGCCGCGGTTCCCACGCCGCTGTCGCTGCTCATCGGCGGGATCGCTTCCCTGCTCGGGATGCTCGGGCTCAACGCGCAGCACAAACACACGCAGCCGTCGAGGGCGACGACCCCGGCCCTGAGCGTCAGAAACTACCGCTCGCTCCGGCACGACGAGCGCTATCTCGGCACGACGGTGACGAGGCGCCACATCCCGCGGAACGACAGCCACGGGGGCGGAGGAGGCGGATTCTCGGGCGGCTTCTCGTCCGGAGGCTTCTCGTCGGGCGGCGGGAGCTTCTCCGGCGGCGGAGGCAAATTCTGAGAAGAATACACGGTCACTTTAAACACGTATCTTGTTTCGCGGACAATCCATAACCCGCGCGAAAGATAAAGAAGGTGTCAGAGACACTGCACATGAAAGGAGAAATCTATGGGTCTTATCAAGCTTGTGGCGGAAGCAGTCGGCGCGTTCAGCGGAGCGATCGGAACAACGGCTGACAGCATGTGGGTGGATTATTTTGAGAGCGGCGACATGTCTGGCGTGCTGATGAAGAGAGGCACGAAGATCTCATCGAAGGGATCCGTCAATAAGTACGGCGACCAGAATATCATCACGTCCGGATCGGGCATCGATGTTCAGGAGAATCAGTGCATGATCCTCGTGGAGAACGGCCAGATCGTGGACTTCTGCGCCGAGCCCGGAAGATATAAATTCGACGCTTCGAAGGCTCCCTCGATGATGAGCGGGGACAACAAGGGACTGAAGGCGCTCGCGTCCATGATCGGAAACCAGTTCCTCGCGGGCGGCGGAAGAACGAATACACAGCGCGTATTCTACATCAACCTCGGCGAGATCCAGGGCTTTAAGTGGGGTTCGGGCAATATCACGTTCGACCACTGGGAGCATGACATCGCGACGGGAAATCCGGTCTGGCACATCGCCACGACCCTTATGGGCAACGGGATGTACTCGATCCAGATCACGGATCCGGCGAAGTTCTTCCAGGTGATCGGCTCCCAGAAGGCGGGCGACGACGGAAACGGCCTCGTGACGAAAGAGGACATCGAACCGCAGATCAAGACAGAGGCGATCGCGGCGATCCGCCAGGGCGTCGGCCAGCTCTCCAAGCTCCGTATCCCCTACACGGACATCGCGGTCAACGAAGCCCAGCTCACACATGACGTCGACGCCATCCTGAGCAGCGCGTGGGGCGAAGCGAGAGGCATCTCGGTCTTTAAGATCGCGATCGGCATGATGGACGCCGACGAAAACAGCAAGGAGAAGATCGAGAAGTACCAGGAGACGAAGGGCTATACGGATCCCACGATGCTCGGCGCGTACATGGGAATGGGCCAGACGCAGGCGATGCAGTCTGCCGGCGCCAACGCCAACGGCGCGGTCAACGGCTTCGCGGGACTCGGGATGATGGGCGGCATGAACGCCGGGGCGAACATCGCCGGGCTCATGCAGCAGGGAGCGGCCCAGCAGGCGGCCCAGGCGGCAGCGCAGGCACAGGCTCCGGCAGCCCCGGCGGCAGCTCCGGCAGCCCCCGCGAATCCGGACGATTTCCCGGAGAATTTCCCGGGAGAGAGCAAGCAGGCTGAATTCCTCGCGGACGCCTCCTGGACCTGCGAGTGCGGTTCCGTGAACACCGGGAACTTCTGCCCGAACTGCGGAAAGCCGAAGCCGGCTCCGGAGAAGGTAACGGTCTGCCCGAACTGCGGCTTCGCCGCCCAGGATCCGGAGAATCCTCCCAGATTCTGCCCGAACTGCGGAACAAAGATGAACTGACGGGCTTAAGCGTGTCAGGGGACGCCGTCCCCTGACACGTTTCGCGTCATTTTCAGTGTCGTTCTTATTTACTTTGAAGATCTTTTGGGGTAGAATATTTTACCAGTGATGACCGGGGGGCATTGACGCCCCCTTTAATTGAGGAGGAGGAACTTAACCATGCTTCACGCGAACAAGCGAAATGTCATCGTCGGACAGTCAGGCGGACCCACGGCCGCAATTAATTCTTCCCTCGCTGGCGTCTACAGGACAGCGATCGACCGCGGATACAGGAAGGTCTACGGGATGCTTCACGGTGTCCAGGGCCTTATGGAGGGCCGCTACGTCGACCTGGCCGAGCACATCACGACAGGCCTTGACTCCGAGCTTCTGAAGAGAACGCCTGCGTCCTACCTTGGATCCTGCAGATACAAGCTTCCGGAGATCCACGAGGATCAGGCTCTCTATGAGAAGATTTTCTCGATTCTCGGCGACCTGGAGATCGACTGCTTCATTTATATCGGCGGAAACGACTCCATGGACACGATCAAGAAGCTCTCCGATTACGCGATTATCACGGGATCGGAAATCCGCTTCGTCGGATGCCCGAAGACCATCGACAATGACCTCGCGCTCACGGACCACACGCCGGGCTACGGCTCCGCCGCTAAGTATATCGGCACTTCCGTCAAGGAGATCATCCGCGACGGCTGGTCAATGAGGAATGACCACGGCCAGGTCACCGTGGTTGAGATCATGGGAAGAAACGCCGGATGGCTGACCGGCGCGTCGGCGCTCTCCAAGGGCGAGGACTGCGACGGACCGGACGCGATCTACCTTCCGGAACTCGCGTTTGACGTCGACAATTTCATCAACAAGTGCAGGGAGCTGCTCAAGAAGAAGAATTCTGTCGTCGTCTGTGTCTCCGAGGGAATTCATACGGCGGACGGCAAGTACATCATGGAGCTCGGCTCTGCCGCGGACTACGTCGACGCTTTCGGGCACAAGCAGCTGACCGGGACCGCACGCGTCCTCTGCGAGATGCTCGCGAAAGAGATCGGATGCAAGACGCGCGCGATCGAGCTCTCCACACTCCAGAGGGCGGCGAGCCACTGCGCTTCGCGTGTCGACATCCTCGAGGCCTATGAGGTCGGCGGCGCTTCCATGAAGGCGGCCGACGAGGGCGACAGCGGAAAGATGGTCGTCATCCAGAGAACCTCCGACGATCCGTACCAGGCGGGCACGGAAGTCAAGGATGTCCACAAGATCGCCAACGACGAGCGCCTTGTCCCGAGAGAATGGGTCAACGAAGAGGGCACCTATGTGACCGACGAATTCCTGACCTATGTCCGCCCGCTGATCCAGGGCGACGTTGCCCCGATCATGGTCGACGGCATTCCGAGGCACCTCTACAAGCCGGGCTACCAGGAACTTCTGTGACCGGGAGCTCTGCGGCTGGATAAGCCGCGCCGGCGTTAATGACAGTATTTTATAAAAGTGCGGACGCGTTCTTCCCGTAAGAATGACGGGAAGAACGCTTTTATTTTCACGTTTTTCAGGACAAACACTGCTTGAATGAGACCAAAAGTATGGTACAATAGTTGTGCCTATTTCAATTATTTGTCACATTACGACAGGAGGAATTCAAACATGGCCAAATGGGTATACATGTTCAGCGAAGGCAGCGCTGAAATGAGGAACCTGCTCGGCGGAAAAGGCGCAAACCTTGCCGAGATGACGAACCTCGGAATGCCGATTCCGCAGGGCTTTACGATCACCACGGAGGCATGCACCGATTACTACAACCAGGGCAAGCAGATCTCCGAGGAGATCCAGTCCCAGATCTATGACGCGATGGGAAAGATCGAGGAGATCAACGGGAAAAAGTTCGGCGACAACAGCGATCCGCTTCTCGTATCTGTCCGTTCAGGCGCCAGGGCTTCTATGCCGGGCATGATGGATACAATTCTCAACCTCGGCCTCAACGACATCTCCGTCGAAGGATTTGCCCAGAAGACGGGTAATCCGCGTTTCGCTTATGACTCCTACAGAAGATTTATCCAGATGTTCTCCGACGTCGTCATGGAAGTTCCGAAGAGCTTCTTCGAGAAGGTGATCGACGAGATCAAGGAGAAGAAAGGCATCGTCTATGACCTCGACCTGGATACGGACGACATGAAGGAACTGATAAGCCGCTTCAAGGCGATCTACAAGGAAGCCATGAACGGGGAAGATTTCCCGCAGGATCCGAAGGTCCAGCTGATGGAAGCCGTCAAGGCCGTCTTCAGGAGCTGGGACAACCCGAGAGCGATTTATTACAGACGAATGAACGATATCCCGGGCGACTGGGGAACAGCCGTCAACGTCCAGACGATGGTGTTCGGCAACATGGGCAGCACGTCCGGAACGGGCGTCGCGTTCACGCGTGACCCGGCGACAGGCGCGAAGGGAATCTTCGGCGAGTACCTGATCAACGCGCAGGGCGAAGACGTCGTCGCGGGTATCCGCACACCGAACCCGATCACACAGCTCGAACAGGATCTTCCGGACTGCTACCAGCAGTTCCATGAGCTGGCGATGAGCCTGGAGAATCACTACAGGGATATGCAGGACATGGAGTTCACGATCCAGGAGGGCAAGCTCTACTTCCTGCAGACGAGAAACGGCAAGAGGACAGCTGCCGCCGCTATCCAGATCGCCTGCGACCTGGTCGACGAAGGCAAGATCACTCCGGAAGAGGCGGTTCTCCGCATTGAGCCGAAGTCCCTTGACCAGCTGCTCCATCCGATGTTCGACGCCGCCGCCCTCAAGGCCGGCGAGAAGATCGGCACGGCTCTTCCGGCTTCCCCGGGCGCCGCTGCGGGCAAGGCCGTCTTCAACGCCGCTGACGCCAAGGAATGGCATGATCGCGGCGAGCGCGTCGTCCTGGTCCGTCTCGAGACCTCCCCGGAAGATATCGAGGGCATGGACGCGGCCGAGGGTATCCTGACGGTCCGCGGCGGTATGACGAGCCACGCTGCCGTCGTCGCCAGGGGCATGGGCACCTGCTGCGTCTCCGGATGCAAGGAGATCAAGATTAATGAGGAAGAGAAGTGGTTCGACCTCGGCGGGAAGCATATCTGCGAGGGCGACTACATCTCCCTTGACGGCTCCACCGGCAATATCTATTACGGCGACATCAAGACGGTTCCGGCGAACATCGGCGGCAACTTCAAGAGGATTATGGACTGGGCCGACCAGTTCAGGACGATGAAGGTCCGCACGAACGCCGACAATCCGCGCGACGCGAAGCAGGCAATGGATCTCGGCGCGGAGGGCATCGGCCTCTGCCGTACGGAGCACATGTTCTTCAGCGAGGAGAGAATCCATCACATGAGAAAGATGATTCTCGCCGACACGGTTGAAGAGCGCAAGGAGGCTCTTGCCGAGCTGCTTCCGTATCAGAAGGGCGATTTCAAGGCGATGTACGAGGTTCTCGAGGGCAAGTCGATGAACGTCCGTCTCCTGGATCCGCCTCTCCATGAGTTCGTCCCGAAGGAAGCGGATGAGATCGCTGCGCTCGCGAAGGATATGGGCAAGAGCGTCGAGGAAGTCACCGCGAAGTGCGAAGCCCTTCACGAGTTCAACCCAATGATGGGCCACCGCGGCTGCCGTCTGGCGGTCACATATCCGGAAATCGCCGAGATGCAGACGCGCGCGATCATGGAAGCGGCGATCGAGGTCACCTATGAGAAGGGCTTCCTCATCGTTCCGGAGATCATGGTTCCGCTCGTAGGCGAGAAGAAGGAACTGAAGTATGTCAAGGACATCATTGTCGCGACGGCCGAGAAGGTCAAGGAGGAGAAGGGCTCCGACATCCGCTATCACGTCGGTACGATGATCGAGATCCCGAGAGCCGCGCTCCTCGCCGACGAAATCGCCGAGGAAGCCGAGTACTTCTCGTTCGGAACAAACGACCTCACCCAGATGACGTTCGGCTTCAGCCGTGACGACGCGGGCAAGTTCCTCGACAGCTATTATTCAAACAAGATCTACGAGTCCGATCCGTTCGCGAGACTGGACCAGAACGGCGTCGGCAAGCTCGTCAAGATGGCTTCCCAGCTCGGCCGCTCCACACGCCCGGGCCTGAAGCTCGGCATCTGCGGCGAGCACGGCGGCGATCCGAGCACGATCGAGTTCTGCCAGCAGGTCGGCCTCAACTATGTGTCCTGCAGCCCGTTCCGCGTACCGATCGCGAGACTTGCCGCCGCACAGGCCGCCCTCAACAACATGTAACAGACGGTTATATCCCGCGCGGGCCCGGTCATCGGCGGGGAATGCGCTGTAAATGAAAGCAAGACGGAACACCTGTCCCGCTTCGGCGGGCGGGTGTTCCTTTTTTATTTGCTGAATAGAAACGCGCTTTATCAGAAATTCAAATAATAAGTCCCGGCGTATAGAAACCTTCAATTTGACCTTGCCACAACGAAAGAGTAAGGTTATACATGTGTTCCACGCTGTCGCGCGGGGCAATTATTATGTCTTCCGGCATAAAACCGGGGGGAAAAAAGGAGGAGCAAATATTATGGTTCTTGATACAAAGGCGAAGCGCCTGGTCGCGGGAGCGCTCTGCGGTGTCGCGGCGATGGTGCTGGCACTGCTCGGAAACCCGGCGAACATGGCGTTCTGCATCGCGTGCTTTATCCGCGACACGGCCGGCGCGATGGGCTTCCATCAGGCAGCTGCCGTCCAGTATGTCCGACCGGAGATTATCGGCCTTATCCTCGGCGCGTTCCTGATCGCGCTCGCGACCGGTGAGTACCGGTCTTCCGGCGGATCGTCCCCGATGATCCGGTTTGCGCTCGGCGTGATCATGATGATCGGCGCGCTGATCTTCCTCGGCTGCCCCCTCAGAATGGTCATCCGCATGTCCGCCGGTGATCTCAACGCCTATATCGCTCTCATCGGGTTCGCCGCGGGTGTGTGCACCGGTGTGTTTGCGCTCAGAAGGGGATTCAGCCTGGGGCGGTCGCATCCGGCCAACCGGGCGAGCGGTGTCGTGCTTCCGGTCATTGTTCTCGGAATCATGATCCTGTCGGTCACAACAAGCCTCTTTATTTCCAGCGAATCCGGTCCCGGAAGCAAGCACGCCCCGGTTGCCGTCGCGCTCATAGCGGGCCTCGTCGTCGGTATCCTGGCCCAGAAATCCCGGATGTGTTTCGCGGGCGGCCTGCGCGACATCTTCCTCATGAAAAACTTTGATCTCATCAGCGTCATTGCCGGCCTCTTCGTGGTCCTTCTTGTCTTCAACATCGCGACCGGCCGCTTTACTGCCGGATTTAACACCCCGGGGGTCATCGCCCACTCTGAACATCTGTGGAATATTCTCGGGATGTACACGGTCGGGTTTGCCGCTGTCCTCGCGGGAGGATGCCCGCTGCGGCAGCTGATTCTCGCCGGCCAGGGCTCGTCTGATTCCGCGGTCACGGTTCTCGGAATGTTCGTCGGAAGCGCGATCTGCCACAATTTTGGTCTCGCCTCCAGCGGAACCGCAGTCAATGCGGAGACCGGGGAGCTCGTCAAGGGCGCTGTCACATCGAACGGCAGGATCGCATGCCTGATCTGTATCGCGGCTTGTTTTATCATCGCTTTTACAAACAGGAGGAGTTTAGAAAAATGAAGGAAGTCGACGCGAGAGGCCTGTCCTGCCCGGAGCCGCTGATGCTCACACTGGACGCCCTGAAGAATAACCAGGAGGTGAAAGTCCTCGTCAGTGAACCGCACCAGAAGACGAACGTCGAGAAGCTGGCAAAGGACAAGGGAAAGAAATGCACTTCCAGGGATATGGGCGATTATTTCGAGATAACCCTCGGGTAACTGACTGAGACTTTATGTTTTCTGTCCGCCGGTGTAAAATAGACCGGCGGACATTCATATGCGCGCGAAGGAAGACGGAGTGACCGGTATGAGAAAGAAGGAACTTCGGGCGATAATAACATTTCACATCACCGCTGACGCGATGGCGGCTGATCTCGGACTCAGGAAGAAGGGAGTCCCGGGCCGCCTGATCCCGGTGCCCCGCAGTATCTCGGCCTCCTGCGGCCTGTCCTGGAGCGCTCCCCCGGACGCGCGCGGGGAAGTCCTGCAGGCTCTGAAAGAGCTTGACATCGAGCCGGAGGGGGTCTGTGAGCTGAGTGTTCTCGTCTGACAGGCCGGGAATACACCCATGCGGAGGCCGAGGGCCTGATCGCAATTCAGCGTCTGAGGAACGGAAATCGCTTTTTGACATGAAGAACGGAATCTATCTGGACAACAGCAGCACATCTTATCCGAAAGCCCCCGGCACAGGGGAGGCGATGAAATACTTCATCGAGGAGATCGGCTGCAATATAGGCAGGGGAAGCTATCAGAAGGCGTACGAGGCAGGGGGGTTCGTCCTCGGGACGAGGAGAAAGCTCGCGAGCCTCTTCGGGCTCAGGAGAGAGAAGAACGTCATCTTCACCCCGTCCGTCACATACAGCCTGAATTATGTGCTCAGGGGTCTTCTGCGCCCCGGGGACAGCGTCGTCATCTCCGCCCTGGAACACAATGCCGTCGCCAGGCCATGTGAGGCGCTTAAGAGGGAGGGCGTCGCGGTCAGGGAAGCGCCGGTCGACCCGGCTACCGGGAGACTGGATCTTTCGGCTCTTGAGAGGGCGCTTGTGCCGGGGACGAGGCTCTGCGTTATCAACCACGCGTCAAATGTCTTCGGAGTCCTTCAGGACGCCGCGAAGATCGGGGAGATCTGCAGCGCGAAGGGCATCTTCTTTGTCCTGGACGCGGCACAGAGCGCCGGAGCGGTTCCCATCGATATGGAGCGAATGAAGATCAGCGGGCTCTGCGTCACGGGCCACAAGGGGCTGCTCGGCCCGCAGGGGACCGGCGCGCTTCTTCTCACCGATGAACTGGCGGAAGAACTGGTCCCGACCGTACTCGGAGGAACCGGGAGCCGGTCGGATCTCCTCGTCATGCCGGAATTTCTCCCGGACCGCTTCGAGCCGGGCACACTGAACCTGCCCGGGATTTACGGCCTCGACAGGGCTCTGGATTTTCTTATCGGGACCGGGATAGAAGCGGTGAGGGAGAAGGAGATGTCCCTTGCACGGCTCTTTCTTAAGGAAATCGGTGAGATTCCGTGCGCGCGCCCGGTCGGGGTCGGGCCGGAGGATGAGCGCATCGCGGTCGTCTCCCTCGATTTCGACGGGTTCGACAACGCGGAGACTTCGGCCCTGCTCGAGGGGGAGTACGGGGTCATGACGAGGTGCGGGCTTCACTGCGCGCCGCTCGCGCACAGGGCGATGGGGACATTTCCCGGGGGAACCGTACGGTTCTCATTCGGATATTTTAATACGGAGGAGGACGTCACGCGGGCCGTCGGCGCGATACGGGACATCGTGATGTGAATCCCTCAAGCGGAGATCAGCCATGGAGTTAAAACAGATCGAAGTATTCCTCGAGGTCGTGAGACAGAAGAGCTTCTCGAAGGCAGCCGAAGCCCTGTATATCTCTCAGCCGACCGTCAGCGCTCATATACGCTCGCTCGAAGAGCACTTCGGATGCCGCCTTCTCGTGCGGTCGACGAGACAGATTCAGCTGACGCCGGAGGGAGAGCTCCTGTATCAGTACGGCCTTCAGATCGAAAGCTTCTGCCGGAGAGCGGAGACCGACATAAGGCAGATGTCGGGGGAGAAGGAAGGGAACCTCGTGATTGCCGCCTCGTCCGTTCCGGCGCAGTATTTCCTGCCGGACATGATCCGGCTGCTTCACGGGCGTTTCCCGGGTCTTAAGGTCTGCATCAGGAACGGGGACACTAAGGATGCGATCAGCGCCGTGAGGAACGGCGGAGCGGAGATCGGTATCGTCGGCAATACCGAGAGAGGCAGCGATCTCTGCTTCGAGCCCCTGTTCCAGGAGAAACTCGTAATCATAACACCCGCGAGCCCGTTCTTCCGGGGGATTCCCGGCTCATTTCCCGAAGAGCTGTTCCTGAGCTACCCCTTCGTCATGCGCGAGGACGGCTCCGGGACGCGGTCCGCCATGCAGGCCTTTATGGAGCCGCTCGGCATCGGGCCCGAGAAGCTCCGGATCTCGGCGGAGGTGGGTTCCACCGAGGGGGTGATACGGTGCGTCGAGGACGGGCTCGGAATCTCGATCGTCTCAAAGCTCGCCGCGGACTACTACCTTCCCTACGGGAGGATCCTGGCGTTTGAGATGGAGCGCTGTCCGATGACGCGGGCGTTTTACGCGGTGACGCGGACGGGGGCGGAACTGCAGGAGCCGGCAAAGGTATTGCTCGAGAACATCAGAAGCGCCAGAAAGGGGCTTGTTGGCTGATTTTTCGTGTGCTAAGATTTTGCCTGATGGGAGCAGGCGGGCGACTGGTGTGCCCTCTGGTCTTCAAAACCAGTATCAGCAGGAGACTGCTGGGGTGGGTTCGATTCCCACATGCTCTCGCCAAAAGAGTATTCAGAGGAGAGTCCGGATGAACGGCGAACTCATGCGAAAGCTTCCGAAAGTGGACTTCATGCTCGGAAGAGACCGCCTGCGGGAGGCCGCGGCGCGGTATCCCTATGCTGTCGTTAAGGACACGCTGAACGCGGTCCTCACGGAGATCAGGGAGAAGATCCTTGCGGGCGGGATATCTTCCGTGCCCGGACCGGATGACATCGAGGAGACCGTTCTTCACAGGCTCGAAGAGGGATCTCACTTCTCGCTGCGCCGCGTGATCAACGGGACCGGTGTCATTCTTCACACGAATCTCGGCCGCGCCCCGCTCGGCGGCGAGGTCCTCGACCATCTGAAGGAAGTCTTATCCGGCTACAGTAATCTTGAATATGATCTTTCGACCGGCAGGCGCGGCTCGAGGTACAGCCACGTCGAAGAGATGCTCTGCCGCGTTACAGGAGCCGAGGCTGCCATCGTCGTCAACAACAACGCGGCAGCCGTATTTCTTATGCTGAACACGCTCGCGAAGGACAGAAAGACCGCCGTCTCGCGCGGGGAGCTCGTCGAAATCGGGGGCTCCTTCCGGATGCCGGATATCATGGGCGCAAGCGGGACCGAGCTCGTCGAGGTCGGGACGACCAACAGGACGCGGCTGAGCGACTACGCCGACGCTGTGCGGAACCGGGACGTTTCCGTCCTCCTCAAGGTACACCGGAGCAATTTCCTCATCAGCGGCTTTACGGAGGAGACGGAAATCCGGGAACTCAGGGACCTGGCCCTGGAGGAGGACTGCATCCTCCTCTTTGACTGCGGGGCGGCTTTCGCATATCCCCCGGAGACCGTCGGACTGAGGGAGGGGATCACCGCCCGCAAGGCTATCAGGGAGGGAGCGGATGTCGTCTGCTTCTCGGCGGACAAGCTCTTCGGTTCAGCCCAGGCGGGGATTATCGCCGGAAGGAAGGCCTGTATAGACCGGATCAGAAAGAACCAGCTGACCCGAATGATGAGGATCGACAAGCTCTCGCTGGCGGCGCTGGAGACGGCGCTTTTGTACTGCCGCGACCCTAAACTCGCCGCAGAGAAGATCCCCGCTCTCCGGATGATGGCCTCGACGGAGGAGGAATGCAGGGAGAGGGCGGAGAGGCTGAAGAAGCGGATTCTTGAGGAAGCGCCGGGCCTTGATGTCAGCGTCACCCTGGCAGAGGATGAGATCGGCGGAGGCGCCATCCCCGGGGTGGTGCTTCCCGGGGCGGCTGTGAGCGTCGGGACGGGCAGCCTGTCCGGAGAGGAGGCGGACCGGGTCCTCAGGGGCCTCCGTGTTCCTCTCGTCACGAGGATAAAGGACAGGGCGGTCCTGATCTCGGTCAGGACCGTGGAAGACGGGGAATTCGACGATGCCGCGTCCGCGTGCGCGGCCCTCGCGGCCCGGATCCGCGAGCACAGGGTGGAAGTATGAAGAGGCTCGTTCTCGGCACCGCGGGTCACATCGATCACGGGAAGACCGAGCTCGTCCGCTCGCTGACCGGGACGGATACGGACCGGTGGGCGGAGGAGAAGAGGCGGGGGATTACGATTGACATCGGGTTCGCGAAGATGCCCCTCGAGGGCGGCGGGTACGTCTCGATCGTCGACGTGCCCGGACATGAGCGCTTCATCAGGAATATGCTGGCGGGCGCCTCGGGCATCGACGCGGCCATCATGGTCGTCGCTGCCGACGACGGCGTCATGCCCCAGACCGTGGAACACCTTGAGATCCTCCAGCTGCTGGGCGTAAGGGAGGGCGTCATCGCCCTCACGAAGACGGACCTCGTCGACGGGGAGTGGATTTCCGCCGTCTCCGGGGAGATACGCGGGCGGATGAAGGGGACATTTCTCGAAGAGGCCCCCATCTTCCCGGTCTCAGCCCTGACCGGAGAGGGAATCGCTGATCTCGCGGCAGGCATCCGTGAACTTGTCGACCGCGTGAGCGGGAGGACAGAGGACCGGCCATTCCGCATGTCTGTGGACCGGGTCTTCACGAAGAGCGGAGCGGGCGTCGTCGTGACGGGGACAGCCGGTGACGGGACCGTCAGCGAGGGCGCCAGCCTCTCCCTCTATCCGCAGGGGAAGGCGGTCCGCGTCCGCGAGATCAGAAACCACGACGAGAGGATCCGGGAGGCGGGAGCGGGGATGAGGACCGCCCTCAATATCACGGGGGCGGGGAAGGACGAGATCCGTCGGGGATCCGTTCTGGCGGAGGACGGGACGGTGCGCGTCACGGAGGCCGTCACGGCGAGCCTCACCCTCTTTCCGGACGCCGGTTTTGCCGTCAGGAATTCATCGCGCCTGCATTTCTATCTCGGAACGCAGGAGCTCATCGCGAGAGTCCGGCTCCTCGACCGGGACGAGCTTCTCCCGGGCGGCCGGTGCTATGCCCAGTTCTTCTTCGAAACCCCGCTGACGGCGAGAAACCGCGACCGGTATATCGTGAGGTTCTACTCGCCGGTGACGACGGTCGGGGGCGGCGCGGTCATTGACGCCGATGCCCGAAGGCTCAAGCGGAGGAGGCCGGAGATTCTGACCCGTCTTCAGGCGCTTGAGACGTCGGACGAGGACCTGGTTCTCGACGAGGCCGTGCGGTCGGGTTTCGCAATGACGGACGAGGATGCGCTCCTTAGCGTCTCCGGCCTCGGAAGGGCGGAGATCCGAAGCGCTGTCGAGGGACTTCTCTCCTCCGGCCGCGCCGTGAAGATCGGGGAGAGGCTCATCGCCGCCTCCTGCCTGGCGGAGATCCGGTCCAGGGCGGAGGAGATCCTCGGGGAATACCATTCGAAGCATCCCCTCTCACATGGCATGAAGCGGGGAGAGTTCCTGGAGAGGCTGTTCGGGGACGGCGCGCGGAGCGCCCGGGCAGGAGAGGTCGCGAAGGAGCTCGAGGACGAGGGCGTGATCGCGCTCAGGGGAGCGGCGGCATCGCTCGCTTCATTTTCCGTCAGACTGTCCCCCGGCCAGGAGAAGATCCGGAGGGAGATCGCGGCCGACTACAGACGGTTCGGGTACAGGCCCGAGACCGACGGCGCCTATCTCGCCGGACGCGGGCATGAGTATGAGGAGATGTTCCGGCACATGCTCTCGGCCGGGGAGCTGGTTCGCCTGAAGGAGGACTGCGCCGTCTCCGGGGAGGTCCTTGAGGAGGCGGAGGCGACGCTGCGGGAGATGTTCGAGAAGAACAGCCGCGTCACGCTCGCCGAATTCCGCACGGCGACCGGATCCTCCAGGAAGTATGCCATGATGTTTCTCGAGCACTTCGACGGAGAGGGACTGACAAGACTCGTCGGGGACGCGAGAATTCTTCTGACCGGGAGCCCCGGCGGCCGCTGACGCCGCCCCGGGCATATATACGCCTGATTCCGGCAGCCCGATGCTGTTCCGCGGGGTGCCGGTTCATGAATCTTATCAGAAAGGGGGTGACCGCAATGGATGAGAGAATCAGACTCACGCAGTTCGCGAAGACTTCCGGGTGAGCGGCTAAAATAGGTCCCGGGACCCTTGCTCAGGTTCTGAGCAAGCTGCCAAAATTTGAATCCGACAGGCTTCTTGTCGGGCTGGATACGAACGACGACGCCGCTGTCTACAGAGTCAGCGACGACATCGCGATGATCCAGACGGTTGATTTCTTCACACCGATCGCGGACGACCCCTATATCTTCGGGCAGATCGCGGCCGCCAACGCCCTGAGCGATGTCTGGGCGATGGGAGGGGAACCCCTCGTCGCGCTTAACATCGTGTGCTTCCCCAACTGCCTCGACCCGTCTGTACTCAGTGAGATCATGCGGGGAGGCGCGGACAAGGTGCGCGAGGCGGGAGCGGTGCTGTCGGGGGGACACTCCGTGCAGGACGACGAGCCGAAGTACGGCCTCGCGGTCACAGGAATTGTCCATCCGGACAGGATCTACAGAAACTGCGGCTGCCGGCCGGGCGACGTCCTGATCCTCACGAAAGAGATCGGGAACGGCGTAATCAACACGGCGGTCAAGGGTGGGCTCGCTTCGGATGAGTGCGCCGCGAGAGCGCAGAAGGTCATGACCACGCTCAACAAAGCCGCGAAGAAGGTGTCCGAGCGGTACACCGTCCACGCGTGTACCGACATCACCGGATTCGGACTGATCGGACACTGCTATGAGATGGCGTCGGGGAGCGGGGTCTCGCTCGAGATCAATGCACGAAGCGTCGCGCTCCTTCCGGAGGCGGCGGAATTCGCAGGGATGGGGTTCGTCCCCGCAGGCGCTTACTCCAACATGGAATACGTTGGAGACGAGGTCGACAGGGGGGACATCCCGGACTATCTCTGCGACCTGCTCTTTGACCCGCAGTCGTCGGGAGGACTCCTGTTCTCGGTTCCCGGGGACGAAGCCCCGGCCATGTACCGGGAGCTCAGGGAGGCGGGCATCGGCACTGAGATCTCGGTGATCGGCACGGTGACGGAGAAAAAAGAAAAACTGATCTTTCTGAGGTGAGGCGGAGCCGGGGGCTCCGTCTCATTTCTTTTCACAGGTTTCCCAAATTGTGGTATACTGTCGAAGTGAATTGCCCCCTAAGAGGGGCAGTTATCCGGTCACGGATCTTAAAAGCCTCTTCTGCTTTTAAGCCTGACAGAACAGGAAGGTATTGCGTATGGCCTCAAAAGAGGATATCAGGAGGCGGATCGCCATGCTCCGGCAGGAGATGGCCAACGCCGGGGCGGACTTCTACCTTGTGACATCGACGGATCCCCATGTGTCGGAGTATGTGGGGGATCATTTTAAGACAGTCGAATATCTGTCCGGATGTACCAGCGACAACGTCGTCCTGATCGTCGAACAGGACGGCGTCCACCTCTGGACAGACGGGAGATACTTTATCTCGGCGGCGCTCGAACTCGAGGGCACGGGCATCATCCTCATGCGCTCGGGGCAGAGCGGGGTCCCGACGGTCTGCGAGTACCTCGAAGAACACCTGGGAAAGGACAGGACGATCGCCTGGGACGGAACCTGCGTAAAGGCCGCCGAGGGCGAAAAGTACCGTCGGATCGCGAAGAGGAAAGGCGCGGTGGTCGAGTCGGGGGAAGACCTCGTGGACAGAATCTGGATCGACAGGCCGCCCCTGCCCGTTCACCCGGTCAGGGTCCTGTCCGAAGATCTGACGGGCAGAAGCGCTGCCTCGAAGATCGAGGCGGTGAGGGAGTTCATGGCGAAGAACGGAGCCTCCCATTTCCTTCTCTCAAGGCTCGACGACATCATGTGGCTGCTCAACATCAGGGGAGGCGACGTGGAGTGCTGCCCCGTCGCGCTCAGCCACGTCCTGATCGGAAAAGAGACCGTTGACCTCTTCATCCAGAAGGGCGAGATCACGGACGAGCTCGCGTCCTGCGCGAAGGAGAACCGGATCAAGCTGCACGACTACAAGACATTCCTCGAATATACCGGAAACTATCACTTTGAGGGACCGATTCTCTGTGACCACAGGAATATCAGCGACGCGATGCTCTCGATCCTGGCGGAGAGAGAGGAGATCGTCGACCGGGAGAACCCGACCGAGATCATGAAGGCGGTCAAGAACGAGACGGAGATCGAGAACTCAAAGAAATACTATCTCCTCGACTCCGTCGCGGTCTGCAGGTTTATCTGCAGGATCCGGAAGGCTGTCGGAAGGGAACGCGTCACCGAACTCTCTGCGGCGGAGATGATGGACGGGCTGAGGGCCGAAATCCCCGGATTTATCGGGCTGTCGTTCCCGACGATCTCCGCCTACAAGGGAAATGCCGCCATGGCCCACTACTCCGCCGACAGCGAACACTGCAGCGAGGTTAAGCCCGAGGGGATGCTGCTCGTCGACTCCGGGGGACAGTACCTGGGGGCGACGACCGACGTCACGAGGACGATCGCACTCGGAGAACTCACCGACGAAATGAAGGCGGACTTTACGCTGGTCGCGGCCGCTCATCTCAACCTGATGTACGCGAAATTCGCGCGGGGAACGACGGGCTGCCAGCTGGATATGCTCGCCCGCGAGATTCTCTACAGGTACAGGCGCGAATTCAACCACGGGACCGGACACGGGATCGGCTATATCCTGAACGTCCACGAAGGCCCCCAGCGGTTCTCGCACACACCGAAGGAAGGCCCGGACGCCGATATCGTCCCGGGAATGATCACGTCGGACGAGCCCGGGATCTACAGGGAGAACCGCTACGGGATCCGCACCGAGAGCATCCTGCTCTGCGTTCCGGATGAGCGGAACGGGTTCGGGGAGTTCTACCGCTTCGAGCCGCTGACTTACGCCCCGATCGACCTCGACGCGATCGATCCGTCCTATCTGCAGCCGCTGGACAGGGAACGGCTGAACGATTATCACAGGAGAGTGTGGGAGAAGATCTCGCCGTTCCTCGACGGCGAGGAGTTCGAGTGGCTGCGGCAGGCCACGAGAGAGATCTGAATTCACACGTATTACGCCGGAGGCATTCACTTGTTCAGCAGGTTATTTCCGAATTTCAAGATGCGATGGAGCCTTCCGTTCCGCTTCACGGGGACGGCGGTCTCCCTGGCGATACTAATTTACAACAGGAGCCTCTTCTTCGGACCGTCGCTCCTCACGAATATACCGGTGGAGGTACCGCTCGAGAACAGCCGGCCTGCCGTCTTCTTCGGTCTTCTGGCGCTCACGCTTGTCTCCCTCGCGGACGGGTTCTTCTCCGCCTTCGGGAAGAACGCGGGAAAGAAGCGGACCGCGTTCGGCAGCGTTCCGGGAGTGATCATCAGCGCGGCGGTGATCTTTCTCAATTCCGTCCTCTGCTTCTTCGAGATCGAGCTGGTCAACAACTATTATCTCGTGAAGATGGCGGTGAAGTACCGCTGGCTCGGGATCTTCATCACCCTGGCGATCTTCCTGTTTCTCGTCCTTGTCACGAATTCCCTCTCGGTCGGGATGTTTCTCGGAAATATCCTGTTCGCCGTCTGGGGGATCGTCAACTACTTCGTCCAGAGATTCAGGGGAATTCCATTCCAGTGGATCGATTTCGGTTCGATGAGAACCGGGATGTCCGTTTCGGGGAACTACAAATACACGCCGACATGGCAGATTATCACCGTCGTCGTCCTGACCGGCGCGGTGCTCGGCTTCTACCTCCACGCGCGCGTATGGCACAACATGAACCGCACTGCAGGGAAGATCATCTCCCGCGCGGCCGCCGTCGCGCTGTTCTTCGCGTTCCGCGCGGTGATTTTCCACACGGATTTTCTCGCTGACCAGGGGATCTGGCTCCGCGACTGGCAGCCCTGGTACACCTACCGCCTGTTCGGAATGGAATCCGGTTTCTTCGCCTTCGCGAAGGCCTCCTATCCGCAGGTCCCGGAGAGCTACTCGGCCGGGGAGGTGAAGAACATCATCCGGAATTCGGAGGAGAAGAACGCGGACAGCGGGGATCCGGGCCTGCCGGTTCCCGAGAACATCATCTGCATCATGAATGAAGCGTTCGCCGACCTCTCGATCTATCCGGGATTCAGGACGGACGCGCCGCTCATGAAGAATATCGACAGCCTGAAGGAGAATACGCAGTCCGGCACGATGCTGGTCTCGGTCAAGGGCGGAACGACCGCGAACACGGAGTACGAATTCCTGACCGGGAATTCCTGTGTCCTGTCGCCGCCCACCGTGGTCTTCAACTCGTTCATCAAAGATGAGCAGTACTCGATCGCGAAGACGCTCGCGGCCCAGGGCTACACGCCGATCGCGCTCCATCCCTACGGGCAGTACGGCTGGAACAGGAACGTGATCTATCCCTGGATGGGCTTCTCCAAATTCCTGCACATCAACAATTACTTCACCGGTGCCGACAAGCTGAGGGGATTTGTCAGCGACCGCGGCGACTACCAGGCCCTGATCAGGCAGGTGGAGGAGAAGGAAGAGGGGGAGAAGCTCTTCATCTTCAACATCACGATGCAGAACCACAGCTCCTACAAGAGCGACAAGATGACGAATACGGTCGACGTCGTGGGGTTCCACGGTGAAAATGAGTACCAGGCCGAACAGTACTGCTCGCTCATCAGCATCTCCGACAGGGCGATCGCGGAGCTGATAGACTACTTCAGCAGGTCGGACGAGAAGACGCTGATCTGCTTCTGGGGCGACCACCAGCCGGAGATCGGGGACGATTTCTGGGAGTACTGCTACGGAAAGGGGCTCGATGAGCTCACGTTCGAGGAGCAGCAGCTCGCGTTTGAGACGAGGTATTTCATCTGGGCCAACTATGACATCCCCGAGATGGAAGGCCAGACGCTGTCGGCAAACTATCTCGGCAGCTATCTGCTCTCGCTCACGGGCCTTAAGCGGACCGGTTACGACGACTTCCTTCTGGAGCAGCGCGGGAGTATCCCCGCCATGAACGCGTACGGCTACCTCGGGACCGACGGGAGACAGCGCGAATGGGGCTCTGAGGACGCCGGGGCGGAGGAGAGCCGGAGACTTGAGCATTACAAATGCCTGATATACAATGAACTCACGGGAGGCAAGGGCCGGGACGGCAGCTTCTTCGGCCTGGATTCTTAGTATCGCTTATCCGGCGGAGGCGATAGAAGGGAGGGGGCTAAAGCCATGGGAAAAGAAATGAGGAAAGCGGAGCTTTGTTTTGACCGCGGCATCATCACCGGGGACGTGGACCGCCGCGTCTTCGGGTCGTTCATCGAGCATCTCGGACGCGCTGTGTACGAGGGAATCTACCAGCCGGGGCAGGAGAGCGCCGACGGAAAGGGGTTCAGGAGGGACGTCATCGATCTCATCAGGGAGATCGGCGTCCCGGTCGTCCGCTATCCGGGCGGCAACTTCGTTTCAGGCTTCCACTGGGAGGACAGCATCGGGCCGGTCGGGAAGCGCCCTCACCGCATAGATCCGGCCTGGTACGTCATCGAGACCAACGAGTTCGGCCTCCACGAGTTCATCGAATGGACGAAGGAAGCCGGCACGGAGCCGATGATGGCGGTCAACCTCGGGACCAGGGGCATCGAAGACGCGAAGAACCTCGTCGAGTACTGCAACATTCCGCACGGCTCTTACTACAGCGACCTGCGCGCGGCGAACGGATCTCCCGACCCGTTCGGTATCAGACTCTGGTGCCTCGGAAATGAGATGGACGGGCCGTGGCAGATGGGCCACAAGACCGCCGAGGAGTACGGCAGGATCGCCGCTGAGGCGGGGCGCATCATGAAGTTCGTCGATCCCTCGATCGAGTGCGTCGCCTGCGGGTCATCGGGTTCCCAGATGCCGACCTTCGGGTCCTGGGAGGCGACGGTCCTGACGGAGAGCTACGACACCACGGACTACGTGTCCCTCCACACCTACTACGGGAATCCCGAAGACAACACGCCCGACTTCCTGGCGAGCAGCGTCGAGATGGACCGCTTCATTTCCTCGGTCGTATCGATCTGCGATTATGTCCGGGCGGTGAAGAAGGGAAAGAAGACGATCAATCTCTCCTTCGACGAGTACAATGTCTGGTATCACTCGAACGAGGCGGACAGGAAGCTGGAGAAGTGGATCTCACACCCGCATCAGCTCGAAGACATCTACAATCTCGAGGACGCGCTTCTCGTCGGCAGCATGCTGATCACGCTGCTCCGCCACGCGGACCGCGTGAAGATCGCCTGCCTCGCGCAGCTCGTCAACGTGATCGCCCCGATCATGACCTCTGACCGGGGGGCCTGGCGCCAGACGATCTTCTATCCCTACATGCACGCGAGTGTGTACGGCAGGGGAACCGTGCTCAACACGGTCGTCAAGTCGCCGGTCTACGAGAGCAAATACGGCGACTCGCCCTATATCGACAGCGTCGCGGTCGTCGACGGAGGGGCGGAAACCCTGACGATCTTTGCCGTCAACAAGAACCTCGAGGACGATTTTGAGCTCAGTGCGGACCTCCGGCAGTTTGAAGGCTACGGGGTGGAGGAGCACATCCTCCTCACCGGACAGGATCTCAAGGCGGCGAACACGGAGGAGAATCCGGACCGCGTGAAACCCGCGGCGTCGAACGGATCGTCGGTCGACGGAGGGTTCCTCCGGTCGGTCCTTCCGGCCCGGAGCTGGAACGTGATCAGACTGGCCCGCCGCCGCTGACGGACCCTGATATCCGTTGCGTGAACAGCCGGTTTCTGGTATACTTTTTCCGCAGCTTCATTATATCCCTATCACGGTCGTGAAGAGCGAACCACGGGAATAAAAGAGGAGGAAACTATGAATAATGTATCAGTGAAGACAAAGCAGCTCACAGGCATGGCCGTCCTCGTCGCCGTGATCATCATCCTGCAGACGATGTTCGGTTCCATCCAGCTCGGGACATTTACGATCACGCTGACCATGGTCCCGATCATTATCGGCGCGATCCTCTACGGACCGGCCGCCGGGGCCCTTCTCGGCCTCGTGTTCGGAATCATCGTCTCGATCCAGGTCGTGACCGGCGCAGCCGGCGCGGGCAGCACCATGATGCTGGAGCTGAATCCGGCGGCGACGATCATCGTATGCCTTCTCAAGGGCGCAGCCGCGGGCTTCGCGGCGGGGCTTGCCGCCAGGGCGCTGGGCAGGAAGAATCTCTGGCTGGGCGTCATCGGCGCCGCGGTAATTGCCCCGGTCTGCAACACGGGCATCTTCTCGATCGCGCTTGTGACTATCTTCAGGTCGCTCGCGGAGGAGTGGGCTCTCGGAGCCGGCGCCTCCTCGATCGGCGCCTACGTGCTCGCGGGCATCATCGGAATCAATTTTGTCATTGAGATGATCGTGGACGTCGTCATGGCCCCGGTCATCCTCCGGATCATCAACGCGGTAAAGAAGAACTGAAGCAGAAATCTGTCACGCAGCCGGCGCATCCGCGCCGGCTGTTTCGGACATCAGGGGTGAAGGACGGCGGTCGCCGCCGCGGAAGAGAAGGCGCGCGGACCGCATCCGGAAGGGAGATAAGAGCCATATGATTCTCGCGATAGATATAGGCAATTCACACATCGAGGCCGGTCTCATGGACGGTGACCGCCTGGTCATGTCGGAGCGCATCAGCACCGACCACAAGAAGACTGCCACGGAGTACGCGGTGCTCCTGCATACAATCTTCGAGATCCGCGGGATAGACCCGACGGCGGTCAGCGGGGCGATTATCTCCAGCGTCGTGCCCCCGCTCACATTCGTGCTGAAGAATGCCGTCAAGATGGCCGTCGGCGTGACGCCGATGGTCGTGGGGCCGGGCGTGAAGAACGGCCTTCGGATCAGGATCGACGACCCCAGGCAGCTCGGCGCGGATATGGTTGTCGGAGCCGTCGGGGCGATCAGGATCTACGGCGCCCCGCTCATCCTTATCGATATGGGGACGGCCACGACGATCTCGAGTATCGACAGCAGCGGAGATTTCCGGGGCGGCGTCATCATCCCCGGCGTCAACGTCTCTCTGGAGGCCCTCGTCTCCGGGACATCCCAGCTTCCCAGGATCTCTCTCTCGGCTCCCGGGAGTGCGATCGGGACGAATACGGTGCACAGCATGCAGAGCGGCATCGTCTACGGCCAGGCCTCCATGCTGGACGGGATGATCGACCGCTTCAGGGAAGAGATGGAGGGCGACCCGAAGGTGATCGCGACGGGCGGCCTGGCCAAGGTGATTGTGCCGTACTGCAGACACGAGATCACACTCGACAACGAGCTGATGATCAAGGGGCTCAAGATCATCTACGACAGGAACGTCCACTCCTGAACCTGCCGGCGGAACCGCCTGTCCCCGACAGGAGAGAGAAGACGGGACGGGCATTTTTGACCATTAAGAGAGGTGGGAGAAAATATGAGCAGAGTAAAAGACGAGGTGAGGAAGCGCGAAGCGAGGGTCGAGTCCGCCTCCGGGATCGGACAGGAGGCGCTGAGGGTCCCCGGAATCCTGATCGCCTCGGTGATCTATTCGATCGGAATCAATATGTTCCTGCGCCCGCTGCACCTCTATTCCGGCGGCTTCATGGGGTTCGCCCAGCTTCTCACGACCCTGCTTCGGGATTTTTTCGGAGTGAACACGGGGAAGCTTGACCTCTCGGGTATCTTCTACTACCTGTTCAATCTCCCCGCGATTGTCATCGCGTTCCGGACGATGCGCAAGAGGTTCGTCGTGAAATCCGTCCTCACGGTCACCTGCATCACCGCCCTCCTGACGATCGTGCCGATTCCCGCGAAGCCGATCCTGGAGGAGAGGATCGCCAACTGCCTTGTCGCCGGAATCATGGCCGGGGCCGGTGTGGGGCTGTCCCTGCTGATGGGTGCCAGCGACGGGGGAATGGACCTCATCGGCATGATCCTGGTCCAGAAGAACGGCCACTTCTCCGTGGGCAAGGTGAATATAGCGGCAAACTGCGTGCTCTACGGGATCTGCCTTCTTCTGTTCGATATTCCCACCGTCATCTACTCCCTGATTTACTCCGTGATCTCATCGATGATGTGCGACAGGGTCCACATCCAGAACATCAACTCGCAGGTCCTGATCGTGACCAAACTCAGGGACACGGAGCCGATGGAGATCGAGATCATGGGGGAGATGAACCGCGGCCTCACGAGGTGGGAAGGAAAGGGAAGCTTTACGGGGGAACAGGAGACGATCCTCATGGCGGTGGTGAACAAGCAGGAGCTCCACCAGCTCCTTGTGATCGTGCGCAGCCACGACCCCGCCGCCTTCGTGATGGTGGACGAGGGCGTGGGGGTAGAGGGCCATTTCCTGAGAAAGATCACCTGAAAACAGGCGAACGGAGGGGGAAGGGTCATTTCCTTAAGCTTTAGAGAGAAAGGAGACGAACTGCCGCGATGAAGAGACTGGCATGGCAGAGCGTGCTGCTGGCAGCGGTTCTTTTGCTGATCTGCGTGATCGCGAGGGCGCGGGCCGACAACCTGTTTACCTCATACGTCTACATCGGTCCCGGGGAGACGGATGCAGGGGAGTACACCGTACAGCCTCTTGTAGGAAACGGGGACGGGGATGGCTCCGTGCGCTTCGAGGGCATCCGCCGCGAGGGCGACTTCCTTGAGATCATGATGCGGCCGGAGCGTCCGGGGGAGGTCTCGGCTGAGTTAAAGGGCGGGGACGGGGAACCGCTGTCTCTGCTGGCTTACAGCGTCAATCCGGATAAGACCATCTATGACTACTCGACGGGCGGCTATACCGGGGACATGGTGCTGACCGTCGTCCTGACTGTATTCTTCCTCGTGGAAAGCCTGCTCATGTATCTCGCGTTCCGGAGAGCGAAGGGCGCTTCGTTCTACGCGTATTCGACCATATTCACGTCCGGCGCCTCGATCTTCCTCCTGCTGACGGGGGTGCTCCATCTCAGCCTGACGGTGGGGCATCTGCGGGATCCCGCGCGCTATACGATGCTGCGGGTCTATGAACAGGTGTCATCGTCCCCGTTCCTCTTCCTGCGCTTCTCGTCCCCGTTCATTCTCGCCTTCTCCGCCGCCATGACGATCAGCAATATCGCCCTGCTCCGGCACGAGAGGAAACGTCTGCAGAATGTTCTAGGCATTCTGATCAGCACAGTAATGGCGGCCGGAGTAATCGCGGCGTTCATCATCTTCTTCGCCCCGTTCAGCGGGTCTGAAAGGGAGTACAGGGCCTTTCTCACCGCGCAGAATGTCTACTCGACGATCTACGTGTACTTTGAGTGCATGCTGATCGGCGCCATCATCTGCGGGGTGCTCGCCGCCAGGCATGTGCCCTCCGGGAGATGCGACTATATTGTCATTCTCGGCTGCGGCTTCCGGAAGGACGGATCGCTTCCGCCGCTCCTCCGGTCCCGCGTCGACCGGGCGGTATCTTTCCGGAAGGAGCAGGAGGAGAGATACGGGACGGCGCCGGTCCTGGTTCCCTCCGGGGGACAGGGCCCGGGCGAGGTGATGGAGGAAGCAGAGGCGATGCGGCGCTACCTGCTCTCTCAGGGAATACCGGACGAGGCGATCCTTCCGGAGAAAAAATCATCGAATACCTACCAGAACATGCTTCTCTCAAAGAAACTGATCAGCCGGGACGCGCCCGGGAGGGGACTCGTCCGCGGGGCGGGGGATCCGGGGGAGGACGGCGATGTCCCCCGGGTCGTATACTCGACGACCAATTACCATGTATTCCGGAGCGGGGTCTGGGCATCCCTTGCCGGGCTCAGGGCGGAGGGAATCGGAAGCAGGACAAAGTGGTGGTTCTGGCCGAACGCGTTTGTGAGAGAACTGGTGGGACTCTTTGTCAACCGCTGGAAGCAGGAGATCCTGCTGCTCGCTTTTCTCATCGCACTCTTCAGCCTGCTGTCGCTGACGCTGTGACAGACCACGGGAGGGGGGAACCGGTTTGATAAAAAATGACTCTGGTATCTCGGAAGTAACCCACAGGGTGAATGTGGAGGTCTGCCGCCTGCTCTGGAATGACGAGCTGGACCATGAGCACAGGGAGAAGATCGTCTACCGGATCTCTCCGGGCCCGAAGCCGGACTACAGGTGCTGCATCTACAAGGAGCGGGAGATCGTCCGCCACAGGATCCGCCTCTCCGGCGGGGAGAACGCGGATGTGAGGAGCGGCACGAAGAATGTGGTCCAGGTGATCAGGCCCGCCTGCGACGACTGCACGATCGCCACCTACTCGGTGACCGACATCTGCCGGTTCTGTCTCGGAAAAGCCTGCATCAAGACCTGCCGGTTCGGCGCGATCTCGCCCGGCGAGCACCGGATGAGGATCGACCCGCTCAGGTGCAGGGAGTGCGGGATGTGCGCGAAGTCCTGTCCTTACGGGGCGATCATCCACGTGGAGAGACCATGCAGGAAGGTGTGCCCCGCGGACGCGATCACCTATGACGAGTACGGGGTCTGCGTCATCGACGATGAAAAATGCGTCCACTGCGGCCACTGCGTCCACGCCTGCCCGTTCGGGGCGATCGGCTCGAAGAAATTCTTCAAAACCGTGATCCGCGCGATCAGGGAGGGAAAAGAGGTCTACGCCATGTGCGCGCCGGCGGCGGAGGGCCAGTTCGGACAGGGTATCGGGATGGCTTCGCTCAGGGCGGCGCTTATTAAGATCGGCTTCGCCGGCATGGTGGAGGTCGGGCTCGGCGGCGATATGACGGCGGCTTATGAGGCGAAGGAGTGGATTGAAGCACGGAGGGAAGGCCGGAAGATGACGACGTCCTGCTGCCCGGCGTTCATTTCCATGATCCGCCACCAGTTTCCCGCTGAGTACGAGGAGAACAAGTCCTTGACGGTGTCCCCGATGGTGGCGGTGTCCAGGTACCTGAAGGCCGTCCACCCGGGCTGCGTCACGGTCTTCTTCGGTCCCTGCATCGCGAAGAAGGGCGAGACCCTGAACGAGTTTATCGAGGACAGGCCGGACTGCGCGCTCACGTTCGGGGAGATGAAGGATCTTCTGGATTCGCGGGGCGTGACGATCGAACCCGTCGAAGAGGACTACCAGGAGGCCTCGCTCTACGGCAAGAAGTTCGCGGGTTCGGGCGGTGTCGCGGGGGCGGTCCTCGAGGTCATGAGAGAGATGGGCGAGGACGTCTCCGATATCCGGCTGCTGTCCTGCGCGGGCGGGGCGGAGTGCAGGAAGGCGCTCACGCTCCTGAAGAACGGAAAGCTCGGGGCAGACTTTATCGAGGGCATGATGTGCCCGGGAGGCTGCATCGGCGGCCCCTCGCGCATGAGGACGGAAAATGAACTGATGAGGGCCAGGGAAGGACTCCTTGGGAGAGCGGACGGAAGAAAGATCCTGGAAAACCTGAAGAGATATCCCATGGACAAGTTTTCCATGTACCGCGACGGGCACATGGAGTGAGAGATCAGTCAGGAGGTGTGATCTTGGAATCGAAGGAGAAGAAGAACTACAGGGCGGAACTCACAGGGGTCTTCGGCGACCCTGTCGACGACAACCCGACCGGGGTGATGGAGGAGGCGGCCTATGCCGCGCGCGGTCTGAATTTCCGCTACATCACGATGAAGGTCACGCCGGAGGGATTTCCCGATGCCATGCGGGCGGTCCGCGCGCTCCACATGAGGGGCGTGAACCTGACGATGCCCCACAAGCTCAATGTGATTCCCTGGCTCGACGAGCTCTCCGTGGCGGCGGAGGTGATCGGCGCGGTCAATACCGTCGTCGTCCGGGAGGACGGCACCCTGTTCGGGGAGAACACGGACGGCAAGGGCTTCGTGGAGGCCCTGCTCCGCGCCGGCGGGGTCCTTGAGGGAAAGAAGATCGTGGTCCTCGGGGCGGGCGGCGCCGCGAGGGCGATCGCCGTGGAGTGCGCCCTGGCGGGAGCATCCCGCATCACCGTCGTCAACAGGGACGAGGGGCGCGGCCGGGAGCTCGCCGCCCTCGTGAATGAGAAGACCGGCGCGGAGGCGGAGTATCTGCCCTGGGCGGGCGGAATCGATGTCCCGGGGGATACGGATATCCTCGTCAACGCGACGCCGGTCGGACTCGCGCCGCTCGACGGGGAGATGCCGGAGATCAATTACGATACGGTCCTGCCGTCCATGACCGTGTGCGACGTGGTGTTCAATCCCGCCGACACGCTGTTCCTTAAGGAGGCGGGGAAGCGGGGGGCGAAGACGGTGAGCGGGCTCGGGATGCTCGCCTGCCAGGGCGCGAGAAACTTCACGCTCTGGACGGGGGAGGAGGCGCCGCTTAGGATCATGGAGGAGAAGCTGAGAGAGGAGTTCGGGTTATGAAGAGAGTGATGCTGCCGATTCTGACGGCCTTTATGATACTTGCCTCTGTGGGAATCCTGTCCGCGGACACTCTGCCGCTGACCGAGATCCGGGTCGAGGTGACCTACGGCCAGACGAACGCGAGAAAGATGCTGGGCCTGATCAATACTTTCAGGACGGGGAGCGACGCCTGGGCATATGACATGGACGGCAGCGTAAACAGGGATGACTACAGAAATCTGCAGAAGCTGACCTACGACTATGAGCTCGAGAAGGTCGCGATGCTAAGGGCCGTGGAAGCCGCGGTCGTGTTCAGCCACACGAGGCCGGACGGCCAGAGCTGTTTTTCCGCGGGCGGCTGGGGAACGTCGAACAATGTCTACGGCTCCAGGTGCGGAGAGAATCTCGCGCTCGGATCCGCTTCCTACGAGGACACGTTCGTCCAGTGGCGGGAGGACGACCGCAATTACAGCGGCCAGGGGCACCGCAGGAATATGCTTGACAGCCGGTATACATCGATCGGCATCGGCCACGTCGTCCTCGGCGGGACACATTTCTGGGTGCAGGAGTTCGGGGACGCCGGCCATTCCGGCTCGACGGCGGCCAATGACTCAAAAGAGACGGTGACGGTCAGCGTGGCGGAATCTTCGATCACCTGGCAGGGAGGCCTCCTGACGGAGGACGGGACCGAGTCGATGACCGTCACCTACGGGAAGACGGCGGCTCTCCCCGCCGTCGTCCGCAGGTGTGAAGTGAAAAATGAAGGCGGATCATCCTGGAACCCCGTCAACGCGATCGTCTCCCCGACATGGAAATCCGGCAACACCGCCGTCGCCTCGCTCAGCGGGGGAAAAGTGAAGGGGAACAAGGCGGGAAGCACGAACCTCAAGGCATCGCTCGGCGATGACGCGATCTGGATCCCGGTCACGGTGAAGGCCGCGTCCCTCGCCTCGGCAGACGTCACCGTCTCCAACTGTTACTTCAACGGGTCCGCCCGCAAGCCGGCCGCGAAAGTTGTGCTCGGCGGAAAGACCCTCACAAGCGGCACGGACTACACGCTGACTTACGCAAACAATGTCCATGCCGGCAAGGGGAAGGTCACGGTAAAGGGCAGGGGGAATTACGCGGGAAGCGCCGAGGGGACATTTACCATCGCGCGTCTCGACCTTGCGGACGGGGGCTACAGCGTGCCGGCGATCAGCGCCAGGTACTACACCGGGAGCGAGGTGAAGCCGTCCTTCACGCTTGTGTCCTCCGTCAGCGGCGCCCCGGTGCCCGCTGCCGGAACCGACTACACCGTCAGCTACGCGAACAATGTGAAGACCGGGACGGCTTCGCTCACCGTCACGGGAAAGGGAGACTACAAGGGAACCCTGACGGGGACATTCAGGATCCGGTATCGCAGTGTCGGCACGTCCATGACCGTGTCGGGAAATGTCTACAAAATCACGAAGGCCGGTGCCAGCGGAACCGCCGAGGTCAGCTTCGAGAAGGTGAAAGACACGACCCTGACCAGCGTGACAATCCCGGTCAGGGTCAGGTATGCAGGCGTGAACTATAAGGTTACGTCCGTGGCGGCGAGGGCCCTTGAGGGCAATAAGAAGGCAGCGTCCGTCTCCGTCGGCGACAACGTCGCCGTGATCGGCGCGTACGCCTTCTGCAATATGCCGGCCCTGAAGAAGGTCGTGATCGGAACCGGCATAAGGACCGTCGGGCGGCGGGCTTTCTACAACGCGAAGGCGCTCTCATCCTTTACGGTCAGAAGCCTCCTGCTGAAGCAGAGCGAAGTCGCCGGCGAGGCATTTGCCGGAAACAGCGCGAAGGCGGTCTACTACGTCCCGGAATCGAAAGTCGCGGCCTACCGCTACATCATCCGGACGAGGGGAAATCACGACGCGGTGGTCAAAAAGGCCGCGTGAGCGGGAAGTATGAGAAATACTGTTCTGAAAGGGAGACAGCGGAAGAATGAGATATTTCACTATTCTCGAGAACGGGACTGAGAAAACCGCTGCCCGCGACGGCAGCGGCCCCCTCTTTGTGCTGGACCGGTTTGCGGATATGAACGAGCTGATCAGGGCGGGCGGGGTCCCGTCTATTCCGGAAGGGGCGCCGGAGGCAGGTGAGGATGCCGTGATCCTCTCGCCGGTCCCCAGGCCCCTGCAGGATGTGCTCTGTCTCGGGATCAATTACGCGGCGCATGCCGTGGAGGCGGGGCGCTTCTCGAAGGAGGCGTTCGGCGGGGAGAGACCGTACCCGATCTTTTTCTCGAAGCGGGTGAATTACTCGCAGGGGCCCGGCGCGGAGATCCCGTCCTATGAGGGACTTGTCGACTCGCTGGACTACGAGTGCGAGCTCGGCGTCGTCATAGGGAAGGACGCCCGGAACGTAAAGGCCGGCGAAGCCCGGGATTACATCTTCGGGTACACGATCGTCAACGACGTGAGCGCGAGAAACCTGCAGACGAGGCACAGGCAGTGGTATTTCGGGAAGAGCCTTGACGGCTTTACGCCGATGGGCCCCTGCATTGTGACCGCGGACGAGTTCGCGTTTCCGCCGGCGCTTCCGATCAGCTGCCTGGTGAACGGGGAGGTCCGCCAGGATTCGAACACGGACTGCCTGATCACCGGGATCGCCGAGATTATCGCGATGCTGTCCGAGGGGATGACGCTGAAGGCGGGCACGATCATAGCGACCGGGACCCCGTCGGGAGTGGGGATGGGGATGAAGCCCCCCTGCTTCCTGAAATCCGGCGACGTCGTCACCTGCAGGATAGAGGGGATCGGGGAGCTTGAGAATCCGGTCAGGTGAAGCTCCGGTCAGCGCCCGCTCACAGCATTCCGGGCGAAGACCGGTGGAAACAGGAGGGAGAAGAGCATTCATATGTTTTACAGGGAACTGATAAAGGCTGCCGCGGGGCCCGGCACATGCAGCTTCTGTGTCGTCATCGACGGGGAGAACGCGGGGAGCCGCGCGATCTACCTGGACGGGAGGGAATACCTCAGGGAAGAGGGCTTCCCCGCGGACGCCGCGCCGGAAGCCGGCGTGTATCCGGCTCCGGTGATCGGGATGACTTCAGGAGGGCGCGTCTTCCGCGAGACGATCGGACGGAGAAAGAAGGCGGTTGTCTGCGGGGGCGGCCATGTCGCGCTCGAAGTCGTAAAGCTTCTTAAAAATCTCGGATTTGAGATCACGGTGCTTGAGGACAGGCCTCTTTACGCAGGGAAGGCGAAAGAAGCCGGAGCCGACGACGTCCTTGTCGGCCCCTTCGACGAGCTTCTCGACAGCCTTCCGGATGAGCAGAATATGTATTACATCATCATGACGCGGGAACACACCTATGACCTGGAGTGCCTGGATCGGATCATGGCGCGCGGGTTTGCCTACGCGGGAATGATGGGGAGCCGGGGCCGCATCGCCTCGGCAAAAGAACTGATGCTCAGGCGGGGGGCGGCTCCCGCCGCGCTTGACAGGCTGCACGCGCCGATCGGACTTTCCATCGGGGCGGAGACGCCCGGGGAGATCGCCGTCTCCGTAGCTGCAGAGATCATCCGAGTGTCGCGGGAGAGCAGGATCTCCGAGCTTCCCGGCGACATAGAGAGGGAACTCCTCGCCGGGGGCAGCAAGGTGCTCGCCCTCATCGTCGGGAGACAGGGCTCCGCCCCGAGGGAGCCGGGCGCCAGGATGGTGGTCAGGGAGGACGGATCCTTCGCGGGTACGATCGGCGGGGGAATCTTTGAGGCCAGGATCATCGAAGCCGCGAGAGAGATGATGAAGTCGGATCTGAGGACGAAGGTGTGCAGCATCGACCTGACGGGCAAAGACCCGGCTGCGGGCGGAATGGTCTGCGGCGGTGTGCTGGAGGTCTTCCTCGAGCGGATCGGGGATACTTAAGCGGAGGATGGGATGGAAGAGAGAAGAGCCTGGTGGAAGGAAGCGGTCGTTTACCAGATCTATCCGAGAAGCTTCGCGGATTCCAACGGGGACGGGATCGGTGATCTCAACGGCATAACGGAGCATCTGCCTTATCTCCGGACGCTCGGGATCGACGTGATCTGGCTCTCGCCTGTCTACCGGTCCCCGAATGACGACAACGGCTACGATATCTCCGATTACAGGGAGATCATGGATGAGTTCGGAACCATGGAGGATTTTGACCGGCTTCTCGCCGGGGCTCACGAGCTCGGGATGCGGATCATCATGGACCTCGTCGTCAACCACACCTCGGATGAGCACCCCTGGTTTGTCGAGAGCCGGAAGTCGGCGGACAGCGCCTTCCGCGACTTCTATATCTGGAGAGAGCCGGCGGACGGCCGCGCGCCGAACAACTGGGAGTCCTGCTTCAGCGGCTCTGCCTGGGAGCTGGACGAGGCGACCGGGATGTACTACCTCCACTGCTTTTCAAGAAAACAGCCGGATCTCAACTGGGCGAACCCGGAGGTGAGGGAGGCCGTCTACGACATGATGGAGTGGTGGTGCCGGAAGGGGATCGACGGATTCCGCATGGACGCGATCAGCATGATCTCGAAGGATCCGGAGTATCCGGACGGGATATCCGCCGACGGGATCTACGGCGATATGACGCCTTATGTCTACAACCGGCCGGAGGTCCACGAGTACCTGCGGGAGATGAACAGGCGCGTTCTCTCGAGGTACGACATCATGACGGTGGGGGAGGCCGCGAGGGTAAAGATCGACGACGCCCTCAGGTACGCGAACAGCGGCGGGACGGAACTCGATATGGTCTTCCAGTTCGAGCACGTGAAGTCCCGCGTGAGGGACCGAAGGGCCGGGAAGTGGATCACGTATGCCCCGACGCTTCCGGAAGTGAGAGAGATCCTGAACAGGTGGCAGACGGAGACCGAGGGGAAGGCCTGGAACGCCCTCTTCATCGACAACCACGATCTGCCGCGCTGCGTCTCAAGGTACGGAAATGACAGCGAGAAGTGGCGCGCCCTCTCTGCCAAGATGCTGGCGACCTGCATCCACATGATGAAGGGGACTCCCTACATCTATCAGGGAGAAGAGCTCGGCATGACGAACAGGGACTGGGGGAGCATTGACGACTGCAGGGATGTTGAGGAGATCAATGCCTACCGGCAGTACGTGGAAGAGAGGCGGAGCATCTCCTCCGCGGAGATGCTGAAGTGTTTCGGCGAGATTGGCCGGGACAACGCCAGGACCCCGATGCAGTGGAACGCGGGGCCGGGCGCCGGATTCACGGAAGGGACCCCCTGGATCGGGCTGAACCCGAACTACACGGAGATCAACGCGGAGCGGGAGATGGCTGACCCGGATTCGGTGTTCCATTACTACAGGAGACTGATCGGCCTGAGGCATTCTCTCCCGGTCGTCGTCTACGGCAGGTTCGAAGCGCTTCTCACCGATGACCCCTGCGTCTACGCCTACAGGAGAATTCTTGACGGCAGCGTCATGACGGTGGCGTGCAGCTGGTCGGAGAACCCCGCGGCCTGCACCCTGTTTGACGGCCTTGAGGGCAGGGAGCTGATCTCCAACTACGGCAGCCATCTGCCGGGTAAGCTGCAGCCCTACGAGGCAAGAGTGATTCTGGAAGAGATTCCTCAGAGATGACCGCCCGCGCGGCCATCTCTTTTTTATTGTGGATTTCCTTTGATTTTTCTTATATTTCCGATCCCCGGAAGGGCTTCGGATTTTTTTTATAAATATAATTAGCCACGGCGCACTGTCTGTTCGTATATGAATGTGAAGGCGCGAGACAAGCGAACGACAGATGGAAAGGAGAACAATGATCGCCATGAAGATCTTCAGATATATCAGGGACTATTTCAAAAGATGTTTTCTTGAGTACAGCAGAGGGGTCCGCTTCTGCGCGATACACGACATTCCGCTGATGCAGAATGACACACTGGTACCCGGGCCGGTATTTTATTGAGGAGGGAGATGGGTATGAACAGATTAAAGGATATTTTCGATTTCCAGAAGTTTGCAGGCAATGAAAGGCTTGCGGCGCTGATCAGTGACACCGAGAGCCGCTACAGCAGCGTGCTGAGCCTTGAAGATCTTGAATTTGTCAACGCGGCCGGAAACCCGGACGCGGTCGGGAAGAAGCAGGAAGACAAGTAAAGGAGAGATGCACACCTGAAGCCTGTCACAGATGCGGATGCGCAAGGAGCCCCGGAGAGGGGCTCTTTTTTTGTCCGGCAGGCGCTGCGGCGGAAGGCGTCTGAAGGGTCAGCCGGGAAAATCCAGCCCGGCCTTCTTCGCCTGGATGTGCTGATACTTCCTCGGGACCAGGTAGAGCTTTCCGTCCTTAAG
>CACYEN010000049.1 GCA_902773435.1 uncultured Lachnospiraceae bacterium | reverse complement strand
GGCAAGAAGCTCCTTCTCCCCATCGACACCACTATCGCTGCTGAGTTCCCCGATCCCATCGACGGTCCGATCGAGGTCTCCGTTGTTGACGTTGACGCGATCCCGGCTGACATGATGGGCATGGACATCGGCGAGAAGACGCGCGAGCTCTACGGAGACGCGGTCAAGAGCGCGAAGACTGTCGTCTGGAACGGCCCGATGGGCGTATTTGAGAACCCGATCCTCGCGAAGGGCACGATCGCTGTCGCGAAGGCTCTTGCCGATACCGACGCCACCACGATCATCGGCGGCGGCGATTCCGCGGCCGCGGTCAACCAGCTCGGCTTCGGCGACAAGATGTCCCACATCTCAACGGGCGGCGGCGCATCCCTCGAATTCCTTGAGGGCAAGGAGCTCCCGGGCGTCGCGGCGGCGGACGACAAGTAAGAATCGGCAGTCATTTTACACTAATCCAGGAGGAATAATCGAATGGCAAGAAGAATTCTCGCGGCCGGCAACTGGAAGATGAACAAGACACCCTCTGAGACGAAGGCTGCTATCGAAGCGATGAAGGCGACCTGCGCGAGCGAAGAGACGGAAGTCCTTCTCTGCGTCCCGTCCATCGACATTCCGGCGGCTCTCGAGGCCGCTGCCGGCAGCAACATCCAGATCGGCGCGGAAAATGTCTACTTCGAGGACAGCGGAGCCTATACGGGCGAAGTCGCCCCGAACATGCTCACGGACCTGGGCGTCAAGTACGTCATTCTCGGCCACTCCGAGAGGCGCGAATATTTCGCGGAGACAAATGAGACCGTCAACAAGAAGATGATCAAGTGCTTCGAGCACGGCCTGATTCCGATCATGTGCTGCGGCGAATCCCTGACCCAGAGAGAGCAGGGCGTTACGATGGATTTCATCCGCCAGCAGGTCAAGGTCGGCTTCCTCGGCCTCACGGCCGACCAGGCGAAGGCTGCGATCATCGCCTATGAACCGATCTGGGCGATCGGAACCGGAAAGACCGCGACGTCCGACCAGGCCGAAGAAGTCTGCAAGGGAATCCGCGATCTGATCCGCGAGCTCTACGGGGACGAGACGGCGGAGGAGATCCGCATCCTCTACGGCGGGTCCGTCAAGGGCTCCAACGCCGCTGAGCTGTTCTCCAAGGAAGATATCGATGGCGGTCTCGTCGGCGGTGCTTCCCTGAAGCCGGATTTCGGCGACATCGTGAACTACAACAAGTAATACTGTCGGTTAGTTACAGCGGATTCACAGCAGTCCCTCTTTTATTGGCGGCAGCCGGTGAAAGAGGGCTGTTTTCTTATCAGACGCCGGAGGAATCACATGAATGCCAAGCCCGTCCTGATGATCATCATTCCCTGTTACAACGAGCAGGAGGTCCTGCCCGTCACCGCGCCCGTTTTTCTCGCGAAACTCCGGGAGCTGGCGGAGCTCGGCCTCATAAGCGGGAACAGCAGGATCCTGTTCGTCGACGACGGTTCATCGGACAGCACCTGGGACCTCATCACGAAGTATTCCCGTGAAGATCCCCATTACATCGGGATCCGCCAGAGCCGCAACAGGGGTCACCAGAAGGCTGTGCTCGCCGGACTCATGGAAGCGAGGGACCGGTGCGACGTCACGATCTCGATCGACTGTGACGGACAGGACGACCCCGACGCGATGAACGAGATGATCCGGCTCTACCTGGAGGGAAACGAGATCGTGTACGGCGTGCGGTCGGAGAGGGAGACCGACACATGGTTCAAGCGGACGACCGCGCAGTCATTTTACAGGATAATGAACCTGTTCGGAGCCGAGATCATCTACAATCACGCCGATTACAGGCTGATCAGCTCGACGGTCCTGCACCATTTCGCCGACTACGGGGAGGTCAACGTCTTCCTGAGGGGCATGGTTCCTCTCGTCGGCTTCAGGAGCGCGACCGTCGCCTACAGGAGAAAGGAGAGGAGGGCCGGCAGGAGCCACTACCCGCTCAGAAAGATGCTCGCGCTGGCGGCGGACGGGATCACGAGCATGTCGATCCTGCCGATCAGGGTCATTTCCTTCCTGGGCCTCATCGTCAGTGTTTTCGGCGTCGTCAGCATCATCTGGGCGATCATAAGGCAGGTGACCGGACACACGGTACCGGGGTGGGCCTCCCTCGTGTGCATCATCTCGATGATCGGAGGGATCCAGCTCATATCGCTCGGAGTCATAGGCGAATATGTCGGCAAGGCCTACATGGAGACGAAACGGAGGCCGCGCTACATCATCAGCGACCGTACCTGGGAGCCCTTCC
Organism: uncultured Lachnospiraceae bacterium; assembly: GCA_902773435.1. Classification (GTDB taxonomy): domain Bacteria; phylum Bacillota; class Clostridia; order Lachnospirales; family Lachnospiraceae; genus Chordicoccus. The sequence continues at coordinate 35,357 of CACYEN010000049.1, read as the reverse complement.
GAAGGGTCTATCTCGAGGAGAAGGGCGACGCCGCTCCTATTGACAGTACTTCTGAAAATGCCGTAAAATAAAATGTCGGCCTATGAATGCCGGCTCAATGATTGAGGAGGATGTTCTTTTATGGGCAGGAAAACACATGTCATCATGATCCTTGACGGCTACGGCCTGAACCCGGATCACAACCACAATGCCGTCTACCTCGCGAATACGCCGGTTATGGACCGGCTTGAGGCGGAATACCCGTTCGTCAAGGGTTACGCGTCCGGTCTCGCTGTCGGACTTCCTGACGGACAGATGGGCAATTCCGAGGTCGGCCACACGAATATGGGCGCCGGCAGGGTCGTATATCAGGAACTGACAAGAATCTCCAAGGCAATCGACGACGGGGATTTCTTTGAAAATGAGGACCTTCTCCGCGCCGTGAACAACGCGAAGGAAAACAATGGCTCGCTCCACCTGATGGGCCTCGTCTCACCGGGAGGCGTCCACAGCCACACAGATCATCTCTATGGCCTTCTTGAGCTGGCGAAGAGGAATGGTCTCGAGAAAGTGTACGTCCACTGCTTCATGGACGGAAGAGATACGCCTCCGGATTCGGGCAAGGGCTATATCCGCGACCTCCTCGATAAGATGGAGGAGATCGGCGTCGGAGAGATCGCCACGGTGTCCGGCAGGTATTACGCGATGGACCGCGACAACCGCTGGGAGCGCGTAGTCCGCGCGTATGACGCCCTGACAAAAGGAATCGGCGAAAAGGCAGACAACGCGCTTGCGGGCATGCAGGCGTCCTACGACAAAGGCGTCGTCGATGAATTCGTCGTTCCGTTCGTCGTCGAGAAAGACGGAAAGCCCGTCGCGACGATCAAGGACGGCGACTCGATCGTCTTCTTCAACTTCCGTCCGGACCGCGCGAGGGAGATCACACGCTGCTTCTGCGACGACGAGTTCGACCACTTCGACAGGGGGCCGAGGCTCAGGACGACCTACGTCTGCTTCACGGACTACGACGTCACGATCGAAAACAAGTACGTCGCGTTCAAGAAGCAGGAGCTGACCCACGTGTTCGGTGAGTGGCTCGCCGACAACGGGATGACCCAGCTCCGCACGGCCGAGACCGAGAAGTACGCGCACGTCACGTTCTTCTTCAACGGCGGCGTCGAGGAGCCGTTCGAGGGCGAGGACAGGCTGCTCGTCCCGTCCCCGAAGGTCGCGACATACGATCTCCAGCCGGAGATGAGCGCCCCGAAGGTCTGCGACGGACTCGTCGAGGCGATTGACAGCGGCAAGTACGATGTGATCATCATCAATTTCGCAAACGGCGATATGGTCGGCCACACGGGTGTCGAGGAGGCGGCGATCAGGGCCGTCGAATGCGTCGACGCCTGCGTCGGACGCGCCGTCGAGGCTATCAAGCGCAATGGCGGAATCATGTTCATCTGCGCCGATCACGGGAACTGTGACATGATGGTGGATCCCGAGACGGGAGAGCCGTTCACGGCCCATACCACGAATCCCGTCCCGTTCATCCTCGTCAACGCGGACCCGAAATACGGGCTCGACGAGGGAGGAAGGCTCTGCGACATCGTTCCGACCATGATCGAGCTCATGGGCATGGAGAAGCCCGCGGAGATGACCGGAAGGTCGCTCCTGATTGAGAGATAAGTTCGAACGGGCCTGAAATATCCCCTGAAATCGTGATAAAACCGCTTGCTGTTTGTCTGAGGATATGTTATACTGTCAAGCGGTTTTATTCGAGAAGATGATTTACGCTTCGGAGGTGTGGTAAATGACGGTTCTTCGGACAATCCTTAATATCCTCTATGTGCTCGACTGCGTAGCGCTCACGGTCATCGTGCTGATGCAGGAAGGAAAATCCGCAGGTCTCGGCGCGATCGCAGGAGCCGCGGACACGTACTGGGGACAGAATAAGGGCAGGTCAATGGAAGGCGGACTGGTCAGGGCGACAACAATCCTCGCGGTTTTGTTCTTCGTTCTTTCGCTCGTTCTTTCGATGAACTTTATCAACAAATGACTGAAACCTCTGCCTGGAGCAGAGGTTTTTTCAACCGTAGGTTTTTATAAATAATTTGCCGGGTACCGGTACCTGCCGCCTGGCGGGAAATGACGGCCGGAACAGGACATGGGGAGAGAGGATGCCTGAATCCGTTAAGGTAATCGCAAATAACAAAAAGGCATTTCACGACTATTTTATTCTCGAGAAATATGAAGCCGGGATCGAACTCTTCGGAACGGAAGTCAAATCCATCCGCATGGGACACTGTTCCGTAAAGGAAGCGTATATAGAGATCCGCGCCGGTGAGATGTACGTCGACGGGATGCACATCGCCCCCTATGAGAAGGGCAACATCTTCAACCGAGATCCGCTGAGGAGGCGGAGACTTCTCATGCACGCGTCCGAGATCAGGAAGCTGCAGCAGAAGATCAAGGAGAAGGGATTTACGCTTGTGCCGCTTCAGGTATATTTTAAAGGAAGCCTGGTCAAGGTTGAGGTCGGACTGGCGAAAGGCAAGAAGCTCTACGACAAGAGAGCTGACATCGCGAAGAAGGATATAAAGAGAGAAGCAGAGAGAGACTTTAAGATCAGAAACGTCTGAGAAGCCTTACAAAGACAGATTGAGATTCTCCAGATGGTGGGAGGCTGCTATGTTGAGAAGAAAAACCGTTCTTTCCGCGCTGGCGCTCGCAGTCTGCGTGTCCCTGGTCACAGCATGCGGTTCCGATTCCCGTAAAAAAGAAGCTGGAGCCGGGAACAGCGATTCTGCGGCAGTTCTGTCCGAAGACGGAACAGTGGGCGCTGTGTCCGCATCTGAGGCAGGGGGAGCGCAGGAATCGGGAGCTGAGACGCCCGCCGGCGGCATCGCAGGCGCGAAGGACGATCTTCTTACGATCGCTGACTCGGGTTCCGAGGAAATGATGCTGCTCGTGGAAGACGCGGACGCGGAAGATCCGCGCATCGAGGACAGGGAGACGGAGCCCGACCAGCTTCTGATCGACGACGGCGGGGATGGTGAACTGCCTGTCGATGAGGAGGGTCAGGGAGAGCAGGGAGATGACAGCCCGCTCATGATCGATGATGATGACGAAGGGCACCCGGGTTCCGCCGAAGGAGACGACAGCCACCAGGGTCCCGGCGATGAAGACGGAGGCAGTCAGCAGGCGCACGACGACGAGGGCGGTGATGATCCGCTTCTCATCCCCGATGAGGATGTGACACCGACTGCAACGCCTACGCCGACACCGACGCTGAGCGCGACGCCGACACCAACCGCGGCACCGACGCCGACCGCGACTACGGCACCTACTGCGACGCCGGCGCCGACCGCGACGCCGACACCGACCGCGACACCGATACCGACCGCGACGCCGACGCCGGCTGCAACACCGACGCCGACGCCGACTGCGGCACCGACGCCGACCGCAACGCCGACGCCAAGGCCGACTGCGACGCCTACGCCGGCCGCAACGCCGACGCCGGCCGCAACGCCGACGCCGGCCGCGACACCGACTGCAGCGCCGACGCCGGCCGCGACACCGACTGCAGCGCCGACGCCGACCGCAACACCGGCGCCGACACCGGAGGCTGCGGAGAGCATCCCTGAAGAGATGCCCGCATTTTCAGAAGAGTCTCTCCCGGAGAGCGCTGCAGAGGAAACCCCGTCTGAGGCAGAGGGATCCCTCGCGGAGAGCTTAGCTGAGGAGATTCCGTATGGAGTAGAGGAATCCCTCGCCGAGAGTGCCGCAGAGGAAGGCTTCTCGGATACCGAGGGGACCTATGTGACGGATCTTCTGGCCGACCACGTGACAGGAATCCGTGAATTCTCTGTTATTGAGGGAATGCATCCGGATGTCATGGCCGGTATTTCCTGGGACGACACGATCGAGAAAGTCGAAGCCGACGCGAACGGCGTAGACTGGACCTCGGCAGGAACACAGACGCTGAGATACCTGATTACCGCCGTTGACGGGAGACAGGAGATCGCGTCGATTGACGTCACGATCAACCCTGACCTTGACCTCTTCCTCTACGGGATGGAGGGCAGCGTCGTTCTGAAGATCGGCGAGTCATTTGATCCGATGGCCCATGTCTCCTGGGACGACGTGATATCATCGGTAACGGCGGATGTGAGCAATCTGAACACATCTGTTCCCGGTGTCTACCTGATCTCTTACACTCTCACGGCACGGGACGGCAGGACGCAGTCCACCGTGAGGCAGGTGACGGTATCGGATGATTCCTTTGCCGGAAACAGCGGAGATTTCAATTACTCATCCGTCATCGATCTCGGTCTCTGGAGGCTTACCGCCTATATGGATACGCCGGAGGACCAGGGACCCTACGTCGGACAGACCGCGAGCGGCGCGCCGCTCGTCGCGGGCAGAACCGTCGCTGTCTCTGCCGCGACGTGCGCGAGACTTGGTCTCAGTTTCGGAGATCATCTCATGATAGACGGACACGTCTATGTGCTGGAGGATTACGGCGGTTCGGCGATGAATGACCAGAACTGGGCGGATATCTTTGTCGACAATCCGGCTGATGAGTACTCGGAGCGCTTCAATCATTTCACGGAAGTTTATCTCCTCAGGTGATCGCCGGGGAAAAATGGCAAGGAAGGCCTGTTCGCGAAGTGAGATCTCCGGCCGTGCCCGCGGCCGGGGCATCCGGCGGCACCGATCCGTACGGTATTGACATTTATAAGGACCAAAACTATAATGAGTAGGTTCATGAGGTCTGGTTAAAGGCCTTTTGAGACAGATACTGAAAGGAGATACATTACTATGAGAAAGTTCGCTATCGCTGCAGTTATTGTTATGACGGCTATGCTCGCTGGATGCGGCGCAGGCAAGAAGGCTGAGAGCAAGGTTGAATCCGCTGCCGAAGCAGCCGCCTCTGTTGTTTCCGAAGCTGCCGAAGCAGCCACATCGGCTGTTTCCGAGGCTGCTGATGCCGCCGCTGACGCCGCTGCCGACGTAACGTCCTCCGTACTTGAGGCGATTGAGGCCGGCGGTTCAAGGGCTGAGTAATCTCATCCCCTGTATATCAGATAAGGGCTTGTACTGGTTTCGACGGGGGTTCTGAAGTCGAGGAAGCCATCCGTGGCCCGGACCACGATAAAACCGGAGCATAAAATTAAACGCTGACAACAATACAGTTGCAGTAGCGGCCTAAGTGCTGCTCGTCGGCCCGGTTGTACCCGTACTCCCGGTAACCGGCGTCATGATTACGGGAAACGATGCAGGTAAAGCTTTGAATCTGCAGGCGTAATATGAAGCTACTGAAGCCGGTAGGCTGCTGCCTGCCGACCGGCCGAGGGAATGTAAATAAGCAGCTGTGATGGGAGATGCTTCGGGGGAGGGGCTTTCGGACGCGGGTTCGATTCCCGCCAGGTCCACCAAAACCAACAACCTGTAAAATAGCGGAAGATATTGAAAACCGCTGTTTTACAGGTTTTTTTAATGTTATAATAATACCGCCCGGCCGGGATGGACCCCGTTGACCGGCAAAGGGAGGATTGCGCAATGAGACCGTTTATGGACCGCGATTTTCTGCTGTCCTCAGAGACCGCAAGACATCTTTATCACGACTACGCGGCTGGGATGCCGATTATCGATTATCACTGCCACCTGAATCCCCGCGACATCTACGATAACCGGAGATTTGAGAATATCTCGCAGGCCTGGCTCGGGGAGGACCATTACAAGTGGAGGCTGATGCGCTCCGCGGGGGTGGAAGAGAGATATATCACCGGGGACGCGTCCGATTATGAGAAGTTCCGAAAATGGGCCGGGACGCTTGAACTCGCCGCCGGGAATCCGCTCTATCACTGGAGCCACCTGGAACTGCGCAATTACTTCGGATACAGGGGCGTCCTGAACAGCGATACGGCCGACGAGGTCTGGGAACTCTGCAATGAAAAGCTGAAGGCCCTGCCCGCGCGGACGCTGATCCTGGATTCGAATGTCAGGGCTCTCTGCACCACGGACGATCCCGCGGACTCCCTTGTCTGGCACAGGAAACTCTCCGGGGATCAGGGATTTCCAGTAAAGGTACTGCCGGGCTTCCGTCCCGACAGGGCTCTGGAGATCGGGGAGGCCGCCTACCTCGATTACATGGAGCGGCTTGGAGGGGTGAACAGTTTCGCGCAGCTTCGCGAGAGGCTGGAGGAGCGGCTGAAGTTCTTCCTGTCCCTGGGCTGCCGGGTCTCCGATCACGGCATGGAGGCGGTTCCCTTTGTCCGGGCGACGGAGGAAGAAGTCTCCGCTATTTTTGCGAGGCGGCTGAAGGGCATTATGCCCGATAAAAGTGAGGAAGATAAGTTCAAAACCGCGCTTCTGATCGAACTCGGGCATATGTATCACCGCTTCGGGATCGTCATGCAGCTCCACTTCGGCGTGATCCGGGACAACAGCAGCCGTCTGTTCCGCGAGCTCGGGCCGAACGCCGGGATCGATTCGATCGGCGATACCGTTTCGATCAAAGATCTGGCCGGACTGCTCGACGCGCTCGATGAAACCGATGAGCTGGCTTCAACCGTCCTGTATTCGCTCAATCCGGGAGACAACGCGGCCATCGAGACGGTGATGGGCGCGTTCCAGGACAGCCGCGCGGTGGGAAGGATCCAGCACGGGAGCGCCTGGTGGTTCAATGATCACAAGCAGGGCATGATCAGCCACATGACAAGCCTTGCCAGCGAAGGATACCTTGCTGGATTCATCGGGATGCTGACGGATTCGCGCAGCTTCCTGAGCTATGCGAGGCACGAATATTTCCGTCGGGTCCTGTGCGAGCTCATAGGCTCCTGGGTTGAAAACGGAGAGTACCCGGCCGATGAGAAGGCCCTTCGGACCATCATCGAGGGAATCTGCTTTAAAAACGCGGAGCGATATTTCAAGCTGGACTGATAATGGCGGCCTGCCGGCATTTTTCGCACACGCGGTTCCGGGGTGAATGAAGGTAAACGGATATGATCAGTCAGCACATGATTTGGAGGCGGTGATGGGAAAGAAGGGGCACAGCGACCCGAATCTCTTTGGCGGTTACACTCACTACGATGAAAAGGGCCGGAAGGTCGGCCGCAGCGAGAAGAACCTGTTCGGCGGCTACACCCACTACGACAGCGAAGGCCATAAGATCGGGGAGTCCAATCAGAATCTCTTCGGCGGCTACACCACGAAGGACACGAAGGGACATAAGGTCGGGAACAGCGAGCCGAATCTTTTCGGGGGCTATTCACACTACGACAGCAGAGGGAAAAAGCGGGGGGAGAGCAGCCCCAACATGTACGGGGGCTACAGCCATCAGGACGGATGCTATATCGCCACGTGCGTCTACGGCTCCTACGACTGTCCCGAGGTGCGGGTCCTGAGAAGATACCGGGACGAGAAGCTGGCGCTGACCGCCCCGGGACGATGGTTCATCCGGTGCTATTATGCGCTGAGCCCGACTGCAGTCAGGGTGTTGGGAGACTCGGCCTTTATAAGAAATATATGGAGGAAAATGCTCGACCGGAAGATTCGCTCGCTGCGAAGACAGGGTGTGAGCGATGGGCCAATCTCAGAATAAAGAGAGAACCGGCGGAAATCACGGAACGGTGATTTCCGCCGGTTTTTTGACATGTCTGATGGAGCGCGGCTGTCAGGGAAACCGTCTTCTTATGCGGATAAGGATAATTATCTCCGCCCGGCAAGCAGGTCGGAATTCTTCCTGACCTCCTCGTCGGAGAGACGGAACTTCCTGGCAAAGAAGATGAATGCCGCGATGAGAAGGACCGTCGGAATGATCGTCATGAGCAGCCGGAGGCCGGTCAGCGTAGAGGCGCTCTGGACGGCGATCGGTCCGGTCTCATCGGTGTTGCCGACAAGTCCGATCAGGTCGAGGCCGAGACCTGCCGCGAAGACGGAGACGCCTGAGGCGAGCTTGACGACAAATGTCTGCATCGAGAAGATCACGCTCTCCTCCCTGTGGCCTGTCTTGATCTCTCCGTAGTCGACGGAGTTGGAGAGGAACACGGTCGTCAGCACGGTCAGGATGCCGTTGGCGGCGAACACCATGACGCCGGGCACGAGAAGGAGGGGAAGGTTCCCCGAATTGCCTGTGAGGCAGAAGATGAGCAGCGCGGCGTATCCTGCGATGCCCGCCGTGAGGGCACACCTGAAAATCCGGATATTCGAGAGTTTTCTCCGGAGAAGGGGATAGACGATCATCATGCCCAGGATCTGGCTCGCGCCGCCCACGGTCGTAAACAGCGTGTAGCTGACTTTCCAGGACTCGCCGCCCATGTCGTATTTGAAGAAATAGATGATCAGGTTTGATGTCAGGTACAGCGCGCTGTTGATGAGGACGATCGAGAGGACCACGATCAGCGCCTGGTCATTGGCGAAGAGCGAGCGGAACATCTCCCCGACGGAAGTCGTCTGCATCCGGGTGTTGCGCTCCTTCACGGAGACCGCGCAGATGATCTCGGCAATGACAAAGAGAACCGCGACGATCAGCGCGATCATGCGGAAGCCCTGGCGCTCGGAACCGCGCCCGAGAAAGCCGACCATGATCATCGTGCCCATCTGGATCAGGGCGGAGCCGACGCCGGCGCAGGTGCGGCCGATGACCGAGAGATTTTCAGTATCGGCGGGAGTCGTCGTGATCGCGGGGATCATCGACCAGTAGGGGATATCCATCATGGTGTAGGTGACACCCCAGAGGATGTAGATGACCGAAAAATAGACCATCAGCCCGACCCCCTTGAGATCCGGGGCGGAGAACAGCGCATAGAGGACGAACGCGTTGAGGACGGTGCCTGTGACTAGCCACGGCCGGAAGCGGCCCCAGCGGGAATTCGTCTTTGCGACGATAATTCCCATGAACGGGTCATTAAACGCGTCGAAGACCCTGGCGGCCATCAGGATCAGGCCGACAAAGGAGGCGCTGAGGCCGAGGATGTCCTGGTAGTAGTACATGATGTAGGCAGAGGAGAGGGCATAGACCATGTCCTTGCCGACGGCTCCGATTCCGAATGCTGCTTTCTGTTTGTTTGTAAGTGCCATAAGATGTTCTCCTGAGATAGTCGTAGTAGAAGCGGACAAGGGGCTGTGACGTTATCCGGCAGAGACCGTTCCGGCGGTCATTGCCGTCTTTTATTATACAGGATAATCATTTTGAGAAAAAGCGCAGTTTTACAGGAAACTGAGCTGCTGTTCATAATTGCGACAGAACAGCGTAACCACAATGTAATACTTTTCGAAATATCACAGTTTGTGTAAAGAAAAACAGAAGAAAATGCACAATTGCTTAATAAAACTATGATATAAAGTCATGAACTCTTAAAGCGCCGTTTCGCGCCGCTTTGCTATAATAATAATGCGGACAGCGTCAAAAGGGGGAGAAGCTGCCGGCAATAAAAAATATAAGGGGAGGACGCGAGATGAAGATGATTGTTAGAAGAGTGATTGTATCCGCGATCACGGTTCTGTTCTGCTGTGCTTTCTTCAAAGTCGTGTCTGCTGATGATGCGGCCGCCGGCATGAAACCCGTGACGGTTTCATTCAGGGCTCCGGAAACACGCTCATACGGCAACACCCCGGAGATCCGCTGCGTGGAGATAAAACTCGTGAGCGACGCGGATCCGGAGGCGCAGGACGACGAATGGTATGAGGAGGATAGCGCGTACGGGCAGAAATACGCCGCTCCTTCCGCCAGGGAGGCGGAGAGCGCCGATGAAGAGGAGGTCGTGTACACGGACGACGGATACGGCAATGAGCCCGTATGGGAGGAGGAATGGGACCTTCCCGGGAGCTGGGACGAAGAGGAGTACGCCTATACCTCCGACGCGGACCTGAAGTACGAGGAGGACATCGCGGATGACGGCATGGCGGGTGAGAACCCGGACGACTTCGAGATCAGCCTCGAGGATCTCCTGGAGATGGAGGGATCCGGATCGAGGGCGGAATAAAAAGGTTTACGAGTTTACGAGGCGGGGCGAAGGCCCCGCTTTTTTATGTCCTCCGCTTCCCGTGTCTTCACACTTTATTCAAACAAGACGGATATAATGGATGAAAATACCTGAAAAGACAGCGGGCCGGAAAGCCCGGGAGGAAAAATATGGATAACCTTAAGATTCTGGTCGTTGACGACGAAGTCCGCATGAGAAAACTTGTCCGGGACTTTCTTGAGAAGCAGAACTACCACGTGATCGAGGCCGGGGACGGCGAGGAGGCTGTCGACCTCTTTTTCGGCGAGAAGGATATTTCCCTCATCCTGCTTGATGTCATGATGCCGAAGATGGACGGCTGGCAGGTCGTTCGCGAGATCAGGCAGTATTCCAAAGTCCCGATTATCATGCTGACGGCAAGGGGTGATGAGAGGGATGAACTGCTTGGCTTCAACCTCGGCGTCGACGAGTATATCTCGAAGCCGTTTTCACCGAAGATCCTCGTGGCCAGGGTTGACGCGGTTCTGCGCCGCTCCGTCGGTGCTGCCGCGGAGGACGTGCTGGACGCGGGCGGGATCCGGATCGACAAGACAGCCCACAAGGTGACGATCGACGGGCAGGAGATCGATCTCTCCTTCAAGGAATTTGAGCTGCTCTCGTATTTCGTGGAGAACAAGGGGATCGCCTTAAGCCGCGAGAAGATCCTGAACGCGGTCTGGAATTACGACTATTACGGAGACGCCCGGACCATCGATACCCACGTGAAGAAGCTTCGCAGCAAGATGGGTGAAAAGGGCAACCTCATCAAGACCATCTGGGGCATGGGCTACAAATTTGAGCCGGATGAAGCGTGAAAGGATAAAGAGATATGCAGAATCTGCCTGCTTCCGCTCGTAAACGGAGCGCGGCCGCCCGGAAAGCCGCAGGCCAGTCGATGCAGGGGGAACTGTCCAGGCTGCTGGTCGCCATTATCGCCGCGGACCTCATCATCATCGGCCTTCTGACCTGGCTGTGGCTCGGTCCGTTTTACAAGCAGTTCAAGATCCGGACGATGAAGGACGCGTACAGCAAGCTCGTCGAGATGTCAAACGACGTCGCGAACCTGAGCGACGAGGTCATGGAGATGTCCGTGAGGGACAACATCATGATCCTCATGACGAACTCCGACCTCTCGGACCCCCACTCCACAAAGCAGGACGCGAGACGGAACAGCACGAGGCTGTTCGGATATGTCTCGGGCCTCTACAGCGACCGGATCACCGTCCTCAAAAAGACGGATGAATATACGCTGCAGGAGACCACGGACTCCAAGATCAACACGAACTATCTGGAGATGTGGGGCCAGCTCGACAACGGGTACTGGTTCCTTCTTCAGACGCCGCTCGAGAGCATGACGGAATCCGTCAGGCTCACCCTGATCTTCTACACGCTCGTGGGCGTGATCACGATACTCGCGAGCCTCTTCATCATCCCGTTTATCATGAAGCGCTACACGCGCCCGATCAAGCAGCTGACCGACCTGTCCAGGCGCATGGCCGCGATGGATTTCGGGGCGAAGTACACAGGAGAGGAGCAGAATGAGATCGGCGCCCTCGGCGAGAGCTTCAACAAGATGTCGGCCGGTCTCGAAGCGAGCATCTCAGAGCTGAAATCCGTCAACGCCGAGCTCCAGAAGGACAATGAGAGGAAGACGCAGATCGACGAGGTCAGGAAGGAATTCCTCAACAACGTCTCTCACGAACTGAAGACGCCGCTTGCACTTATACAGGGCTACGCCGAGGGGCTCAAGGACAATATCGCGGAGGACCCCGAGAGCAGGGATTTCTACCTCGATGTCATCATCGACGAGGCGTCGAAGATGAACTCGATGGTCAGAAAACTGCTCACGCTGAACCAGATCGAGTTCGGAAATGATCCCGTCCGGATGGAATACTTTGATCTCCACGAGGTGATCGACGGCGTCATCGCCGGCATGAGCCTGATCGCGGACAGCCAGGGGGTCACCATCAGGTACGCCAGCGACGGGCCGGTCATGGTCTGGGGGGACTCGTTCAAGATCGAGGAGGTCCTGACCAATTACCTCAGCAACGCGGTCAACCACGCGGAGGGAAGGAAAGAGATCGACGTCAGGACGGAGCGGCAGGGCGACACCGTGAAGGTGACGGTCAGGAATACCGGAAGCCCCATCCCCGAGAGCGACCTGCCCCACGTCTTTGAGAAGTTCTACAAGGTGGACAAGGCGAGGACGAGGGCGTACGGGGGTTCGGGCATCGGCCTGTCGATCGTCAAGGCGATCATGGACGGACATAACCAGGCCTGCGGCGCGGAGAACCTCGAGGACGGCGTGGAGTTCTGGTTCACGCTGGACGCCGGGACTTCCGCGGGACCCGCGGGAGCCGCAGAGAAAACACCTGATTGATAAATGGCGCTTCTGAGGCTATAATCAGTGGAGGACAAAAGAGCGGTCGGATTTGGAGGAGCGCGGATGGTCGCCATCATTGATTATGACGCGGGAAATGTCAGGAGTGTCGAGAAGGCATTTTTAAAACTCGGTAAAAAGGCAGAGATTACCCGGGATCCGGGGACAATCTTAGGCGCGGATCATGTCGTGCTGCCGGGAGTCGGGAATTTCGGCGACGCCGCCGAAAAGCTCCGGAGATACGGAATGGATGAGGTCATCCGGGACGTAATCCTGAAGGAGATCCCGTTTCTCGGAATCTGCGTCGGCATGCAGCTTCTCTTTGAGAAGAGCGAGGAGAGTCCCGGCATCCCGGGCCTTGCCGTCTTTAAGGGAACCTGCAGGAGGTTCCGCGAGGAACCCGGCATCAAGGTCCCCCAGATCGGGTGGAATTCCATCCACATGATGAACGGCGGGAGACTCTTCCGGGACATCCCAAGCAGCTATGTGTACTTTGTCCATTCCTATTACGTCGAGGCGGAGGAGGAAAAGATCGTGACGGCGGTCAGCAAGCACGGCATCATCTTCCACGCCGCGGTCGAGAAGGACAAAGTTTCAGCTGTCCAGTTCCACCCGGAGAAGTCGGGGGAGATCGGCCTTCGAATACTCAGAAATTTCGTCGATATCAAGTAGGAGGCGCGCATATGCTTACAAAACGTATTATCCCGTGCCTCGACGTGAACGGCGGCAGGGTCGTCAAGGGCGTGAACTTCATCAACCTCATTGACGCGGGAGATCCCGTCGAAGTGGCGAAGGCCTATAATCTCGAGGGCGCCGACGAGCTTGTATTTCTGGACATCACCGCGTCGTCAGACCGCCGCGACACCGTCGTGGAGATGGTCAGGAGGGTGGCGGAGCAGGTCTTCATCCCCTTCACGGTCGGGGGAGGCATCAGGACCGTCGACGACATGAACCGTATTCTCCGCGAGGGAGCTGACAAGATCTCGATCAACACGGCCGCGGTCATGAACCCGGATCTCATCCGGGAGGGAGCCGAGAGATTCGGCAACCAGTGCATCGTCGTCGCGATCGACGCGAAGCGGCGCAGCTCCGGGGACGGCTGGAACGTCTATGTGAAGGGGGGCCGCGAGGACACGGGAATCGACGCCGTGGAGTGGGCGAGGAAGGCCGTGTCGCTCGGGTCGGGGGAGATCCTGCTGACGTCGATGGACTGTGACGGGACTAAGGCAGGATACGACCTTGAGCTGACGAGGGCCGTCTCCGACGCCGTCGGGGTTCCGGTGATCGCCTCCGGAGGAGCCGGAAAGCCCGAGGATTTCAGGGCCGCTCTCACAGAAGGCGGCGCAGACGCGGCGCTCGCCGCGTCCCTGTTCCATTTCCGGGAGCTGACGATTGAAGAGGTGAAGACCTACCTCATGGAGAGCGGGGTTCCGGTCCGGATCTGACGTTTACCCTCATTACTATGATCTAAAGGAGCATATCTCACATGGCAGTTACCGGGGCATGGGAACAGGCGCTGAAGCCTGAGTTCGGCAAGCCGTACTACGCGGCGCTCTACAGGAAAGTGCTCGAGGAATACCGCACGCAGACGGTCTATCCTCCGGGAAAGGATATCTTCAACGCCTTCAACTTTACCCCGCTTGAGAAGGTAAAGGCCGTCATTCTCGGGCAGGACCCCTATCATGAGCCCGGCCAGGCGAACGGCCTCTGCTTCTCCGTGCACCCGGGGGTCAGGATTCCGCCGTCCCTTGTGAACATCTTCGCGGAGCTGCACGACGACCTGGGTTTTCCGGTTCCGGACAACGGGGATCTCACAAAATGGGCCGGAGAGGGCGTCCTTCTGCTCAACACCGTCCTGACGGTCAGGGCACACGCGGCGAATTCCCACAGGAACATCGGCTGGGAGGAGTTCACCGACGCCGCGATTCGCGTTCTCGCGGGTCTCGACCGGCCGCTTGTCTTCATCCTCTGGGGCAGCGCCGCGCGGAAGAAGAAATCGATGATCACGAATCCCAGGCATTTCATCATCGAGTCGGCGCACCCGTCGCCGCTCTCCGCGTACAACGGTTTCTTCGGAAGCCGCCCGTTCTCGAGGTGCAACGAATACCTCAAAAGCGAGGGAATTGAACCGATCGACTGGCGGATTCCCGATCTTGGCCGCGGCTGACCTTCGGGCTGCCGGCGCATCTGATTTCTGACAATACTGATTCGGCGGATTTCCGCCTTCCGGGAGTAATACAGTTCATGAGTAATGACAGCAGAGGAGGAGTCGTCAGGCAGGCAGCGTTTCTGATGGCTGCCCAGATGATCTCGAGCGTTATCGGGCTGCTCTACAGAAGCCCACTCCATATGATCATGGGTGACATCGGCGACGGCTACTACCAGTTCGCCTACGAGTGGTACACGATCATCCTTCTCGTCGCCTCCTACAGCATCCCGAGCGCGATCTCCAAGGTTATGGCGGAGCGCCTCGCTGTCAAGGCCTACAGAAATGCCTTCAAGGTCTTCAAGGCCGCGCTCATCTACGTCCTGATCGCCGGCGGAATCGGAGCTTCTGTCGCGTTTTTCGGGGCGCCGTACATCCTCGCGAAGGAACCCGACGCGGTGCTCGCGCTCCGCGTCCTCTCGCCGACGATCTTCCTCTCCGGTTTCCTCGGGGTATTCAGGGGATTCTTCCAGGCCCACAACACGATGAAGCCGACCGCGCTCTCCCAGGTGGCGGAGCAGGTCATGAACGCGGTGTTCTCCGTGCTTGCCGCTTATCTGCTCGCGAAACCTTTCTTCGGAAATGCCGGCCTCTCCGGAAAATTCGGGGCCGCGGGCGGGTGCATCGGAACCGGGGCGGGTGTGCTCACCGGCCTTCTGATCATGCTGCTCGCGATGTGGCTCAACAGGAAGCTGATCCGGAGGAGGGTCGAGTTTGACCGGAGCCACGGGGAGGAGACCTACAAAGAGGTCTTCAGGGTCATTTTCATGATGTGCACGCCGATCATCCTCGCGACATGCGTCTACAACATGACCGCGGTCGTCGACCAGGTCATCTTCACGAATATGATGTCGAGGCAGAATTACGGCGCCGAGGAGATCGCGAGCATGTACGGGCTCTTCGGGTACCGGGTGAGGCCGATCATCAACATTCCGATCGCGCTCGCCTCCGCGACGTCGACGGCGCTCATACCCGCGGTCGCGACCTCTGTGGCGGAGCGCTCCAGAAAGGGAGCCGTCTCAAAGATCGATGAGTGCGTAAGGCTCACGCTGTTCATCTCGATCCCGTCGGCTGTCGGAATCGCGGTCCTGTCGTACCCGGTCATCGGTCTTCTCTATCCGGGCGGAAATGTCGGCGGAGCGGCGGTCCTTCTCAGCATGGGCGCGATCTCCGTCGTGTTCTACAGCCTCTCAACCGTCTCGAACGGCGTGCTTCAGGGGCTGGGGCACCCCTCGGTCCCGGTTATCCACGCCGCTGTCGCCCTCGGGGTGAATGTCGCGGTGACGTTTATCTCCGTCGGTATCCTCGGCATGGGAGTGAGCGGCATCGTCCTCGCGACCGTGCTCTACTCCATGACCGTCATGGTCCTGAACGCGGTCTCGATCAGGAAATATGTCGGCTACTCCCACCGCCTGAAACAGTTCACGGCGCCGCTGCTCTCCGCAGCCGTGATGGGGGCCGCGGTGGCCGCGGTCTACTGGGTACCGAGGCTTCTTCTGCCGTCTTTCTTCGGCAGGTATTCCGTGAGCGCCGCGCTCCTTCTCATCTCGGTTCTCGCCGGAATTCTCGTCTACTTCGCCGTCTACGGAAGGACGTCGGACCTGACGGACGACGATTTCAGGAGACTGCCGATGGGGACCCGTCTGCTCGCACTGCTCCGGAAGTTCCATATCCGCTGACGGCGCGCCTTCGCTCTGCAAAGGGAGCGGCCTTATCACAAAACACCTGAAGCAGCAGAATCCGGAGGGGAAGAGAATGAACCCGGGCGGCAGAAAGCGCAATTACCAGAGAGAACTCGACGCTGTCATCGGGGAGAACGGGAGGACGGGACGCGTGCCCCTTCTCTTTCTGCACAGCTGCTGTGCCCCCTGCAGTTCCTATGTCTTCGAGTACCTCTCTAAGTACTTCAGGATCACGGATTTCTTCTACAATCCCAATATCACCGATGAAAATGAATACAGGAAGAGGGTCAGTGAGATCAGGCGGCTGATCAGTGAACAGCCGCACGGACACCCCGTCGATTTCATCGAGGGGAGTTACGAGCCCGGGGCATTTTTTGCCGCCGCGAGGGGACTTGAATCCTGCCGCGAGGGGGGAGATAGGTGCCGCGAGTGTTTCCGCCTGAGGCTGAGAAAGACGGCGGAGACGGCGGCGGCCGGCACAAAGGACCCGGAAACCGGAGAGACCGTCCGGTTCGACTACATCACGACGACGCTCACGATCAGCCCTCTCAAGGACGCGGACGCCCTGAATGAGATCGGGGAGGCCGCGGCTTCGGAGTACGGCCTCGCCTGGCTCCCGTCGGATTTCAAGAAGCGGGGCGGGTACCAGAGGTCGATCGAGCTGTCCCGGGAATATCAGCTCTACAGGCAGAATTACTGCGGCTGTGTGTTCTCGAGAGAACGGTTGCGAAATGAAAATCAATGACTTATAATGGACGAAAATTTTTCTGACGGATGATACAAGCGATGAAAGGAGACAGCCTATGGCTCAGCTCTGGGGCGGCCGATTCACCAAAGAGACGGACGATCTTGTCTACCGCTTCAACCAGTCACTGCCTTTTGACAGGAGATTTCTCGAACAGGATATCAGGGGAAGCAGGGCGCATGCGGCCATGCTCGCCGCCGCGGGCATCATCAGCGCCGAAGAGGGAGAAGCGATCCGGAAGGGGCTCGACGGCATCCTCAGCGACGTGAAGTCCGGCGCCCTTGTCCCGGAAGGGGACTGGGAGGATGTGCACAGCTTCGTCGAGGCGAACCTCACGGAGCGGATCGGGGACGCGGGCAAGAAGCTTCACACCGGCCGCTCGAGGAACGACCAGGTGGCGCTCGACATGCGGCTCTATATCCGCGACGAGCTCGACGGGACCTCCGAGCTTCTGCTTGAACTCCTGAAGACGATCCTCCGCGTCATGGAGGACAACCGGGATACGTTTATGCCCGGTTTTACCCATCTGCAGAAGGCCCAGCCGGTGACGCTGGCCCATCACATGGGAGCCTATTTCGAGATGTTCCGGCGCGACACGGAGCGCCTCGCGTCGATCCGCGGACGGATGAACGTCTGCCCGCTCGGAAGCGGGGCGCTAGCGGGCACGACCTATCCGCTGGACCGCGGCATGACCGCGGAACTCCTCGGCTTCGACAGGCCCTGCGACAATTCCATGGACGGCGTCTCCGACAGGGATTACGTCCTGGAGTTCCTCAGCGCGCTGTCCATCGTCATGGTCCACCTCTCGAGGCTGTCCGAGGAGATCATCATCTGGAACGCGAACGAGTACCGGTTTATCGAACTTGACGACACCTATGCGACCGGGAGCAGCATCATGCCGCAGAAGAAGAACCCGGATATCGCGGAGCTCATCCGGGGAAAGACCGGCCGGGTGTACGGCGCCATGAATGCGCTCTTTACGGTCATGAAGGGGCTCCCTCTCGCGTACAACAAGGATATGCAGGAGGACAAGGAGCTGACATTTGACGCCATCGACACGGTGAAGGGCTGCGTGAGGCTGATGACCGGCATGCTCTCCGCCTCGTCTTTCAACAAGGAGAGGATGGAGGAGAGCGCGAGGCAGGGGTTCTCGAATGCCACGGACGCGGCCGATTACCTGGTCAGGAAAGGTGTGCCGTTCCGCGACGCTCACGGGATTATCGGCAGGCTTGTGCTGACCTGCATAGAGAGGGGGGTCAGCCTCGACGACCTGCCGCTTCCGGAATACCGGAAAGAGTGCGCGGCATTCGATGAGGATATCTATGAGGCGATCTCGCTGAAGACCTGCGTCGAGAGGAGACTGACGAAGGGCGCACCGGGAGATATGGAAAATGAACTCGGGGCCTGCAGGGAATGGCTCCGGGACTTCGCAGGGCGGGTCCGCCCGTAAGAACAGGCATTTTCACAGAGGAGGAGAGATTATTATGGAAAACGCAAAACTGAAAGTCGGGATTCTCGGAGCTACGGGCATGGTAGGACAGCGCTTCATCACGCTGCTCAGCGGCCACCCCTGGTTTGAGATCGCGGTTCTCGCCGCCTCCGCTTCGAGCGCGGGGAAGA
Source organism: uncultured Lachnospiraceae bacterium (assembly GCA_902773435.1). Lineage (GTDB taxonomy): Bacteria > Bacillota > Clostridia > Lachnospirales > Lachnospiraceae > Chordicoccus. The sequence continues at coordinate 16,741 of CACYEN010000049.1, read as the reverse complement.
CCTACGAGGAGTCCGTCGGGGGCAGGTGGAAGATGGACACGCCGATGCCGGATTCCGTAAAGTCAATGGTGATCAGGGACGTGAGCCGCATCGATGAGGTTGCCGCGGACGTCGACTTCCTGTTCTCCGCCGTCAACATGACGAAGGAGGAGATCCGCGCGATCGAGGAAGCCTACGCGAAGACGGAGACGCCGGTTGTCTCCAACAACAGCGCCCATCGCTGGACCCCGGACGTTCCGATGGTGATCCCCGAGATCAATCCGGAGCACTTCGAGGTCATCCCGTTCCAGAAGAAACGCCTCGGGACGGAGCGCGGCTTTATCGCCGTCAAGCCGAACTGCTCGATCCAGTCCTACACGCCGGCGCTCGCGGCCTGGAAGGAATTCGAACCCGCGGAGGTGATCGTCAGCACCTATCAGGCGATCTCGGGAGCGGGCAAGACGTTCCGCGACTGGCCGGAGATGGAGGGGAACATCATCCCCTACATCGGCGGCGAGGAGGAGAAGTCCGAGCAGGAGCCGCTGAAGGTCTTCGGACACATCGAGAACGGGGAGATCGTGAAATGTGGGAGTTCCCTCAGGATCACGTCCCAGTGCATCAGGGTTCCGGTGCTCAACGGCCACACCGCCACGGTGTTCATGAATTTCAGGAAGAATCCGACGAAGGAGCAGCTGATCGAAAAGCTCCGTGAGTTCAGCGGGATTCCGCAGGAGCTGAAGCTCCCGCACGCGCCGGAGCACTTTATCCAGTACCTGGAGGAGGACAACAGGCCGCAGGTCAGGCTCGACGTCGACTATGAGGGCGGAATGGGCGTCTCCATCGGCAGGCTGCGTAAGGACAGCATCTTCGACTGGAAGTTCGTCGGTCTCTCCCACAATACGCTGAGGGGAGCCGCGGGAGGAGCTGTCGAGTGCGCCGAGACGCTGAAGGCGCTCGGCTATATCACGAAGAAATAAATACAGGCTTATCCGAGACAGAAGACAGGGGGAGTCCGATTGGGGAAAAAACTGTTCATCGCAGAGAAGCCGAGCGTCGCGCAGGAATTCGCGAGGACGCTCGGCGTGAAGGGCGGAGACCGCCGGAAAGGATGGCTGGAGGACGACTCTTACGTGATCACCTGGTGCTACGGCCATCTGGTGACGATGAGTTATCCCGAGGCCTACGACCCGAAGTTCAGGAAATGGTCTTTCGACACGCTTCCGTTTCTGCCGGAGACATTCAGGTACGAGGTCATTCCGGCCTCCGGGGACCAGTTCAGGACCGTGAGCTCGCTCCTCATGAGGGACGACGTCTCTGAGATCTACGTGTGCACCGACTCGGGGCGGGAGGGGGAGTACATCTACCGGCTTGTGGAGATGATGTGCGGTCCCTCGGTGGGCGCGAAGGTGAGGCGGAGAGTCTGGATCGATTCTTTTACCGACGAGGAAATCAGGAGGGGCATCGCGGAAGCGAAGCCTCTTTCAGATTATGACCATCTCTCCGACGCCGCCTTCCTGAGGGCGAAGGAGGACTACCTGATGGGGATCAATTTCTCAAGGGTCCTCACGCTGAAGTACGGCGGCGGCATCTCGGATTTCAGGAATGCCGGCTGGTCGGCGATCGCGGTCGGGCGCGTCATGACCTGTGTGCTCGGGATGGTCGTCAGGAGGGAGCGGGAGATCCGTTCCTTCGTGAAGCAGCCTTTCTACAGGGTGGCAGGCACATTTGACGGGATCACGGCGGAGTGGAAGGCCGTGCCGGGAAGCCTCTTCCACGCGTCCCCGAAACTGTACAGGGAGAACGGCTTCCGGGAGTACAGGGATGCCGAAACCCTGATCTGGAACGTCATCGCCCGGGCGGCAGAGGGCGGGGACGCGAAATCCGGGGAGCCCGAAATCCCGGGCCCGGAGAGAAAGAAGGAGCTCCTCGCGCTCCTCAAAGGAGGGAAGGTCGAAGGGACGGTTCTTACGGCAGGCAGAAAGACCGAGAAGAAGAACCCGCCGCTCCTCTACAACCTCGCGGAGCTCCAGAACGACTGCTCCAGGATGTTCCACATCTCCCCGGACCAGACGCTCAAGGTGGCCCAGGAGCTTTACGAGAAGAAACTCACGACTTACCCCCGGACGGACGCGAGAGTGCTCTCGAGTGCCGTCGCGAAGGAGATCTCGAAGAATATAAGCGGACTCCGCGGCGTCGACGCCGTGAAAGAGTACGCGGAAGAAGTCCTTGCGGGGGATTCGTGGAAGAAGATCGGGAAATCACGCTACACCGACGACAAGGCAATCACCGACCACTACGCGATCATACCGACAGGCTCAGGGCTCGGCGCGCTGAAGTCTCTCAGCGACCTTACGCGCAGGATCTACGAGACAATCTGCAGGAGATTCCTCGCGATCTTCTATCTGCCGGCTGTCTATGAGAAGACGTCGGCCGAGATCCTCTGCGGAGGCGAACATTTCTTCGTCGGCGCGCGGGAGCTGAAAGAGGAAGGATACCTGAAACTGCTGGGAAAGGGCAGGCAGGATGCCGGCGCGGGGAGCGGAAGCGGGCCGGAGAACGGCGGAGGCCAGGGAGAAGAGGAGGGCGAAGACGTCTCCGGAACGGGAATTGCCGCAGCCCTTAAATCCCTGCGGAAGGGAAAGCGGCTTTCCGCCTCGGCGTTCAAAATCAGGGAGGGGGAGACATCCCCGCCCAAGCGGTACACGTCCGGATCCATGATCCTCGCGATGGAGAACGCGGGCCAGCTGATCGAGGACGATTCCCTGAGGGAGCAGATCCGCGGGTCCGGGATCGGGACGTCCGCGACCCGGGCGGAGATCCTCGCGAAGCTCGTCCGGATAGGCTATCTTTCGCTGAATAAAAAGACGCAGGTCATCACGCCGGAACTCCTCGGGGAGATGGTCTACGACGTCGTCGATCAGTCGATCCGCCCGCTCCTCTCGGCGGAACTTACGGCGAGCTGGGAGAAGGGCCTGACAAAAGTGGCGGACGGCAGCATCTCCACGGAGGAGTATCTGAAGAAACTCGAGGATTTTGTCTCTCGCCGCACGAACGGCGTGAAGCGGCTCTCAAACCAGGATTCCATGAGGCAGTACTACGAGCAGGCAGCCGCTTTTTACAAAAAGGGAGCAGCAGGGAAAGCCGGATCCGGCAGGAAGTCCGGAAGGAAGGCATCCGCCGGGAGAACCGGCAGAAAGGGAAAGAACTATGAGCCAGACGGAACAGGTAAGAATCAGTGAGCTTTTCACGCTTGAAGAATCCCTCGCGGGGGAGTATCTGAAGCAGTTTGAGTATCCGTGGGAGGCTCTCTCCGGAATTCACGACCTGATCCTCGAGATCGGAAAGACGCTTCCGGAGGACCGCTACACGAAGGTCGGGGAAGACGTGTGGATCGCGAAGTCCGCGAAAGTCTTTGATACCGCTTATATAGGAGGTGCCTGCATCATCGGGGAGAATACCCAGGTGAGACAGAGCGCTTTCATCAGGGGGGACGCCCTCGTCGGCGACAACTGCGTCGTGGGCAATTCCGCGGAGCTGAAGAACGTCATCATTTTCAACAACTGCGAAGTCCCCCACTACAACTACGTCGGCGACTCGATCCTGGGTTTCCACGCGCACATGGGAGCGGGCTCCATCACGTCCAACATCAAGGCCGACAGGACGAATATCGTGATCAAGGGCAAAGAGACCGCCTACGAGACGGGAAGAAGAAAGATCGGCGCGATCCTCGGGGACTGGGTCGAGGTCGGCTGCAACGCGGTCCTCAATCCGGGCACCGTCGTCGGACAGCACTCCATGATTTATCCGACGAGCTGTGTCCGCGGCATCGTTCCGTCAGAGACGATTTTTAAGAACAATGGTGAGCAGACCGAGAAGAAGTAAATGCGCCGGGTAGAAGACGTAGAAGAAATACTTGATATTCCGTCCCCTTTTCCCGTTGTACAGCGCGAGCAGCGCGAACGAGAACACGGCGGGCCACTCCCAGATGCTGATGATCAGCGCCCCTGCCGCGCACTGCAGCTCCCGCGTAAAGCGGAGCAGGTAGAGCAGGAGGATGAGGGCGAGGCCCTTGTAGCCGTAGTCGAGGTGGAGCTTCTGGGCGGCAATGAGGAAAACCGAGGCGCTTAAGGCCTGCAGGATCAGCCGGAATCCGCCGTTCCTGATCTTATCCCAGTACTCGAGTTTCTCCCAGACCGTGAGCATGATCACGCCGAGAGCCAGCTCGAACATGACATTCTGATGGGAGGGATACCGCAGCCGTTCGTAGAGCCCGAGATTAAACGGGATCTCGGAGATGAGGCCGAAGATGAGGAGCCGGAAGACGTAATTCCTCCTGCTCCGCGTGTGGATGAAGCCCTCGACGATGCAGAAGCAGAAGATCGGGAACGCCAGGCGTCCTACGCCCCGGAGAAACCGGTAGAACTGGTTCAGCGTAAAGAGGGTGAACGGCCATTGATACCTGACGTGTCCCCTGAGAAGCACGTTGTAGATCAGCGCCTTCGCCGAGTGATCGATCAGCATGGTGACGATGGCGATCATTTTCAGCGCGTCACTATTTAATATTTTTGCTTTTTCTGGTATTTTAGTATTCATAAGAGGTATTTTATCAGAAAGAGAATTAAAACAAAAGAAGTTTTCCCGCGACCCGAAGCTGCCGCAGGGGACGCGGGGAAGACGAGGGAGGGGAGGATGGCTGTTCCCATGACGAAGAAAGAACTCGCGCTCGAGGTCATCGAACGTCTGAAGGCCGAGTACCCCGACGTGAGATGCACGCTGGATTACAGGGACGCGTGGCAGCTTCTCGTGAGCGTCCGGCTCGCCGCCCAGTGCACGGACAAGCGGGTGGATCAGACGACGCCGCTGCTCTACAGGAAATTTCCTACGGTCCGGGCCCTCGCGGCCGCCGATCCCTCGGAGATCGAGGAGATCGTGAAGCCCTGCGGGCTGGGCAGGAGCAAAGCGCGGGACATCTCGGCCTGTATGAAGATTCTCAACGAGAAGTATAACGGAAATGTCCCTGATACGTTTGAAGAACTCCTCGCCCTTCCCGGGGTCGGAAGGAAGAGCGCCAACCTGATTATGGGCGACGTCTTCGGAAAGCCGGCGATCGTGACCGATACCCACTGTATCCGGCTCTCCAACCTGATCGGCCTCGTCGACGGGATAAAAGAGCCCGCGAAAGTGGAGAGAGAGCTCCGCGCGATTGTTCCTCCCGAGGAGGGGAACGACCTGTGCCACCGCTTTGTGAATCACGGCAGAGAGATCTGCGTGGCGAGACGGCCCCGCTGCAAAGACTGCTGCCTTGCCGATATCTGCCGTTACGCGAAAGAACAGGACACAGAGAAGGGAAAGGAGAAATCGCAATGATTTACTGTGAGTACTGCGGCCAGGGAATGGATGAGAACGACAGCTACTGCCCGAACTGCCACGCGCCGGCGCCCGCGCATGTCACCGCCTCCTCCTATGCGGAGCCGGTGGCTGAGCCGGACGATGACGGAATCGACACCGTTTCGACGGGAAGCGGCGAGTACTCCGTCGCGCTGGAATCCCTGGGCACCTGCGACACGTCGCGGGCTACTGACATTTTCAGGAAAGCTCTGGGGTATTCGATCATCGAATCCCAGAAACTGATCGACGCGATCCCGACCGACTGCGCCGAGAATCTCTCGAAGGAGCAGGCGACGTACATCGCCCAGGCCCTCACCGAGTACGGCATGGAGGTCACGGTGCTGAAGAACGGCCAGTACGAGGATGTCAGCGGGAACGCGGTCGAGTCGATCTTCGACGGCGCGGGGACGCTGCTGAAGGCGGCGGTCGCCGTGTTTGCGGGCCTCACGGCATTCAACAGGAAGAATTCGTTCTTCAGCTACAAGAAACCCGCCCCGAGCATCAACATCTTTCACCCGTCCTATCTCACAGGCCAGCAGGGATGGAATGTGCGCCCGCCCCAGAACGGCGTCTTTCCCGGCGGCGTGAGGCCACCTCAGGGCGGCGTCTTCCCCGGCGGCGTGAGGCCACCTCAGAACGGCGTCTTTCCCGGCGGCGTGAGGCCACCTCAGGGCGGGTTCAACCTGTTCAGAGGGCCCGGAGGCGGAGAGGAAGGGGACACGGAGCCGTCCGGAAAGCCGGAGGAGTGACCCCGGGCAAGCCGCGGTGGGAAGCCGCGGTCCCCGTGGAAATACGGTGAGACGGAAAAGAAACTCTGCGGAAAAAGACGGAAGGCTCCCCGCGTGGGGAGCGGGACGTGAACCAGGATAAAAGGAGAAGTGCTATGGATCTGATGGAGCTTCTGAACATCATTCCCGACGAACAGGAAATCCGGCTGATCACGAACGAAGAGAAGATTCTTTACTCCGGGAAATGCGGAAACCTGCCCTTCAGCGTACTCAAGGAGGCGGAGACGATGGTCATGCTCTCCGTGATGGCCACGTCGGATAAGCTCGGAATCCTCCTGGAGAATTTCGAGGATTTCCCTTTCGGCGCCGATGACGACGACTTTGAGGATTTTGAGGGCGGCCTGCCGTTCGATTGACGCATCCTGGACGGGCGCCGCGCGGCACTGATTATGAACTGCGGACGGGGATGCCGGGACCTTGAGACGGTTCCTGCATCCCCGGTTATTTTGTGCCTTTTTCCCGTCCCGGGACAACATCTTGTGGAATAAAATACTACAATTCTGTTAAATAATTGAGGTCAGTGTTCCAAAACCTTAAAAAAGAGGTATAATTATCGGGATTATTTTTCTGCAGGAAGAGGTTGTCTGTGAGTAAGAAAATATCGGGAAAATATAAATCCAGACTGATGAAGCGCATTCTTCCGCTTCTGGGCGTTCTCGCCGCCGGTGCCGTGGCGGCTTATTTTGTCAATGTCTCCCAGTACAGGGAGAAATTTGTCCCCGGGACTTATGTCGACGGCGTCAATGTCTCCGAGATGACCCCGGAGGAGCTCGCCGGGCAGATGTCGGACGAGGCCGCGGCCTACAAGCTTCGGATGAAGTTCCTGAACGATGTGACGGAGGAGATCCCCGCCTCGGCGATCAATCTGAAATACGAGCCGCTGGATGAGCTTAACGGCATCCTCGCGGGCCAGAATCCCTACGCCTGGCTGAGCGGCATGTTCGGCAGGAAGTACGCCTACAATCTCAAGACAGAGATCACCTATGACGAGGCGAAGCTCCGGGAGGCTGTCAACTCCCTGCCGGAGCTGCAGCCGGACTACATCCTCGAGCCGGAAGATGCCAGGCTGAAGATGAATACGGACGGCACGCTCTCGATCATGCCGGAGATCAACGGCAACCGCATTGAAGTGAGCGAGCTCCTGAAGGAGGCCGGGAAGTCCATTCTGGGCAGGGAGGAGTCGCTGGACCTTGTGGCGGCCGAAGATATCTACGACAAGCCGGAAGTGCTCTCGACGGACAAGGAGCTCGTGGACTCCCTCGAGAACCTGAACGCGATTCTCGGAACGACGGTGACATTTAAGATGAGCGACGGCACGGACAGGGTTCTCGACCGGTCCGTCACCTCGAACTGGCTCACAACGGATGAGAACGGCGGCTATGAGATGAGCGACGAGACGCTGAGGAGCGAGGCGGCCGCCTACATCGCCGGACTCGCGAAAGAGGATGACAATTACGGCAATTACAGGACATTCGCTTCCACGAATTTCGGCACGGTCAGGCTCGAGACCGAGGCGCTCCACGGCCACCTGCTTGACAAGGAGAAGATGGCCGATGAACTTGTGAAGACTCTCGAGTCCCACAAGGATGCCGAGATCGGAATGACCTACAGCAAGATGGAGGATATCAAGGACCCGAGGTTCGGCGGCACCTACGTCGAGGTGGATATTCTCAATCAGCACGTCTTCTTCTACATTGACTACGAACTCTACTACGACGGGGACTGCGTCTCCGGACTGGAGTACGGCCACGCAACGCCGTCCGGGATCTTTTCGATCCAGGATAAGGAGCGGGGCAGGATACTCGAGGGCTACAACTCGGACGGGACAGTCTCCTATACCGCCTATGTCGAGTACTGGATGTGTTTCTATCCGCACTACGGCCTGCACGACGCCAGCTGGAGGGATTACTTCGGAGGGGATATCTATCTGTATGACGGATCCCACGGCTGCGTAAACCTGTCGCGCTACACTGCAAGCATGCTGTACGACGCGATCGATTACGACACGCCTGTCATCATCTTCCGCGGACAGGACGACTATGCCGTCCCCGAGGATGAGATCGACCCCAACACCGAGGACTCGATCGCTCAGTGATTAACGTGCGGCAGGCGTTTTGCAGAGGAGATGGACAATGAGATTTGTATACCCGGCTGTCATAAGGAGACAGGACGACGGGCTCTGGCACGCCCGCTTCCCGGATCTCGCCATGTGCGAGGCGACCGGGGACAGCATAGACGACGTGCTCCGCAGCGCCAATCTCGCGGCATACGACTGGATTGACCTGGAGATGCACGAGGAGGAGCCGGACATTCCCCCGGCCTCCCAGGTCGAAGATATTGAACTTGCGGAGGGCGAGATGGTCAGGAGTATCCTGGTCATCTACCGCATCCTGGACGGATGGGACGAGTGATATGGAGATAGAGCGGAAATGGCTTGTCAGCGGACTGCCCGGGGTCTTCTTACCCGTCGTCATGGAACAGGAGATGGAGCAGGGGTATCTCACTGTCCGTCCGACGGTCAGGATTCGGAAAGAAGCCGAGAAGGGCGGGAAGACTGAGTATGTCCTCTGCCTGAAATCCGGCGCGGGGATCGCGAGACAGGAGATCGAGATCAGTGTTTCCGCGGACACTTACGACGAGATCGCCGCCATGATCGGCCTCCCGCTGATACCGAAGACGAGGATCACCTACAGGATGCCCGACGGCCTGCTGCTCGAGGTCAACCATGTCGACAGCGGACTGAAGACGGAGTTCTGGTACGCCGAGGTTGAATTCGGGACGGTGGAGCAGGCGAAGGGATGGGATCCCGGGTCCGTCGGACTTGACGATTACCTGACCAGAGAGGTCACGTACGAGCCGGGCCAGTCCATGGGTGCCTACTGGATTCGCACAAGGGGGCTGGATTCTTGAAATTCGTGATACAGAGAGTGCTTGAGGCATCCGTCCGCGCCGGAGACCGTGTGACAGGGAAGATCGGAAGAGGATTCCTCGTCCTCGTCGGCGTCGAGGACAGCGACACGGACGAGGTCTGCGACAGGATGGTGAGGAAGATGACCGGGCTCCGGATCTTCGAGGACGAGGAGGGGAAGACTAACCTCTCCCTCTCGCAGGTGGACGGGGAGCTCCTCATCGTGTCCCAGTTTACGCTGTACGCCGACTGCAGGAAGGGAAACCGGCCCTCGTTCGTCAGGGCAGGAGGCCCGGAGAAGGCGGAGCGGCTGTACAGAAGAGTGATCGAAGAGAGCAGAAAGTCCGTCCGGCGCGTCGAGGAGGGCTCATTCGGAGCGGAGATGCAGGTCTCCCTGATCAACGACGGGCCGTTTACCGTGATACTGGATTCGCGGGAGCTGTTCGGAACAGACTGAAGAGCGGAGGTGCGCGGATGCCGGATGCGCGGATGGAACCTGACACGAAAGGCCGTGCGGACAGCGAATATTTATTGACAGTCGCGGGACAGATTCTTGACTATGTCAGGGATCGTCTCGTTATCTTTATGCCTTTTTTTAACCGTGCTGTGCTCTGCATGCCCTGTGTCTTCGAGCATTTCGGGGACGGGTCCCCCGAGGAGAGGTCATGCGGGATCGCGACGAACGGAGCCGTCGTCACGGCCGACCCGGAGGAAGTCGTGCGTCTCTGCAGGCAGGGGACGGAGAAACTCACCAGGGCGTACCTGCATATGCTGATCCACTGCGTTTACCGGCACCCGTTCCGCCTGGAGAAGCTGGAGAGAAATCTCTGGGATTTCGCGGCGGACGCGGCCGCCGAACAGACAATTCTCTCCCTAGGGATCGGCGAACTCGCCCTTCCCGACGACAGGCTGCGTCTTGAGTCCATCTCGGAGCTCACGCTCCGGGCGGGGGATGTCTCTGCGGAGAGGATCTACCACTACCTGTCCGAACATCCGGCAGAAGCGGCAGCCGCGCTTAAGCGGAGGGAGCTCATACGGATGGACAGCCACGTCCCCTGGTTCTCCGGAAACGAAGCCGCGGTTCGCGAGGTTTACACGACGAAGGCCGCGATGGAGGACTTCGAGGAGAACGTCAGGCACTGGATGAAGCTCACCCAGACCACTGGGATTGAAAATATATCGCAGCGGCAGGGCATGGGCGAGAAGGCGGGGACGAGGAGGACGCGCCTTGCCGGCCTTACGCGCGACGACTACGATTATTCCGAGTTCCTCGCGCGCTTTGCGGCACCTGTCGAGGAGGTGAAGCTGAACCCCGAGGAGTTCGACTACATCTACTACACGTACGGGCTGGATCTATACGGCAACGTGCCCCTGATCGAGCCTCTCGAGTACCGGGACGCGAAGAAGATCACGGACCTCGTCATCGCGATCGACACGTCGGGGTCCTGCCAGGGGCACACCGTGAAGATGTTTCTCATGAAGACGTACTCGCTGCTCAAGAACAGCGACATTTTCACCGAGAGGATGAATCTCCGGATTCTGCAGTGCGACTGCGAGATCCAGAGCGAGGCGCTCATCACCTCGGACGGGGAATTCGAGGAGTACATGAAGACGATCGAGATCCGCGGGGCCGGCGGAACGGACTTCGTCCCGGTGTTTGACCGGGTGGACGAGCTGCTCGCCGGCGGAGCGTTCCACGACTTCCGGGGGCTGCTGTATTTTACCGACGGGCTCGGCCATTTTCCGGACAGGAAGCCTTCGTTCCGTACTGCCTTCATATTCGTCGGCAGACAGGCGGAGATGCCGGTCCTCCCCGTGTGGGCGGAGCGGTATCAGCTCGCGGAGTAATATAAAAACAGCGGAACCAGACCACGAAGGGTGAGACATGAACATAGAAGAAGCCAAGACCGAGATCAGACGGGCGGTCAGTATCTACCTGGGAAAAGAGGAATTCGGAAACTACAGGATCCCGCCGGAGAAGCAGCGCCCGGTCTTCATGATCGGCGCCCCGGGCATCGGGAAAACCGCGATCATGGAACAGATCGCGCGGGAGCTTGACCTCTCGCTCGTCGCCTACTCGATGACGCACCACACGAGGCAGAGCGCGATCGGCCTCCCGTTCATCCTGAAGAAGAACTACGGGGGAGAGGAGTACGAGGTGTCGGAGTACACGATGTCCGAGATTATCGCGTCGGTGTACGAGAATATGGAGAAGAGCGGGCGGTCGGAGGGGATTCTCTTCCTCGACGAGATCAACTGCGTGTCGGAGACCCTGGCGCCCTCGATGCTCCAGTTTCTCCAGTACAAGACCTTCGGAAACCACAGGATCCCGAGAGGATGGGTGATCGTGACCGCCGGGAATCCGCCCGAATTCAACCGGTCCGTCAGGGAATTCGACATCGTGACACTGGACCGGCTCAAGGTTCTTGAGATCGAGCCCGATTATGACACCTGGAAGCATTACGCCGGGGAGAAGGGGCTGCACAGAGCCGTCAGGACCTACCTCGACGTGAAGCAGGAGGATTTCTACCGCGTCGAGTCGGGGGGAGACGGGAAGAAGTACGTCACCGCCCGCGGATGGGAGGATCTGTCGGAGGCGATCGGCCTCTACGAGGAGTTGGGTTACCCGGTCGACGTCCGCCTGATCGGGCAGTATATCAGGAACGGAAGGATCGCCGGCGAATTCGCGGCCTATTACGAGCTGTTCACGAAATACCGGAGTGACTACAGGATCAGGGATATCCTGGCCGGCACTGCCGGGGACGAGATCGAGAACAGGGCAAAATCCGCCGGTTTCGACGAGCGGCTCACGGTGACGGAGCTGCTTCTTGAGGCGATGGTCCCGGAGCTCTCCGCCTGCGCCGAGACGGAGGACGCGATGAAGGAGCTCCACGGCATTCTCGCGGACGTCAGGGACAGCTCCGCGGAAACCGGCGCGTCTGCCCTTTCCATGCTGGAGGAGGCGGCTGAAAATGTCCGCGCGGAACTTGACCGCGAGGAGGCCGGGCACGGCGTGACCCCGGCGAGAAGGAGGAGGGCCCAGTTCATCGGGGAGTTCACCGAAGAATGCGCCCGCAGGGTCCGGCTGGCCGGCGGCGGGGCGGGAAGCGGCGGACCGGGCGAGGCCTCATTCGGGATCATAAAGGGGCTCTACGCGGAGAAGGTTGCCACGCTCAGGGAGTCTGCCGGAAGGGCGGAGGAGCACCTCCGGAACCTGTTCTGCTTCGTGGAGAACTGCTTCGGAGACGCGGGCGAGATGCTCGCGGTCGTCACGGAGCTCACGGTCAACGAGAACTCCGCCAATTTCCTGGCTTCCCACGAATCCCCGGAGTATTTCCGCTACCAGAAGCGGTTCATGCTCTATGAGCGCAACCGCGAGCTGATGATGAAGATCAGAAAGATCAGTGACTGACTATGGCAGGAACCACGATTCCTTTCCGGTACAGCGAGAAGTCCGGGGAGGTCACGATTACACAGTTCACAGGCGATTCGGAAAATGTCGATATCCCGGACCGGATCGGGGAACTCCCGGTGACGGCTGTCGGCAGCTACGCGTTTCGCTCGGGAGGAGAGGGTGTGAGAAGGATCCGTGTTCCCGGCACGGTGAAAAAGATTCTTCCGCACGCCTTTGAACTCTGCATCGAACTCAAGGAGTTGATCCTGGAGGAGGGAGTCGAGGAGCTCGGGGAGGACTGCCTTCTCGGCTCGGGGATCGAGAATCTCTTCATCCCGTCCACGCTCAGGAAGATCCGGTCGCCCGAGACGCTCCCGTGCCGGGTCCTTGTCCACGGGGACAACCGTACGTTCTCCACGGACGGCTACGGCCTGTACCGGGGTGACGAGCTGATCGCGGTCAATTCCCTCGACACGCCTGAGACCTATGCCGTCCGGGAGGGAACCCGCTCGATCCGAATGGGCGTGTTCGACGGCAGGCGCTCCCTCCGGACGATCCATCTCCCCGCCTCCCTCACGGAGGTCGGGGAAGGGCTGTTCTCAAACAACCGCAACCAGTATTCCGCCGAGAGCGGGATCACGGATGTGACCGTCGCTCCCGGAAACGCGCGGTTTCAGAGGACGAAGAATGCCCTTATCGAGCGCGGCGACGGCGTGAAGATCATCCGCTGGTTCGGTGATGAGGAGGAGATCGATCTGCCCGGGGACACGGAGGAGATCGGGAGGGAGGCATTTTCGGGAAGAAAGGCCAGGATCATCACATTTCCCGGGACCCTCAGTTCGATCGCGCCCGACGCGTTCCTCGGATGCCCGCTCAGGGAGATCCGGGCCCGGGGAGGGGAGTTCGGGGCGGTATTTCCGTCCGGCAACGCCTACCTGCTCAAGGACCTTCTGCGCGGGTTCGGAAGAAACTCGAAGTACTACGATTTTTCATCCTACGACGGGATGCTCGGCGCGTGGGTCCCGGACAGGGACCGGATCGAGATGATGCTCGCGAGGCTCAGAATGCCCTGCGACCTGCCAGGGGAGAGGGCCGCCGCCTACAGGGAGATGATCGGAAGCCATGCGGAGGACGTCGTGCGGATTGCCGCCGCGAACCGGGATATGGACCTGCTGACCGCCTTTGGGGAGGAGGGATTCCTCGAGGGAGAGACCGCGGAGTACGCGGTGAGATACCTGAACGAGGCGGGGCTTCCGGGCATGGCCGCCTACGCCCTCAGGAAGAAGCACGAGGCCGGGGCTTCCGGGGACTTCGACTTCTCTCTGTGAATTACGGATGACCCGGCGGCCGGCGAAAATGCCGCGCGCAGCCCCATACAGAGTATACGGAGGAGTATCCATGTACAGACTCACATCGAAACTCATTATCTACAGGAAGATTCCGAGGGACAGCATCCTGTTCCGCCTCTCGGATATCTTCCGGCGCTTCTATGAGGGAGGATGCGGGAAAGATGAACTGACCGGGGAGATCCTCGACGAGATCAACCGCCTCCTCGATCTTGCCACAACCTACGGTTTCGACAGGAATCTCTGGCACAACTACCTCGCGTTCCTCCTGGCCACGACGGAAACCCCGTTCACGCTCGTCTCCGAAAAAGTCGGGGCGAACGAGGGGACGGTGAACCATTTTGCCGAAAATGACTTCTCGATCTTTCTCAGCCTGTTCCGCTATGATTTCAGCGGGATCGAGAAGGAACTCGGGATCGACTGCTTCTCCGTGATAAGCAATTACAGGGCGGTGGGCAAGAAGGAGAGGATCTTCAACAAGAGCGTCAGCGACAAAGTGCAGGAACTGAGCCGGGCCATCGAGAACACGGACTCCGTCTCCGGGATGTACCGCATTGTCACCGATTTTTATAAACAGTACGGCGTGGGCAAGTTCGGGCTCAACAAGGCTTTCCGCATCGACGCGGACGGACCGGAGCTGCTCGTTCCGATCACGGCGACAAGTGACGTCGTGCTGGACGACCTGATCGGCTACGAGCCGCAGAAAGAGAAGCTGATCCGCAACACTGAGGCGTTCGTCAGCGGCCACGAGGCGAACAACGTCCTGCTCTACGGGGACGCGGGGACCGGGAAATCCACGAGCGTCAAGGCCATCCTCAACATGTACTACGACCGGGGCCTTCGAATGATCGAGGTCTACAGGCACGAGTTCCGCTTCCTGTCGGAGATCATCTCGGAGATCAAGAACAGGAACTACCGGTTCGTGATCTTCATGGATGACCTCTCGTTCGAGGAATTCGAGACGGAGTACAAGTACCTGAAAGCCGTCATAGAGGGCGGAATCGAGACGAAACCCGACAATATCGTGATCTACGCGACGTCCAACCGGAGACACCTGATCAGGGAGACCTGGAAGGACAAGCGGGACGGGGACGACGAGCTCCACAGGACGGACACGGTCTCCGAGAAGCTGTCCCTCGCGGCAAGGTTCGGTGTCCAGATCGGCTACTTCAGGCCTTCCCCGAAGGAGTTCAACCGGATCGTGACCGAGCTCGCGGCCAGATATCCGGACATCCGCATGTCGGAGGAGCAGCTGCTCGCGGAGGCGAACAAGTGGGAGATCGCGCACGGGGGAATCTCCGGAAGGTGCGCCCAGCAGTTCATCCAGTATCTCGCCGGCGAGGCGGGACTCGATGCGGAACTTTGAAAAGAATAAAGAGGGACGGGCGACGGAATATGGGATCCTGCCGGACACCGGCAGGCAGAGTGAGGACTGAAAGGGGAGCGGAACTATGGTCGATGAGGACCGCGCGATAGAGAAGCGCCGCTGGAAGACGATGACGCGGAAAGAAAAACTGGAGCATTACAGGGAATACTATCTCGTCCCGACGCTCATCGCCGCCGCGATCGTGTTTTTCCTGATCTACACACTCGTCCAGATCCTGAAGCCGGCGGACATCAACGCGCTGACCGTGTTCGTGTACGATGACATCCTGGATGAGTACGAGAAGGATGCCTTGGAGGAGAAGATGCGGGAAGTCCTGGGGCTCACATCCAGGCGGGAGCTGATCACGATCACCAGCGGGCACAACCGGGACCAGGTGTCGGACATCATGTCGCTCCAGGTCCACGAGGCTGCCCGCGACGTCGATCTCATCATCGGCACCGAGGAATCGTTCCACTATTTCGCGGGGACCGCCTATCTCGAGGATCTCGGCGCTCTCCCCGAGGTGAAGGAATGGAGAATCCCGGAGGACCGCTTCGTGACGGCGAAGGGGCCCGGGGTGCAGGAAGAGGGCGACATCACGGTCGGCCTCAAGGAGGGAACCGGGGATCCTGCGGTGTTCGGCGTGTCGCTCAAGGGGAGCGGCGTCTGGGAGTCGGCGAGCATCACGGGAACGAGCGACCTTATCGCCGGAGTCGCCTGCGGATCGCAGAATATCGGGAATTGCGGACTGTTCTTAAGCGCACTCTTTTCAGATTGACGATTCTGAGGTAAAATAACACCAATATTCCCCGGCGGGAGCCGAAGAGGCATGAGAGAACCCGCCGGACAATTCCGGGAAGGAGACCTGATGGATACGATTATTTTTTCCCTGCTTGTTGACAACACCGCCGGAGTCCTGTCGAGGATTGCCGGCCTGTTCTCGAGAAGAGCCTACAATATCGACAGTCTTACGGTCGGTGTGACGGCCGACCCGAGATTCTCCCGCATGACGATCGTCAGCAGGGGAGACGACCTTGTCCTCCGCCAGATTGTCGCGCAGCTCCGCAAGCAGGAGGACGTCAGGGACGTCAAGGTCCTCGAGCGAGACAGCTCCGTCGTCCGCGAGCTGATCATGATCAAGGTGATGGCGGACGTGAAGACGAGGCGCGACGTGATCGCGATCGCCGATATCTTCCGCGCCAACATCGTCGATGTCCAGAAGGACTCCCTTATCATCGAGCTGACGGGCGGCCAGTCCAAGCTCTCCGCGCTCATCGACATGCTCGGGGACTATGAGATCGCGGAGATCGCGAGAACCGGTATCACCGGGCTTTCGCGCGGCAGCGGGGACGTCGTCTATCTCTGATCCGTCCGGGCAGGGAACGTTACAACGGATTACACGCAAAGGTGTATATGGAAACATTTTTATAAGGAGGAGTACACAATCATGGCACAGGCAAAGATCTATTATCAGGAAGACTGCAATCCGTCCCTTCTCGAGGGGCAGAAGATCGCGATCATCGGCTACGGCTCCCAGGGCCACGCCCACGCGCTGAATCTCAAGGAATCGGG
>CACYEN010000048.1 GCA_902773435.1 uncultured Lachnospiraceae bacterium | reverse complement strand
GGGATTCAGAGCAACCGCACATCCGACAGGATTTGCGCCTTGACTCTGGTCCCGCTTTTCATTTCAGCGGCAATAGTATTATGACTTCCCGTATTTCTCTATAAGAAATACCATTCCATTCTGTTTGCGTCTATCATCGTCGAGGTGGTTTCATTTGTTGTGTCGCTGATCGACTCCATCGTGGCGGCCCATATGGTGGGAATTCAGGCCTTTGAGGCGATCGGGCTGGTGTCCCCCTTCTTCTCCGCCGGCACCTTCTTCGCGGCGGTCGTCAATTCGGGAACCATCACGCATTTTTCGGCGGAGATCGGCCGCTCCGACAGGCGTCTGCGCCCTGATGGTGCTGCTGCGCTACGGGAGCGGCCTGTTTCCTTTCCTGCTTCCCAAAGAACGGGGTCAGCCGGCAGGTGATGCGTGACGGTGGTGACCGGATGTGCTTTAATGGAGACAGGGAACAGGGACACACTTCCTCCGTGAGATCAGAAATGATATGAAATGGTATAAAAAGCTCCAGGACAAGTTTTACCGGCGTTCTGTCGCCGAGCGTATCATCATTGTTGTCACAAGCCTGATGATCGTCACGATCGCCGGATTTGTGAGCAGCATCTTCGTTACGATGCAGCGCAACCTGCGCAGCGACATGGTGATCTCCACCCAGAAGGATATCGATCTCATCTTTGAAAAGATGGATATGTTTTTCGACGCGGTCCAGAATGACGCCGTCACCGTCCTTGTCGGGGAAAGCTGCCAGAAGCTGCTGGGGGAGGACAACCCGACCTCCGATTTCGATATCGTGCGGCGCCACGAGAAGTACGCGGTGCTCCGGCAGGTGATCGACAGCTACATCGGCCAGAAGGATATCTACGGCACCCTGGCGTTCTATGATCTCTACGGAAATTGTTATGTCAACCAGTCCCTGGTCCGGAACGACGCGACCTACAGCGCCGAATACAAAAGGATTTCGTCCTTCATGTCGTCAGACCGCAGGACGGTCTATACCGGTCTTCACACCAGTCCCTGGCGGAAGCAGAACAGGAACTATTTTGAGGAATGCATCAGCTACTGCCAGAAGGTGTACGGCCTTAACAGCGGAAAAATGATCGGCGTGATCGAGATCGAGATTCCCTATACCGTCATCGTCGATCTCTACCGCACGGTGATGAACGATACGACCAGCATCGAGATCATTTTCAACGACATGGTGATCGCTTCCGCGGACCGGGACGCCCTGTACCGCACGACGGCCTCCGAGCCCTGGTATTCTCCCTACGGAGACCTGAACGACGAGATGGCGATCCGGGAAGAGCCGGACGCCTGGTATTTTCTTGAGCGCTACGCCGACAGAAAGTGGATCCTGGCGTGCCGCATCAGCAGGGAGGGGTACCAGGAGACCATCCGGAGTTACCTGATCTCGCTGATCGTGATCGCCCTCCTCGTCAGCATCGGTTCCTTCATCCTGATCCGGTTCCTGATCCGCTCGATCACAAAACCGCTCTCAAAGATTACCGACGCCGCCGTTGAAATCGGTCAGGGCAATTACAGCAAGCGCGTCTCCGTGAAGGACGGAGGAGAAATCGGCGTCCTCGCGAATGAATTCAACCGGATGGTGGACCACACCGAGGAGCTGATGTCCGAGATCGTGAAAAAGGAGGAGCTCAAGCGGGAGGCGGAGATGTCCATGCTCCAGCTGCAGATGACGCCGCATTTCTTCTACAATATCCTTGAGAGCGTCATCGGGCTCATCTATATGAACGACACCAGAACCGCCGTGAGAACGCTGCAGCTTCTGTCGGGCTTCTACCGGGGCGTTCTCAACAAGGGACGGGAGATCATACCGCTCTCCAAAGAAGTCGAAATCACGGTGAATTATCTGGAGATCATGAAGATCTGCCATCCCGGCCAGTTCGAGTACGAGATGAATCTGGAGAACGGCACGGAGGACTGCAGCATCTGCAAGCTGACGCTGCAGCCGATCATGGAGAACGCGATACATCACGGCTTCGAGAACATGAGCGCCGGCGGGCTGATCCGTCTGCATGCATGGATTGAAAACAGCCGGCTGTGTATCGACGTGGAGGACAACGGGTGCGGCATCGACAGCGAGCGCGGCGAGCAGATCCTGAAGGGCGAGGAAGGCGAGTTCCGCATGGAGAGCTTCGGCCTGCGGAACACGGACGACCGGCTGAAGCTGTACTTCGGGGAGGAATACGGGATCCGGATTCCGGTCGTCCCGGAGGGCACCCGGATCCGGATTGAGCTTCCGGAGCAGCGATGAAGCGGACAGGGCAGCACCCCCGGCCTTTTTTGCCGGGCAGTCATGCGGGTACAAAGCGATGATAAAAGTACTGGTAGTGGACGATGAGCTCCTCATAAGAAAAAGAATCTGTCTCGGCTTCGACTGGGAATCGCTCGGATACGGCATTCCCGACGAGGCGGTGGACGGGGCCTCCGCGCTCGAGGCGATCCGGAGCGGTCGCTATGATCTTGCCGTTGTGGACATCGCGATGCCCGGCATGAACGGGATTGAGCTCACAAGACAGCTGCGCGAAGAGAACATCCCGATCCACGTCATTTTCCTGACGGGACACAGCGACTTTGCCTACGCCAAGGAGGCGGTCCGCTACGGTGTATTCTATTATATCCTGAAGCCGGTGGATGAGGAGGAATTCACCGGCGCGCTGAAGAAGCTGAAACTCGACATAGAAAAGGAACAGAGACAGAACCGGCTGGTGAACAGTCTGACCAGAAAACAGGCGGACGCGGATCTTGTGCTGGAAGCGAGATATTTCAGCGATCTGATGCAGAGAGGCATGGAGGGACGGGAGGCAGAGGACGTCCTTCGGCACGCGGAAAACGTCGGATTCAAGGAGGACGAGCCGTACCGGATCGTGACGGTCTCCGG
>CACYEN010000047.1 GCA_902773435.1 uncultured Lachnospiraceae bacterium | reverse complement strand
TCTGATTCCGGACCATTGATAAGGATTAAATGATTTTCGGTATATAGCGACTGAGCGGGAAATGTCCGATACGGAGGAATTATGATTCGCGTTACGATTTGGTACGAATATGTCCAGGAGTCGGGGCAGATGACCCCGGAATTTGAGGCTCAGGTTCCGGAGGGACAGCTCGAGGGATTCAGGCAGTGGATTCCGGAGAGCACGAAGAAGATCAGGAGGCAGTACCCAGACGGCCTGATGGAGACGCTCGCGAAGTATCTGAGAAAGGACCCTGAGTTCGAGGTGACGTCGGTCAATCTCTTCATGCCGGAGTGCGGCCTCACGGAGGAGCTCCTGGAGAAGACGGACGTCCTGATCTGGTGGGCGCACATCGCGCACAGGATGGTACCCGACGAGATCGCGTACCGCGTCGTGAGGAGGGTGCAGGCCGGGATGGGCTTTATTCCGCTTCACTCGGCGCACCAGTCGAAGCCGTTCGTGTACCTGCTCGGGACGTCCGGAACCCTGAAATGGCGCGAGGGCGACTTCTGCAGGATCTGGACCGCGGCGCCGGCGCACCCGATCACGGAGGGAATTCCGGAATCGGTCGATCTCATCGAGGAGGAGATGTACGGAGAGCCTTTCGACATCCCGAAACCGGACGAGACGGTCTTCATCAGCTGGTACAGCGGCGGCGAGGTCTTCAGGTCCGGCTGCACGTGGACGCGCGGATACGGGAAGATCTTCTATTTCCAGCCCGGACATGAGACGAGCCCGTCCTACCACAACCCGCATGTGCTGAAGATCATCTCGAACGCGATCAGATGGGCGCAGCCCGCAAAGATCCGCGAGAATTTCGACTGCCCGAATATCGTGGTGTCACCGGAGTCGCTGAGAAAGCCGCGGGCGTGAAGCGGTGGAGCTTTCTGCCGCCGGCCGGGGTGAAGACAGCGAAGGGCTCACATGCCCGCCTCGCGCAGCGCCCGGTTCAGCGTATTCAGCACCCGCTTTTTGTCGAGGCACCACTTCGGCCCGATGAGGAGCCGCCGGGGGCCATCCCCGGTCATCCTGTGAAGGACGATATCGTCGGGCAGGATCTTCATACTTTCAACGATGAGAGAGCTGTATTCCTCCAGAGTCAGAAGGGGGAACGGCTCTCTTTCGTATTTCCGTCCGAGCTCCGTGCCCTTAAGGACCTGCAGCGCCTGGATCTTGACGCCGTCGGGGGCGGGCTCAAGCCCCGCGAGATAGCGGATGGTTTCCAGCATATCCCCGCGATCCTCCCCGGGCAGCCCGAAGATGACGTGGACGACAACGGAGAGACCCGCGTCTTTCAGCCTGCGGTAGGCGTCGTCGAAGACCCGGAGCGGATATCCTCTGTGAAATGCCTCGGCCGTCCGGTCGTTCGAGGTCTGGAGGCCGAGCTCGATCCAGACCGGTTTGATCCGGGAGAGGCGGACCAGCATCTCCATGATCTCCGGCGGCAGCGCGTCGGGCCGCGTGCCCAGCGAGAGGAACGCGACGTCGTTGCGCGATGCCGCTTCGGTGTAGAGGGGTTCGAGGACCCGGACATCTCCGTATGTGTTCGTAAATGACTGGAAATACGCGATGAACTTCCTCGCGTCCGTCTTCCCGGAAATGAGCTTCTTCGCCTCCCTGATCTGCTCCCCGAGCGGAAGGTCCGCCCGGGCGGCGAAGTCTCCCGAGCCGCCCTCCGAACAGAAGGTGCATCCGCCGAAGCCGGCGGTGCCGTCCCGGTTGGGGCAGGTGCAGCCGGAGGAGAGGGAGAGACGGTAGATCTTCTCGCCGCAGGTTTGTCTGAGCCAGTCCGAGAGGCGTATCATGGGCGGAACAGTCCTTTCACTAAAAACTTTCGCAGAAATTTCGGTGTTTCGTTCATTATAACAGTATACTTTTTGAATGACCGGTCTTGCAACTGTGTCGCATGTTTGTTATATTTGTAATGTAAAGTCACAATTCGTTCACATTTTCGCAATGAAAGCGGATTGTGCCTGTCTGCAAAGGGTGGAATTTCAAACGATTAAGTTGAAGGACGAAGGGGTTTGGAGAACCGGAAAGCGGGCGGGCAGAGCGGCTCAAGATGCGGAGATGTCGGGGGAGTAAAGGGACAGAGAGCAGAAAAGCTGAAAAGCTGAAAGATCTGAAAGGAGAAGCAGGCATATGAAAAAGCAGATGAGACACATACTTCTTCCGCTGATCGCGACAGTGATGTTTATCATCTCCGCGTGCGCGGTAAGCGCGGAAATTACGAGCGTGAAGGTATCTCAGCACTCGATCAAGCTGAACTGGACGATTCCGAGCGGTTACAACAGCCGTATCCAGGTCAAGTGGGGCAGGTATTCAAGTGACCTCAATCACACAGCGTCGCTGTCGGGAAGCACCAAGACTTATACGATCAAGAATCTCGGCTCGACGAAGTACTACTATGTAAACCTCTACTGCTACAACAGCAGCGGAAACTACATGTACTACACAAGCCCGATCAGGATTCCTACGGCTCCGGGAAAGATTACCGGATTCAAGTACAATTTCGGAAGCAATCAGAAAGGCTTCCAGGCTTCCTGGAGAATGCCCTCCGGAGATTATAATGCCAACAGCCAGATCCTCCTCAAGACGCAGAGCGGCTCTACTGTCTACTCGAAATCACTCGGCGGCACGAACAGGGTAAGCCTCAGCTCATTTGCCAAGTACAACAGGGTTCTGAAGGCATGGGTGCGCGCGTACATCAAGCTGGACGGCAAGAGCTATTTCGGACCCTGGGTCAAGAAGAACGTGGTTCCGGGACCGATTATCGGCAATATGACCCTGCTCAGCGGCAACCGTGTCCGCATCCCCTGGAGTAAAGTCGTTGGAGCTACAGGGTATGACGTCTACCTCTCCAAGTCATCTTCGTCCGGCTATAAGAGGGTCAAGTCTGTCGGGGCGTCCACTCTTTCGACAGTCGTCAGCTCGTTCGCGGGAAGCCAGTTCCAGAAGTACGTGAACTACTATGTAAAGATTGCGACGAAGTCCAAATACGGAAGAAGCCAGGTCATCCAGGGCAATTATTTCTATATTTATACTCAGTACGCATAAAGAACCCATAAGAAGACCTTTATCGTGACGGGGCGCTTTTTATCCGTTCCGACAGGTTTAATTAAGAGGAAATCCGGGGATCCGCGGCGGGAAATTATTTTCCCGCGCGGGTCTCTTTTTTGTTAAGATAAGGGCGACGGTATGAGGATGTTCCGCACGGGTTGCGCGGTATGCGGACCGGAAAGGACCCTGATATGAAAAACGGAAAGATCACCTGGGGAGTTCTGGGAGCGGGAGGGATCCTGAACCGCTGGATTAAGGGCGCCATGCAGGTCTCCGGTTCGGAGATCGCGGCGGTTGCGTCCCGCACGAGGGAGTCCGCCGAAGCCGCCGCCCGGACATACGGGATTCCGGAGGCACTGAGCTATGAAGAACTGCTCGCGCGCGGGGATATCGACGCCGTCTATGTTGCCGTCCCCCACACCGCGCACAGGGACCTCGCGCTTGCCGCCATGCGGGCGGGGAAGGCGGTCCTCGTCGAGAAGCCGGCGTGCGTGACCGCGGAGGACTGGGATCTTCTGGCGGCCTGCGCGAAGCAGGAGGATGTCTTTCTCATGGAGGCCGTCTGGACCCGCTTCTTCCCGCTGATCCCCGAAGTCGCCCGGATCATTGACTCCGGGGAGATCGGGGAGGTCAGGATGCTTCAGTCGGCATTTTCTTTCCGGGTCGGCGAGGGGGCGACGGCTGAGACGACCAGGCTTCTCGACCCGGACAGGGCGGGGGGAGGCCTGCTGGACGTCGGAGTCTACAACCTCCACTTCGCGGAGATGATCCTGGGCGGGAAACCGGAGGCAGTCACGGGTCTCTCGGCGCTGCGGCGGGAGGACGGAACGGTCTTCACAAGCGGGAGCGCCGGGGCGAATGCCTGCTGCGAGGGAGATCCGGGAGAGAGCGGGGACATTTCCCACGGGAGTCAGCCATCCCGTCTTGTGGACGACCTGGCGGGATACGTCGCGGGCTATAAGGGCGGCGCGCTCGCGGTGATGACGAGCGGGGTCGGGGCGAATATCCCCGACACGGCGACCATCTTCGGGACGCTGGGCAGGATCGTTATGCCGGTGTTCTGGAAGCCGACGTCGGCGGAGATCATTTCACCGGCGGGGACGAGGACGATCGCGCGGCCGGTGCCGCAGAGGGTGCCCGGAATCGAAGACGAGGGCTATCAGTTTGAGATAGAACATGTCAATGACTGCCTGAGAGAGGGGATAAAGGAGTCCCCCGTCATGACGTGGGAGAAGACGAGGCAGGTGCTTGAGACCTGCGATGAGCTGAGAAGGAGCTGGGGGCTTCTGTATCCGTTTGAGGAGGCGGACTGATCCCCGGAACGAGGAGGAATAGCCATGAAGATCGCAGCTGTGCCGGACTGCTTCCCGCGCGAACGGGGCAGGTGCCGGGAATACCTGAACAGAGTGCGCGGCATCACCGGGGCGGACCGTGTGGTCTGGCTCGCCGGCGGCTGCTTCCTGCCCGACGGCAATCCCGCGCCGGAAGACCCGGAGACGGATGCCGCCCGGCTGACAGAGGCAGGGGCCGACCTTGTCCTCATTCCGCCCCAGATTACGGCGGCGGACCGGGAGGGAACGGAGACGTTCGCGAAGATAGCGATGATCTCAAGGCTCCACACGATCGACACGATCGCGGTTCCCGTCTCGGGCAGGGTGTCCGGCGAGGAGATCCGCCGCGTCGCAATGTTCCTCTTCCAGGAGCCGAGGGAGTTCCAGGCCGAGGTGAAGAAGGCGGTCGCGGACGGAATGGAACTCCATGAGGCCAGGCGGCTCTGCACGGAGAAGTTTGTCCCCGGGGCGGGGAAGATTCTGGAGGACCCGTTCGACGACCGGGCGGTGGAGCTGATGAAATGCATGTACCAGCTGTACTGCGTCATCGACATCACGTGGATCCCGGTACGGGACATGGAGGATGAGATGCCGGAGGAAACCGCCGCCGGCGGGGACGGAGTCCTGTACAGCTCGGGAAAGCTGGACATGGCAGCCATGGAGGCGCTGAGGAAGCTGGCTTCCGAAGAGAACGGCGGGCTCGAAGCCTTCCGCTCCCGCGTGGCGGAGACCGCGGGCGGCTCCGAGGCGATACGCGGACATATCCTCAGGATGGCCGAAGACGAGGCCGCCCGCGGCGGCGCGGATCCGCGAAGCACTCTCACCGGGCTTCTTGAGGGGATTCGGGACCGGGCGGAGCTCCGCAGGTTCCTGGTCCGTCTCATCGCGGGCATCCGCATGGCGGACAATCAGATGTGCGGCTTCTATATGTACTGCCCCTACTCGGTGATCGCCGGAGCGCGTGACCCGGACGGGGAGTTCATCACCTACATGAAAGAGAAATCCTGGATCCCGCTGATCAGGAGGGAGGAGCGGCCGGAGGAATCCGATTCCGGGAAAATGATCTTCTTCCGGATCGACGAGGCAGTCAGGGAACTTCAGGAAAGAGGAAGCGATACGATATGATACTGAGAGGATTGAAAGCGAATTTTCTGGGCGACAGCATCACGAAGGGCTACGGGCTCGATGACCCGGACGACGTCTACTGGAGACGCCTCGCGATCGAGGACGGGGTGATCGCCAGGGGCTACGGCATCAGCGGGACGCGCATCGCGAAGCAGAGGGTGGAGCCCTCGCCGGATCCGAAGTGGGATCAGTATTTCCGGTCCCGCGTCCCGTCCATGGACCCCGACGCGGACGTCGTCGTCGTGTTCGGGGGAACCAACGATTACGGGCACGGGGACGCGCCGCTCGGGAGGATGGAGAGCCGGCGGGACGACACATTTTACGGGGCGCTCCACAACCTGTATGAGGACCTGCTGGAGAAGTATCCCCGCTCGGAGATCGTCGTCATGACGCCGCTCCACTCGGCGGCGGAGCACCAGACCGTGAACGGGCTGGGCCTGAGAAACGTCGGAACTCTGGGGGACTATGTCCGGATCATCAGGGAGGTGGCGGCTTATTACGCGCTTCCGGTGCTGGATCTCTACACGCTGAGCGGGATTCAGCCGGCCGTGGATTTCCTGAGGGAGAGGTATGCCCCGGACGGGCTGCATCCGAACGCGGCCGGGCAGGAGAGGATCTACCGCCTTTTGAGGTCATTTTTAACGGAGCTGTGACAGGCGGAGAAAATATAAAAAAACTCTTGTAATTTGCGGCAGGATCGACTATACTATCTCCTGTCGCAATTATTGGGCTATCGCCAAATGGTAAGGCAACGGACTCTGACTCCGTCATTTCAAGGTTCGAATCCTTGTAGCCCAGCTCGAAAGATCCCGGAAGGCTGATGTTTTCCGGGATTCTTTTTTTCGGATTTCTTTTTTCCGGGGATTTATTTTCGGGGATTCATTTCCGGGATTCATTTTCCGGGATCGGGAAACGGACGGCTTACAGAGGAGAGCGGAATATGATGGACACAGGAAAGTATCGGCCAGGGTATTACCAGCCGCCGGGGGACAACCGCGGCTGGGCAGAGAGGGACCGCGTGACGGCGCCTCCCGTCTGGTGCAGCGTGGACATGAGAGACGGCAACCAGAGCCTGGTCATCCCGATGAACCTGGAAGAGAAGCTGGAGTTCTTCCGGGTGCTCCTCGACGTCGGCTTTAAGGAGATCGAGGCGGGGTTCCCGGCGGCGAGCGAGACCGAGTTCGCCTTCATCAGGCGGCTGATCGAGGACCGCCTGATCCCCGGCGACGTGACGATCCAGGTGCTGACGCAGTGCAGGGAGCCCGTCATCAGGAGGACCTTCGAGGCCTGCAGGGGCGCTTCCTCAGCGATCATCCATTTCTATAACTCCGTCAGCGCGGTCCAGCGCGAACAGGTCTTCATGATGGACCGGGACGAGGTCAAAAAGATCGCCGTCGACGGGGCGAAGCTCGTGAAGAAGCTGGCGGCCGAGTACGAGGGGCATTTCCGGTTCGAGTACTCGCCGGAGTCTTTCACGGGGACGGAGCCCGGGTACGCGCTCGAGGTCTGCAACGCCGTGCTCGACGTCCTCGAGCCGGGGCCGGACAATAAAGTCATCATCAATCTGCCCGCCACGGTCGAGATGAGCCTGCCCCACATCTACGCGAGCCAGGTCGAATACATGCACAGGAACCTGAAATACCGCGAATACGTGACACTCTCCCTGCATCCGCACAACGACCGCGGGACGGGCGTCGCCGATGCGGAGCTCGCGCTGCTCGCCGGCGCGGAGCGGGTGGAGGGGACCCTCTTCGGCAACGGGGAGCGGACCGGAAATGTCGACATCGTGACCCTCGCCCTCAACATGTACTCGCACGGCGTGGATCCCGGGCTCAATCTCTCGAACCTTCCGTATCTCGTGGACGAATATGAAAAATGTACGCGCATGCATGTCGGCGAGCGCGCCCCCTATGCCGGGAGCCTGGTTTTCGCCGCCTTCTCGGGAAGCCACCAGGACGCGATCGCGAAAGGCCTGCGCTGGCGGGCCGAAAAGCGGCAGGTCCGGTGGAATGTCCCATACCTTCCGATCGATCCCTCGGATATCGGGAGGGGTTACGACGCCGACGTGATCCGGGTCAACTCCCAGTCCGGCAAGGGCGGAATCGGCTTTATCCTCGAACAGGCCTGCGGATACGTTCTCCCGGATAAGCTGCGGGCACAGTTCAGCGCCGCCTGCAAGGAGATCTCCGACAGGGAGCACCGGGAACTGATGCCGGAGGAGATCGCGCGGATCTTCCGGAGAAATTATCTCGACATCGTCCCCGCCATCGATATCAGGGATATGGAATTCCGGCGGGAGAACGGCGCGGTGAAGGCTCTCGTCACATTCGAAAGGAACGGAACGAGGACAGAGACGGACGCGGAGGGGAACGGTTCCCTGAGCGCCGTCAGCAATGCCCTGAAAGAATTCAGCGGCCGCGACTATACCATGGAAGTCTTCGCCCAGCACAGCCTGGAGGGGGAGGGGTTCAGCAGCGCGGCCATCTCCTATATCGGCATAAAGGAAGAGGGCGGCCGTCTCTGCTTTGGAGCGGGAATCGACACGGACGTCGTCAACGCGAGCACGAAGGCTCTGCTCGCCGCATTTGACAATATGACGCGTTCACACAATCTTCACAATAATTATTAGCACTCGATATTGACGAGTGCTAATAAGAGTGCTATAACATAATCGTCGGGAGAAAAGAAGACAGAAGCTCCCGACAGGATAAAAAAACACAGTTCAGAACAGCATCCTGAACCGAAAATAAAAGGAGGCATAACTATGTTGTACGCACCGAGTATTTTTGGAGAAGACCTGATGGATGATT
Source organism: uncultured Lachnospiraceae bacterium (assembly GCA_902773435.1). Classification (GTDB taxonomy): domain Bacteria; phylum Bacillota; class Clostridia; order Lachnospirales; family Lachnospiraceae; genus Chordicoccus. Next base: position 12,967 of record CACYEN010000047.1, on the reverse strand, counting down.
GGTTTGATGGCTTCGATCATATGTTTGACCGCATGAACCGCCAGGCGGATCACAGGCTTTACGGCAGACACGCCGACAGGCTCATGAAGACCGACGTGAGAGAGCACGAGGACAGCTTCGAGCTGGACATCGATCTCCCGGGCTTCCGCAAAGAGGACCTGAAGCTCCAGCTTGAAAACGGCTGCCTGACCATCACCGCCGCGAAAGAAGTCAAGGTCGACGACAAGGAGAAGAAGGAAGGCCGCCTGATCCGCAGGGAGCGCTGGAGCGGCAATATGAGCAGGACATTCTACGTCGGGGACCAGATCACGGAAGAGGACGTGAAGGCGAAGTTCGAGGACGGCGTCCTGAAGCTGACGGTTCCGAAGAAGGATCCGAAGAAGATGATCCCCGAGAAGAAGACGATCGCGATCGAGGGGTAAACAGAGAAAATAATCCGGAAATTATGAGGCTGGCGGGGCCGGCGCGTGTAAGAAGCGCGCCGGCCCCGCCTTTTGTTCCCTGATGGCTCCGTCGGTGTTCGCGCCGGTTTCCACCGGGTACCGTCACACGGTGCGGATTGTCTTTATATACGATCTCCGCCCGCCCTCCGATTCGAATACCCTGATCTCGCAGTTCTTCGGCTTCGGTCTCCAGACAATCCCGCGCTTCGCGCCGGTCATACAGCCCGTCAGCGCCCTCATGATGCCGCCGTGGCAGGAGACGAGGACATTTTCATACTCTTTCTGTTCGAGATCCCGAAGGAACGACGAGCTCCTCTCGACCATCGAGCGGATCGTCTCGACCGTCGCCGGCGCCGGGAAGATCTCGGGGAGCGCCCAGTAGAGGGCCATGGACGGCGGGAGCAGGTAATAGTACTTCTGCTCGAAGCGGCCGAAATCCGCCTCGATGATCCGCGGGTCGATGATGACGTCCTTCTCGTCCACGCCGCCGATGATCGCGCCGGTCCTGACCGCGCGGCTTAAGGGACTCGCGTAGACCGCGTCGAAGCGGACGTCCTTCACAAGTTCGCGCGCGGCTCCGGCCTGGCGGATGCCGGTCTCGTTGAGCGGTTCGTCCGTGCGGCCCTGCATGAGATGGGCTTTGTTGAGGCGGGTCTGGCCATGCCGTGTGATCCAGATCTTCATGATTTCGGGTCCCTTCGTGTGCGTAAGTGCTGCGGCGCCCGACGGCGCCGGGGGTACGGTTAATATTGTAGAGATATTTTTCTCCGTTGGCAACGGGAATCCTGTCTTGAAGGAGAGGGCGTGTATGGTTTACAATGCATGAGGTTTATGATTTCGCGGGCGTCTCCGGCTGCCCGCTTTTCCAGGCTTCATCGGAGTGACAATGAATCTCAGAGTGTTTCTGATCGTACTCCCGCTGACGTTTCTGGCGGGATTTGTTGACGCAATCGGAGGCGGCGGCGGCCTGATCTCGCTGCCGGCCTTCCTCATCGCCGGTCTTCCGCCCCACGCCGCGATCGCGACGAACAAGATGTCATCGACGTGCGGGACCGCGCTCGCGGCTTTCCGGTTTCAGAGAAAGAAGCTGATCGACTGGAAGCTCGCGCTGCCCGCGATTGTCTGCGCAGCGGCCGGGTCCGGGGCGGGATCCAATCTCTCCCTCAGAGTGGACTCCTCGGTCCTGGAGAAGGCGCTCTACGTGGTGCTGCCGGTCGCGGCATTTATCGTTCTAAATAAGAATCTTTTCCGCGACCGCCCGGGCAGGGAACTGCCGGCGCGCCGCGTCATGCTGATCTCGTCGGCGGCCGCGTTCCTGATCGGCATCTACGACGGGTTTTACGGGCCGGGGACGGGGACATTTCTCATCATCGCGTTCACCGTGTTCGCGAAGATGGGGATCGCGAAAGCCAACGCACAGACGAAGGCGATCAATCTGACGACGAACGTCACGGCGCTCGCGGTCTTTCTGGTCAACGGGCAGGTGCTGCTCCTCCTGGGAGCTGCGGCAGCGGCCTGCAACATGGCCGGGAACTATATCGGGGCCGGACTCGCGATGAAGTCGGGGGCGAAGCTTGCAAGGCCGGTGATCCTCTTCGTGCTGTTCCTGCTGCTCCTGAAAGTGACCGGGGTCATGTGAGCCCGGGCTCTTTGCCACGGATGCATAATTCATGGTATGATGCGTAGAGCCGGGCGGCCGCGGGACGGGATGCCCGACTCCGCGCTGACTAAAACAAAGGACAGAGTAATAAGATGTATGAGTTCTCATCGAGAGTAAGATATTCGGAGATCGGGCCCGATATGCGGATGACGCCTGTTGCGATGATCACCCGCTTCCAGGACTGTGGCGTCTTTCAGCTCGAATCGCTGGGACGGGGGCCGGCGGTCTGGGCGAACGAGAGGCGGGCGTGGATCATCATCTCGTGGCAGGTGAAGATCCTCCGTCTCCCGAGATTCGGGAGCGTCGTCACGGCGCGGACGATACCCTACCGCTTCCACGGATTTGAGGGGGACCGGAATTATGAGCTCTACGCGGTTCCCTACAGGCCTGACGCCGCGTCGGGCAATATGCCGCTCCGCGCGGACGCGGCCGGGCCTTTACGGGACGCGGGCACGGGCACGGGCGTTTCGGTGGCCGGATTTGCGGGCGCCGGTCCCAAGGAGGCGCCGGACGACGGGGCGTCCCCGGCAGGCGGCGGCCCCGGTTCACAGGAGCCGGTCCTCTGCGCCGTCGCGAATTCCCGCTGGGTCTTCTACGACATGGAGGAGAGACATCCGATCCGCGTTCCCGCGGAGGAGAAGGACGTCATCAGGCTGGACGAGCCGCTCGACATGGAGTATGCCCCGAGAAAGATCGTCCTCCCGGACGCGGAGCCGGAGCTGAGGAAGCCGGTGCTGGTTACGGAGACATTTATCGATACGAACCGGCACGTGAACAATCTCCAGTACATCGAGATGGCCTGCGCTTATATCCCGGAGGATTTTGAGATCAGGGAGCTGCGCGTGGAGTACGTCAGGCAGTGCATGCTCGGCGAGACGCTCTATCCCAGGGTTATAAGAGACGGCGGCAGGATCTATGTATCGCTGGACCTGAAGGGCGGGGAGACCTGCGCGGTCGTCGAGTTTATGTGAGAAATCACGCGGAACCCGGATACAGGGGAAGAAGTTCCGCGGATCTGTACCGCGTTTTACGGGAACTGTGCCCGCTCATGTTGCGAGTGCCAAATGATGGAGAGTATGCTACAATGATAAAGATCGGTGAATATCAGGATCTGGTGATCGCCCGCGTCAGGGACCAGGGTGCGTATCTCCGCGAGCCGGAGGCGTCTCAGACACCGCAGGAAATCCTCCTTCCGGGGAAGCAGATCCCCGAGGGGAGCGGGGTTGGAGACGAGGTCCGCGTGTTTGTGTACAGGGACTCCTCGGATCGTCTGATCGCGACGACGGCGGAGCCGCTGATCACGGTCGGGCAGGTCGGGCGCCTTCAGGTGGTGCAGATGACGAAGATCGGCGCGTTCCTCCGGTGGGGGCTCGAGAAGGATCTCCTCCTGCCGTTCCGGGAACAGACCGGGGAGATTCACGAGGGGGATGAGATTCTCGCCGCGCTCTACGTGGACAAGAGCGGGAGGCTCGCGGCCACGATGAAGCTCTATCCCTACCTGAAGCTGAATTCGCCCTATCGGGCGGAGGACACCGTGCAGGGCACGGTCTACGAGATCGCCGACAATTTCGGCGTGTTCGTGGCGGTGGACGACATGTACTCGGGCATGATCCCGAAGAAAGACGCCCAGAAGGGCTTCCGGGTCGGCGAAGCCGTGTCGCTCCGGGTGGTTGGGGTCAAGGAGGACGGAAAGCTGGACCTCACGCCGAGAAACAAGGCCTACCTCGAGATCGGCGGGGACTCGGAGTCGGTTCTCTCCGTGATCCGGGGACAGTACGGGGGAGAGCTGCCGTTTGACGACAAGGCGGACCCGGAGAGGATCCGGGAGGTCTTCGGGCTCTCCAAGGCGGCGTTCAAGCGGGCCGTCGGCCACCTCTACAGGGAGAGGCTCGTCGAGATCGCGGACGGGAAGATTCTCGCGAGGGAAGGCTTAAGCGGCTCCGGGAGCTGATATGAAGCGCGGACGGCGCGGACGCAGGGACCGGGATCTGCCGCATGAAGAGGGGTCAATATCCGCCGGGCGGCGGATTCAAAATGATATGAGATGTGGAGGATATCACAATGGTTAACATTCTGAATGAGCTGAACACATATCTTAATGTTCCCGCGCTTACGACGGACATGACGACGATGATCGCGGTTGTCGTCACGCTCGTCATCGCGTTTGTGTGCTGCTTCTTCGGGTATAAATCTTCGCGGGGGATTGCCGCGGTCGTCGGATTTCTCGCCGGGGCGGCCGGAGGCCGCATGATCGCCCAGATGCTGAAGCTGGAGAGCCCGATCGATCTCGTCGTCGTCCTCGCCGCGGCGATCATTGTCGCAATTCTCTCCGGCTGGCTGGTCAAGGTCGGTATCTTCCTGATCGTCCTTCTCGGCGTCTGGGGCGCCGTGTATTCGCTCCTCACGGAGTATACGTCTCTCGAGCGGGTGTTCGCCCTGATCGCGGGACTCGTAGCGGCGGCGATCCTCGCGGTCCTCGCCGTGATCTATATGAAGCCGATGATCATCGTCGCAACGGCTGTCGCCGGCGGCCTTCTCTTCGCCGACACGCTCTTCCAGCACCTCATCAAGGTCAGGTGGAGCGCGCAGACGGAGATGCTCGTCCGCCTCGGGGTCGGAGCGCTCCTCGTGATTCTCGGCATGATCGTACAGTTCGCGTCCACAAGACGGAGGTATTGAACGGCTTATGGCCTTTGCTCATCTCCACGTCCACACGGAGTACTCGCTCCTGGACGGGTCCAACAAGATTAAAGAGTGCATCGCGAGGGTGAAAGAGCTCGGCCAGACGGCCTGCGCGATCACCGACCACGGCGTGATGTACGGATGCATTGATTTCTACAAGGAAGCCCTCGCACAGGGGATCAAACCGATCCCCGGATGCGAGGTCTATGTTTCTCCGGGAAGCAGATTTGACAAGGAAGCCGGCGCCTCTGACGACCGGTATTATCATCTTGTGCTGCTCGCCGAGAACGATACCGGCTACAGCAACCTGATGAGGATCGTCTCCGCGGGCTTCACGGAGGGCTTCTACTATAAGCCGAGGGTCGACAGGGAGATCCTGAAGGCTTACCACGAGGGGATCATCGCGCTTTCGGCCTGCCTCGCCGGCGAGGTTCCGAGGCACATAGAGATCAACGACTACGAGGGGGCGAAGGCGGCCGCCCTGGATCACCTCGAGATTTTTGGGGAGGGAAATTACTTCCTCGAGATGCAGGACCACGGCATCCCGGAACAGAAGCACGTCAACTCGCTTCTGCTCCGCATTCACGAGGAGACGGGGATTCCGCTCGTCTGCACGAATGACGTGCACTACACGCGCGCGGAGGACGCCGAGCCCCACGATATCCTGCTCTGCATCCAGACCCAGAGGAAGGTCCAGGACACCGACCGCATGCGCTACGAGGGCGGGCAGTACTACCTGAAGTCCGAGGAGGAGATGAGAACCCTCTTCGGCTATGTCCCGGAGGCGCTCGAGAACACCGCGAGGATCGCGGACCGCTGCAATGTGACGATCACGTTCGGCGAGAGGAAGATCCCGGCCTACGACGTCCCGGACGGGTCCACGTCCTGGGAGTACCTGGGCAGGCTCTGCGAGGAGGGCATGAGGCGGAACTACGGGGACGACTACGCGGAGAAGCGGCCCGAGCTCACCGAGAGGCTGAACTACGAGCTTGAGACGATCCGCGATATGGGCTTCGTGGACTATTTCCTGATCGTCTGGGATTACGTACATTTCGCGAAAGACCACGGGATCATCGTCGGTCCCGGCAGGGGCTCTGCCGCCGGTTCGATCGTGTCCTATTCGCTGGGCATCACCACGCTGGACCCGATCCGGTATTCCCTCCTCTTCGAGCGGTTCCTGAACCCCGAGCGCGTGTCGATGCCCGATATCGACGTCGACTTCTGTTTCGAGCGCCGGCAGGAGGTCATCGACTACGTGGTCAGAAAGTACAAGAGGGACCACGTCGTGCAGATCGTGACGTTCGGCACGATGGCGGCACGCGCCGTGATCCGCGACGTCGGGCGCGCGCTGGACATGCCCTACTCGGAGACCGACCGCATCGCGAAGATGGTCCCCCAGGAACTCAATATAACGCTTGACCGCGCGCTCGCGATGAACCCGGACCTGCGCACCGAGTACGAGGGAAATGAGCAGGTCCGCTACCTCATCGACATGGCGAAGAAGCTCGAGGGCCTGCCGCGCAACACGTCGATGCACGCGGCCGGCGTCGTGATCTCGGGCCGTCCGGTCGTCGAGTACGTCCCGCTCTCGAGGGCGCAGGACGGCTCCATCACGACGCAGTACACGATGACGGCGCTCGAGGAGCTGGGTCTTCTCAAGATGGACTTCCTCGGCCTCCGGACACTGACCGTCATCCAGAACGCCGTGAGGCTCATCAACGAGGGCGGCCGCCCGCTGGATATCGACAGGATCGACATGAACGACCAGGGCGTGCTCGACATGATCGGAAAGGGCCGCTGCGAGGGCGTCTTCCAGCTCGAGAGCTCGGGGATGAAGAGCTTCATGAAAGAGCTGAAGCCCCACTCCCTCGAGGATATCATCGCGGGCATCGCGCTCTACCGGCCGGGTCCGATGGACTTTATCCCGAAGTATATCCGCGGCAAGGAGCACCCCGAATCCGTGACCTACGACACGCCGCTCATGGAGCCGATCCTTAAGACCACCTACGGCTGCATCGTCTACCAGGAGCAGGTCATGCAGATCGTCCGCGATCTCGGCGGCTACAGCATGGGGCGGAGCGACCTCGTCCGGCGCGCGATGTCGAAGAAGAAAGCGAAGGTCATGGAGGAGGAGCGGCGGAATTTCATCTACGGAAATGAAGCCCAGGGCGTCCCCGGCTGCGTCTCGAGAGGCATACCGGAGAACGTCGCCGGCCGCATCTACGGGGAGATGACGGATTTCGCCAAGTACGCGTTCAACAAGTCGCACGCGGCCGCGTACGCGATCATCTCCGTGCAGACCGCGTACCTGAAATACTACTACCCGGTCGAGTACATGGCCGCGCTCCTGACGTCCGTGATCGACAATCCCGGGAAATGTGCCGAATACCTCCTGCACTGCCGCGCCACCGGGATCGGGATCCTGCCGCCCTCGGTCAACTCCGGGGAGGGCCGGTTCACCGTGGAGGACGGCTCGATCCGCTGCGGCATGTACGCGATCAAGGCGGTCGGGCGGGGCGTTATCGACTCCCTGGTCAGGGAGAGGAACGAAGGCGGTCCCTACGAGTCCATCCGCGATTTCATCAAGAGGACCTACGGGAAGGAGATGAACAGGCGGGCGATCGAGAACCTGATCAAGGCCGGGGCCTGCGACTGCTTCGGGGCGACCCGCAAGCAGCTGATGCAGGTCTATCCGACGATCATGGACCAGGCGGCCTACGACAGCAAGGAGATGATCACCGGCCAGATGTCGCTCTTCGATTTCATTCCCAGGGAGACGAGGCGCCAGTTTGAGGTCACGCTGCCGGACATCGGGGAATATACGAAGGAGATGAAGCTCGCCTTCGAGAAGGAGGTGCTGGGCATCTACCTCTCCGGCCACCCTCTGGAGGAGTACGAGGATGTGTGGAAGAGCCAGGTGACGGCCATTTCCACGGATTTCGAGCTCGACGGGGACGCCGGGGTCCCGAAGATCGAAGGGGACACGAGACAGGTGATCGGAGGGCTCGTCTCCGCGAGGACGATCAAGTACACGAAGACCGGGAAGACGATGGCGTTCGTCACGATCGAGGACCCGGTCGGTTCTGTGGAGGTGCTGGTCTTCCCGAAGCCGTTCGAGGAATACAGGGACCTCTTCGGGGACGACGCGAAGGTCTTCGTCTCGGGCCGCGTGTCCGCGGAGGACGACAAGGCGAGCAAGCTGATCTGCGAAAAGGTCTGGCGGTTCGAGGACGTGAAGAGGGAGCTGTGGATCGCGTTTCCGTCTATGGACGCCTATCTCGCGTCGAAGGAGGACATCCTCGCGCTCATGTCCGAGTCCGAGGGGATCGACGGGGTCTGCGTCTTCATCCGGGATACGAAGCAGTACACAAGCCTGGCGTCCGGCGGGACGATGAAGATCACCGGCGAGACCAGGGCGGCGTTCGAGCGCCGGTTCGGCGCGGAGAACGTGACGGTCAGGGTGAAGCGGCGGTGATTTCGGCCGTTTCCCGCGCCGGCGATCTCCGGCAGGGGCACAGGACGCGGCGACGCGATGAAAATAAGATGCTTCGCATTGAAAAAATGCTTCTCATGCTCTAAAATGATTCATAAGTATGAGCGCCGGAGGGCAGGGACCTTCCGCCGCCCGAACCATGTCTGTCACAACCGGGAGGTTAGTCTATGGTATCAGGAGTGAAAGAAATCAAGACCATCGGTGTTCTTACCAGCGGCGGCGATGCGCCCGGAATGAACGCGGCGATCCGCGCTGTCGTGCGCAGAGGCCTCGGAAGAGGGCTCAGGGTATTCGGCATCTACAGGGGCTACGACGGCCTCATGGAAGATGACCTGAAGGAGATGAGCGCACAGGACGTCTCCGACACCATCCAGAAGGGCGGGACGATTCTCTACACCGCGAGATGCGCTGAGATGCGCACGCCCGAAGGTCAGATGCACGCGGCGGAGACGTGCCGCAAGCACGGGATCGACGGGCTCGTGGTCATCGGCGGCGACGGTTCTTACCGCGGCGCCCAGTGCCTCGCGCACCAGGGCATCAACGTCGTCGGCATCCCGGGGACGATCGACCTCGATATCGCCTGTACGGAGTATACGATCGGATTCGACACGTCCGTCAACACCGCGATGGAGGCGATCGACAAGGTCCGCGACACGTCCACGTCCCATGAGAGATGCTCGATCATCGAAGTCATGGGAAGAAACGCCGGATATCTCGCTCTCTGGTGCGGCATCGCGAACGGCGCTGAGGACATCCTGCTTCCCGAGAAATACGACTACGACGAGCAGAAGATCATCGACAACATCATCGACAGCCGCCGCCGCGGGAAGAAGCATCACATCATCATCAATGCCGAGGGCGTCGGTCACTCTTCGTCCATGGCGAGAAGAATCCAGGCCGCGACCGGCATCGAGACGAGGGCGACGATTCTCGGCCACATGCAGCGCGGAGGCAGCCCGACCGCGAAGGACAGGGTCTACGCGTCGATCATGGGCTGCATGGCGGTGGACCTCCTGATCGAGGGCAAGAGCGAGCGGGTGGTCGGATACAAGGACGGCCAGTTCCAGGATTTCGACATCGACGAGGCACTCGCGATGGTAAAGGGAATCGACGAGTACCAGTACGAGATCGCGACGGCGATGTCGGGCGGCTACAAGAAAGAGGGATCGGTCAAGGTGATCACCGACGAGGGCCTGTAAAGAGCAGGGCTTTCCAGGAAAGAAAGAGAGATGCTGTCCTTAAAAGATATCAAATTTCTCATGAGGAATAAAAAGGCACGCGATACGCAGGGCCTTTTTGTCGCTGAAGGGGAGAAGCTCGTGAGGGAGGCTCCCTCGGATGACGTCGTCCAGGTCATCGTGTCGAGAAGCTTCGCCGAAGAGCACCCGGACGTCGACAGCTGGTGGGGGGCCGGAGGCCCGGAGACCGGTGTCCTCGACGACGGCAGGTTCGCGTCGCTCTCCGACACGAGGAGCCCGCAGGGGATCCTGGCGGTGGTGAGGCAGGGACATTTCCGGATCGGGGAGGCGGTCGGGGGGATCAGCCCGCTCGTCATGATCCTCGAGAACCTGCAGGACCCGGGCAACGCGGGGACGATCCTCCGGACCGCGGAGGCGGCAGGCGTCAGCGCTGTCTTCCTGACGGAGGGCTCCGTCGACCTCTACAGCCCGAAGACGACGAGGGCCACGATGGGGTCGGTCTACCGGGTGCCGCATTTCTATTTTGAGGACTGCGGGGAGCTGATCAGGTACCTCGCGGAGCGCGGGATCACGGCCTATGCGGCCCACCTCATGGGAGGAAGGACCTACACGGATCCCGATTACAGGCACGGGACGGCATTTGTGATAGGAAATGAGAGCCGGGGCATCACGGATTCCACCGCGGAAGCCTGCGGGGAGCTGATCCGGATTCCGATGATGGGCAGGATCGAGTCGCTCAACGCCGCGATGGCGGCGGGGATACTGATGTACGAGGCGCAGAGACAGAGAAGAAATACAGGGGGATTATCATGAAGAGCCTTAAGGGACGTTCATTTCTGACACTGAAGGATTTCACGCCGGAGGAGATCGGCTATTTTCTGGATCTCGCGGCGAAACTCAAGGAAAAGAAGAAGAAGGGGATCTATGACTACGACATCCCGAGGAAAAACATCGCGCTGATCTTCGAGAAGACCAGTACCCGGACCCGCTGCTCCTTCGAGGTCGCGGCGCACGACTGCGGGATGCAGGTGACATACCTCGATCCCTCGGGCTCCCAGATCGGAAAGAAGGAGAGCATCGCCGACACGGCGAAGGTCCTCGGCCGGATGTACGACGGCATCGAGTACCGCGGATTCGAGCAGGCGAAGGTCGAGGCGCTCGCGAAGTACTCCGGCGTCCCGGTCTGGAACGGCCTCACCAATGAGTACCATCCGACGCAGGTGCTGGCGGACATGCTGACGATCCGCGAGAAGTTCGGGTCCCTCGGGGGAAGAAAGCTCACCTATATGGGAGACGCCCGCTACAACATGGGCAATTCGCTCATGATAGCGGCGAGCAAGCTCGGGATGCACTTTACCGCCTGTACGGCGAAGGAATATTTCCCGAATGAGGAGCTCGTGCGGGAGTGCACGGCTTACGCGGAAGAGAGCGGCGGCTCCGTCACGCTGACGGAGGACGTGAAGGCCGGGACAGCCGGTGCCGACGTCATCTACACGGACGTCTGGGTCTCCATGGGAGAGCCGGCGGAGGTGTGGGAGGAGCGCATCCGCGCGCTGCTTCCGTACCAGGTCACCCGGGAAGTGATGGAGAACGCGGGGCCGCAGGCCATCTTTATGCACTGCCTGCCGTCCTTCCACGATCTCGAGACGGCGATCGGGCGCGAGATCCATGAGAAATACGGGCTGGCGGCGATGGAGGTGACCGACGAGGTCTTCCTGTCGCCGGCGTCGGTGGTGTTCGACGAGGCGGAGAACCGCATGCACACGATCAAGGCGGTCATGGTGGCGACGCTCGGGGGCGAGGGCTGACCGGCGGGTGCTTTTGAGGGGAGACACGGGCTGTGTGGCAGGACGAATTTGACAGACTTCTTGGGCAGTGCGGCGAGGACTCCTTCTATCGATGCATGTGCTTCGAGACGATCGACTCGACCAATGAGGGGATAAAGAGGGAGGCGCGGAAAGGCGCGGAGGAGGGCCTGCTCTTCGTGGCGGCCGAACAGACCGCCGGTAAAGGCAGGAGCGGAAGGTCCTGGGTGAGCCCGAGAGGCGAAGCCGTCTACTTCTCGTTTCTGCTGAAACCAAAGCTTCCGCCGGAGAATGTATCGGCGCTGACGCTCGTCATGGGACTCTCCGTCGCTGAGGCGGTTTCCGGGATACTTCCCGCCGGCATCAAGTGGCCGAATGACATCGTGGTCCGCGGCAGGAAGATCTGCGGGATCCTGACAGAGGCGGAGGCGGAGAGCGGACAGATCGGCTGGATCGTCGTCGGGACGGGGATCAACGTGAACAACACGGCGTTTGACGGGACAATCCGGGACCGCGCCACCTCGCTTCGGATTGAGCTCGGCAGGAACGTCCCCATTCCGGAGATAACGGTGGCCGCGCTTCGGGCATTTCACAGGAATTACAAGGCTTACATGCGCCGCGGCGACATGACGGAACTGATCCCCCGCTACAACGAGTACCTGGTGAACCGGGGGAAGCAGGTCAGGATCGAGGACCCGGCGGGGGCTTACACCGCGCGCGCCCGGGGCATCGACGAGCTCGGCCGCCTGATCGTCGAACGGGACGGGAAGGAAGAGCGGATCGCGTCGGGGGAGGTGTCGGTGCGCGGCCTCTGGGGGTATGTCTGACAGCGCCGGAACAGGAGGAAAGTCGCATGAGCAGGATTCTTATTATAGAAGACGAGGAATCGATCGCGGAGCTCGAAAAGGATTATCTCGAGCTCAGCGGTTTTGAGGTGGATATCGAGACAGACGGCCTCGCCGGGCTCGAGCGCGCCCTGAAGGAGGACTACGACCTCTACATCCTTGATCTCATGCTGCCCGGCGTCGACGGGTATGAGATCTGCAGGCAGATCCGGGAGGGCCGGGACGTGCCGGTTCTCATGGTCTCGGCCAGGAAGGACGACATCGACAAGATCAGGGGACTCGGCCTCGGGGCGGACGATTATATCACGAAGCCGTTTTCACCGAGCGAGCTTGTTGCGAGGGTGAAAGCCCATCTCGCGAGATACGAGCGGCTCGTCGCGAGCGGTGCCCCGAAGAACGACGTCATCGAGATCCGCGGACTGCGCATCGACAAGACCGCGAGGCGGGTGTGGGTCAACGGGGAGGAGCGGCAGTTCACCGCGAAGGAGTTCGACCTGCTGACATTTCTCGCGGAGCATCCGGACCGGGTGTTCCGGAAGGACGAGCTCTTCCGGGAGATCTGGAACATGGAATCCTACGGGGATATCGCGACGGTCACGGTTCACATCAAGAAGATCCGGGAGAAGATCGAGTTTGACACGTCGAAACCCCAGTATATCGAGACCATCTGGGGTGTCGGCTACCGCTTCAAGATGTAAGGGGCAAAAGAGAAGACAGGCATTGCGTCGATCGGGCAGCGGGATCAGGGGAATTCCTGAATCCACTGCCCGTATTTTTGTTGCCGGATGAACGGGAAATGCTGTTTCTGCGATATGTCAATGATGTCCCCGTACCGGTGCT
>CACYEN010000046.1 GCA_902773435.1 uncultured Lachnospiraceae bacterium | reverse complement strand
TCTCACTGCGGGAGCGCTTCCCGGAGTATTTCGACCTCAGCGCCTTCAAGGGGCTGGAGGTTTATGTCTGGAGCCTTGCCGAGGGCAGTTACCGCTGCGGCATCCTCCCCGGCACGAACCGGAACAAAACGCAAAAGGAAATCTGGGACCTGGGCTTTCACGGGGTCAGCGTTGCGGATATGAAGGAAATTCTCGCCGCCTACGACGTTCCGGACGATGAGGTGTTCCTGTTTGCCTGTGCCCAGCCGATTTCCAGCTATCTGTATCCGATTGACGAGGACTACTGCAGAGCCGTGAGCGCGCAGTTTGACGACCGCTTTGCGTGCTTTGCTGCTACGGACTTTTGGGAGTGAATTTGATATGAAAAAGCTGATTTCCTTTGTACTGATGCTGGCCGTGAGTCTTGCGGCTCTCACCATGACGGCCTTCTGCGCGGACCCGGCCGTCTTTCCGGCCATGGCGACCAACAACACAATCGTTGTGAGCAGCAGCGCCGATGAACCGGACGCGCACGTGGTCTCCCCCGCGGTCTACAAGATCGAGGGGGCGAACTATTTCAGGCTCCGCGACGTAGCCATGCTTCTGAACGGAAGTGAAAAGCAGTTCGCGGTGGAGTATGACGAGGCTGAAAAAACTGTTTCGCTCACCTCCGGCCAGCCGTACCGGGCAGTCGGCGGCGAACTGTCCGGGGCGGCATCGGAAACCGCTTCCGCCAGTCCGACGAATAACGCGATCCTCATCGGCGGGGAGATTGTGACGCTGACGGTCTACAAAATCGACGGGGCGAATTATTTCAGGCTCCGGGACCTCGGCCGGGCTCTGGATTTTCACGTCGGCTACGACGACGAGACAAAGACGGTCTTCCTCTCCGGCTCCGGGGGATACGAAGAAGAGACCGCCTCCGAAGAGCTTCCGTTCGATGCGCAGATCATCCGTACCGACGGATATCACGACGGCGCGACCTACCCGCGGGCGGCGCTCATCGACAGCGCGGAGGAGCTGAACCGATACTTTGAAGAGAACCGGGAGCTGTACGATTTCGGCCATAGGGACAAGGTGTACGCCGACACGACGACGGGCTTTGTCGACGCGATCAAAGGGTACGACGGCGCGTGGTTCCGGGACCATCAGCTGATCCTCGTTCTGCTGGAGGAGGGGAGCGGCTCCGTGCGCCATCATGTGACTGCGGTGAAAGGCGGCGAGAAGCCGGAAGTGACCGTCACCCGTCTGGTCCCGGAGGTCGGAACGGACGATATGGCCGAATGGCATATTCTGATCGGCATAGACCGGAATCTGGAACCGGGGACGGAGATCGCCGTGAGCCTGATCACCCAGCGGGATGGAGCGATCCCTGCGGATTGAGGGGTTCTCTCCCTTATGAATCGCGATTCTGTCGATGCTTTTGTTCTCCGTCGCCTCCCGGAAGGACCCGGCGAGGATCTCCTCTGCGGGTTTCGTTTCATGCTCTCATCCGTCCTGATTCGGTTCTGCACCAGGATGCCGCTCCGCGCGCCGTGCTGTCAATCCCTCACCCCGAAGCTCGGCAGGCTCCGCACCTTATCAAACGGCGGTTGACATCCCGGATTACTTATGCTATACTATGGCATAAAATTATAGAGGCTCCCTTCGCGCTCCGGCTTGTCCCGGATGAGAGGATGGACGAGGAAAGCCGCGGGGACCGTATGTCCCTGTTCGGCGATGCGCCGCAAGACAGACGGATGGGAGAAGAATTTCATGCAGTACAGAAAAGACAAACAGGGGAACGATCTTTCCGCGCTCGGCTTCGGGTGCATGCGCTTTCCACGGAAGGACGGGAGGATCGACCTCGGGGAGACGGAGCGCGAGATCCTGGAGGCGGTCGAGCTCGGGGTCAACTATTTCGACACCGCCTACATTTACGGAGGCAGCGAGGAGGCCCTCGGGGAGATCGTCGGACGGAACGCCCTCCGCGATAAGATCCGCATCGCCACGAAGCTGCCGCAGTATCTTGTCTCAAAGAACGCCTCTCTGGACAAGTACTTCGCAGAGCAGCTGAAGCGCCTCCGCACGGACCGGGTGGACTACTACCTGATGCATCATCTCACCGATCCGGCCATGTGGGACAAGCTGAAATCCGTCGGCGCGCCGGAATGGCTGGCGGAGAAGAAGCGGTCCGGAGAGATCGGCGCGGTCGGCTTCTCCTACCACGGGGACACGGACGGCTTTCTGAAAATCCTCGGCGATTACGACTGGGATCTCTGCCAGATCCAGTACAACTACTTCGACGAGCATGCTCAGGCGGGCGTCGAAGGCCTGCGGGCAGCCGGAAAGAGAGGGATCCCCGTGGTGATCATGGAACCGCTCCGGGGCGGCAAGCTCGTGAATATGCTGCCGGAGGAGGCCGCCCGGGCGATGGAGAAGAGCGGCCGCGGATGGACGAGGGCCGAATGGAGCTTCCGCTGGCTGTACAATCAGCCGGAGGTGACGGTGGTGCTCTCCGGGATGAACTCATCCGAAATGCTCCGGGAGAACTGCCGGACCGCCTCGGACGCCGGGATCGGACAGTTCACGGACGGGGATTTCGCCGTGATCCGGGAGGTCACCGAGATCATACGGAAACGGGAGAAGGTCGGATGCACCGGATGCCGGTACTGCATGCCCTGTCCGAAGGGAGTGGACATCCCCGGCTATTTCCGCTGCTACAACGCCATGGCCATAGAAAACGCCCGGACCGCGCGGATGGAGTTCATCCAGACGGTGGGCCTGACGAAGGAACCCGCCTTTGCGTCCCAGTGCGTCGGCTGCGGGAAGTGCGAGAAGCATTGTCCCCAGAACATCCCGATCCGCCAAAAGCTGAAGGAAGCGGACCGTGCGCTCCGTCCGTTCCCGTACAGGGCTCTGATCTCCCTCGGAAGAAAAAAGCTGTTCGGCAAACCGGGATCGGGAAAGCGGCATGATCCCGATTGACAGAGTCCGTAACAAAATCCCCGCCGGCGTCATCGAGTCGGCGGGGTCTTTCCGATCTTCGGCGGATTTTGCCGGAAGGGGCGATGCGGATTGCGGAAGTGCCCGGATGAGGCGCGGTTATTCATACGCTCCGTTGATTTTGCCGACGCCCTTTTTGATCGCGCTTTCGCTGGCCGCATATTTGGAGGCGATGTCCGTACTGCCGCCTATGACCAGATCGCGGATGCAGTACGGGAAACGGTTCAGATACGAAGTGCCGAACGTGAACGCCAGGTCGAACGTCCGGCCTTCCATGATCATGTCGATCATCTTCGCGGTTTCGGGGTCCTCCGAGTACTTGTTCTTCAATGCGACATCGTAATACACCGGATAGACCTGCCGGTACGACTCTGCGCTCAGCGCGGAGAATACGGTGCCCACAAATTCCAGATCGGAGGATGGGACGGACTGGAGCGCGCCGAAGGTTGAGAACTCATCCATCAGGGTCGTCAGATACTTTTCCTGGGCTTCGTCGTATTTCGGCATGGGGAGGATCCCGTACGGGCTTTCCATATCGCGAAGAACGGTGAAGCAGTCGTTGAAGAAAATCGGGGCGAACGCCGTGAGATCCTGCGCCATGAACGTGCTTTCGGCTCTTGCGTACCCGAGGAACGCTCCGGGAGATTCGTTCAGGAGCCTGATCAGCTTTTCAAGCATGCTGACTGTTTTTTCGCTCACGAGGGCAATGGTCATGAATCCGTTTTCATCCCGTCCGGAAACCGGCTGTCCCAGGGCGGAAATCCATACGTCGATCGCGTCCCACTGGTCTCCGCCGACACCGAAGGTGTCTTCCGGATCCTTTTCGCCGTTCCCGTTGTTATCCGAATAGATCCCGTTTACGACGGATGTGAACCGGTCAATGGTCCATTCATTGTCATACACCATTTTGTACAGGGAGGCGACGGGATACCCGTAGTTTTCGCAGACCTTCTGATTGTAGAACATCGCGAAGGTATAGGTCAGAGCCGTGATCGCCGCGTCGCCCGTCACGGTGAAGACCTTCCCGTTGATCGTGCTGTTTTCAACGATGAGATTGCTCCACCACGGCTTGGCCAGATCGACGTTCGGCATGTCATACCAGTTGCGGAAGGAGTTCTTTACGATTGCTCCGCCGCTCTGATAGTTGATCAGACTGACGATATCGTAATCCCGCGTCCCGGCGGAAACAGCCTTTATGGCAGAATTCGAGGCATCGGCGACGGTTATGACCTCGAGTGCCGTGTCGAAGCGCTCCGATACGGTCAGATTCCGGTTGTACAGCGCGTCATTGGTGCTTTCTCCCGTCAGATCGTCCGCGATGAGCTCAAAGCGCGACCTCTCTTCCGAAGCGATCCGGAGGGCCTGACCGTTATAACGGACGTCCGGAAGATCGTCCGGAACGCTCAGGCGCGGATCGACCGCTTCCGTTTCCGCCGGGGCTGTCTCCATGTCGGCGGATACCGGGACGGCGTCGTTTGAAAGCACCGCGTCTTCTTCGGTCCTGGCACAGGCGGCGGGCATCGAAAGAACCACAGCCGCAAAAAGAATAACGGAAAGCAGGCGCTTCATGATGAATCCTCCACGATTATTTCAGGCTCTTTGGTTGTATTATATCAAATGGAGGATGCTTTGTCAAGCCGCATGAGACAGGCCCCGATCCGTCCGCCGTCCTCAAATAAATCATGCAGGCTCGCGGGATCCGGCCCGCCGATGTCCTGATAGAGGCAGTTCCGCGCCACGACGAAGAAACGCGCACCGCGCTTTCAGGATCTCGTACGGCTCCCGTGCGGTCAGATCGTCAAAGCATCATGAAAAGAAGCGCATGATGAAGCCCCGGCTTTTCAGAAAAGGCACCTCCGCCCAAACGGGTCCCGAGATGCCTTTCCTTACCTGAGCGGGTCAGAACCTGAGCAGTCCGTCCGGATCCTGCCGGGCCTCCGTGAAGGTCAGGGTCCCCGCGTAGCCCTCGATCCGATGGAAGCCCGTGAAGAGGATCCGCCCGTTCCAGAGGGCCATCTTCGGCACGCTCTCGCAGGGAATGTCCGGGTTCTCCGGCATCCGCCAGTCCGAAAAGGGCTTGCGGGAAAGACGGTACTGTCCCCGTCCGTGATGGCTGAAAATCAGGTAGTACCAGCCGCCCAGGGCGAAGTAGTCCGAGCACTCCGGCTGATCCCCGTCCGGCGAGACGTAGAT
>CACYEN010000045.1 GCA_902773435.1 uncultured Lachnospiraceae bacterium | reverse complement strand
TTCAACGACATGACCGCCAACATGCTCTATCTCTGCAACAACGGCATCGACATTGTGAGGCTTGACGCCACCCCGTACATCTGGAAGACCCTCGGGACGACCTGCCGCAACCTGCCCCAGGTCCACACACTGGTCCGCATCATGCACATGGCGGCGGACATCGTGTGCCCGGGGACCCTGCTCCTCGGGGAGGTCGTCATGGAGCCCTCCAAGGTCGTCCCCTATTTCGGGACGCTCGAAAAACCCGAGTGCCACATGCTCTACAACGTGACGACGATGGCGAGCACCTGGCACACCGTCGCGACGCGCGACGTCCGCCTGCTCCGCCACCAGCTCGAGTCGGTCTTCGCACTGCCGAAGGAGTACACGTTCCTCAACTATCTCCGCTGCCACGACGACATCGGATGGGGACTCGACTACGAATACCTGAAGGGTTTCGGGATCGAGCAGGTTCCACACAAGAAATACCTGAACGATTATCTCACGGGAAAATGGTTCGGCAGCAACTCGCGCGGTGAACTCTACAACGACGATCCGGTCCTGGGGGACGCGCGCCTGACGGGGACGACGGCCTCGCTCTGCGGGATCGACGCCGCGGAAGCGGAGAAGAATGAGGAGAAGCTCACCCGCGGGATCACATTCGACGTCACGCTCCACGCGTTCCTGTTCACCCAGAGCGGCATCCCGATCATCTACAGCGGGGACGAGATCGGCCAGCTGAACGACTACGGGTATCACGACGATCCGCTGAAGTTCGACGACAGCCGCTACCTCCACAGGGGCGACCTCAACTGGGACGACGTGGAGAAGAGACATGACCCGAAGACGAGGCAGGGCCGCCTCTATCAGGCGATCCGGAAGCTCGAGGAGATCAGGATGTCGAACCGCGTGTTCGACAGCGCCGCGGACACCTGGATCGTGGAGACCTACAATGACCGCGTCCTCGGAATCGGCAGATACTACGGCGGGGAGAAGCTGATCGCGCTCTTCAATTTCAGCGAGTACGACGAGACAGCCTGGATCAACGAGGTGGAGGACTACACGGACCTCATCACGGGCATGCCGAGGCCGGCGAAGGGAGTCGGGGTCCCGGCTTTCGGGTTCGCGTGGCTGCTGACGAAATTCACGGAGGAGAAGGAACTGGTCCGTCCGATGCCCCTGCTTGACGACGGGGCCGCGTCCGCGGAGAAGGACCCGGCCGGGAAGGCCCCTGCGAAGAA
This sequence comes from uncultured Lachnospiraceae bacterium, assembly GCA_902773435.1. Lineage (GTDB taxonomy): Bacteria > Bacillota > Clostridia > Lachnospirales > Lachnospiraceae > Chordicoccus. The sequence continues at coordinate 5,972 of CACYEN010000045.1, read as the reverse complement.
AGCCTCTGCGAAGAAGGCCCCTGTGAAGAAAGTCCCTGCAGGGAAGGCCCCGGCGAAAAAGGCTTCGGCGAAGAAGACGGCAGAGAAGAAAGCTCCCGCGGAGAAGGCGCCCGCCCGGAAACCGAAGAAGGCGGACAGCGAAGCGGAGAAAGGCTGAGACATGGACGGCAGGAAGCTGATATTTCTGGACATTGACGGAACGCTGACGGTCCCGGGGGAGAATGTCCCCCCGGAATCCGCCCTCCGCGCCATCAGGCGCACACAGGAGAAGGGAAATCTCGTCTTTCTCTGCACGGGCCGGAACTACGCGATGCTGAAGCCCCTCCTTCAGTACGGCTTCGACGGGATGGTCGCCGGGGCCGGGGGCTACGTCACCGTGGGGGACGAGGTGATCTTTGACTGCCCGATGGAGGCGGATGTCACCCGGAAAGCGCTCGACGTGCTTCACAGGAACGGCGTCTTCTGCACTCTGGAGACGAGGGACGCGACGTTCGGCGACGAGAATCTCGGGGAATTCCTGTCGGGACAGGCGGAGGGCAACAGCGAGATCGAGAGGTGGAGAAAGGCGCTTTCGAGTGCGCTCAACATCCGGCCTATGTCCGAGTACGACGGGACGCCGGCCTACAAGATCGTGATCATGTGCCGGGAGATGAGCCAGCTCGACGAGGCGAGGGAGCTTCTGGAGGGAGAGTTCAATTTCTGCATACAGGACGTCCCCGAGCACGGCTGCCTCAACGGGGAGCTGATCAACCGGAAGTACGACAAGGGGCGCGGAGTGCTGAGGATCTGTGAGCATCTCGGGATCCCGGTCTCGGAGACAATCGGGTTCGGCGACAGCATGAACGACAGGGAGATGATCGAGACCGTCGGGATCTCCGTCTGCATGGGGAACGGGAGCGAAACCCTGAAGGCGCTGAGCGACATGGTCTGTCCGGGCGTGGAGGACGACGGGCTTCGGAAAGCCTTCGAAGAACTCGGACTTCTGTAAGTTTTGTGAGGTGTGAAACCGGCTGCTCACGGGCAGCTGTTCACAATACAGCACGACGATAACACAATGAAAACGGAGGAGAGTAAAATGGCTTTGGACTATCGCAAATGCGCACAGGAGATCGTCGACCACATCGGCGGACGTGAAAATGTCGCGCAGGCCGCACACTGCGCGACCAGACTCCGACTTGTCATCAAGGACAACAGCAAAGTCGACAAGAAGTATCTCGACAATGTCGACGGCGTCAAGGGAATGTTCGAGTCAAACGGCCAGCTTCAGCTGATTATAGGCACAGGTACTGTCAACAAGGTTTACGACGAGTTCCTCTCGATCACGGGCATGACTGCAGCGACGAAGGACGACGTGAAGGCTGCGGCGGCGGCCAGGCAGCCGCTCTGGAAGAGGCTGCTCAAACCGATCGGCGACGTCTTCGTCCCGATCCTTCCGGCGATCGTCGCGTCCGGCCTCATGATGGGTCTCGTCGAGGCTCTCGGCAAGGCGGTTCCCGGATTCGCGAATACGGACTGGTACGCGTTCCTCGACATGGTGGCGAACACCGCGTTCGCGTATCTGCCTGTCATCGTCGCGATCTCTGCCGCCCGCGTGTTCGGCGGCAACATCTTCCTCGGTGCGGTCATCGGCCTTCTGATGATCCACTCGGGGCTTCTCAACGGCTGGAGCGTCGGCAGCGCGGAAGCCGTGTCGAAATTCTTCAATATTCCCGTGAACGGCATCAATCCCTACCTTGTCGAGGACTGGTCGGAGGTCACGATCGCCTCGCTGGGAGGTATACCGAAATGGCACCTGTTCGGGAAATTCCTGCCCATAGCGAGAACCGGCTATCAGGGACATGTCATTCCCGTCATGATCGCGGTCCTCTTCATGAGCAAGCTCGTAAAATGGCTGCATGACCATGTCCCGGAAATGATCGACCTCTTCGTCACGCCGCTGACAACCGTATTCGTCACGGCCCTCTTCACCTTCATAGTGATCGGACCGATCTTCTCCACCCTTGAGACCTGGGTTCTCGCCGGTGCGAGAGTACTCGTCAGGAATCCGGTCGGTGCCTGCGTGATGGGTGCGATCTATCCCTGGACCGTCGTCATGGGCCTTCATCACATGTACAACGTCATCGAGGCGGGCATGCTCGCCGAGACCGGACTCAACACCTGGATGCCGATTGCTTCCGCCGCCAACTTCGCTCAGTTCGGCGCCTGCCTTGCGGTCGGTATCAAGGCCAGGAACCAGAAGACAAAAGCCGTCGCGATCCCGTCCTCGCTCTCTGCGGCCCTCGGCATCACGGAACCGGCGATCTTCGGTGTCAACATGCGCTTCTTCAAGCCGTTTGTCGCCGGCATGATCGGCGGCGCCGCCGGCGCGATCTTCGGCGCAATCTCCGGAATCGGCGCGACGTCCTACGGCGTCACCGGAATCCCGGGATTCCTCACGATCAACAACATCCCGATCTACTGCGTACTTCTCGCGATCTCCGGCGGCGTCGCGTTCGCGATCGCCAATGCCATCTGGCGCGAGGAGCAGCCTGAAGAAGTCGTCGCGACGGCACCCGACGCGGGCGGGGCACCTGCGGAGAAGCAGGCTCCGGCGGCTGCCAAAGTTCCCGAAAATGTCGTGATCTCCTGCGGCGCCGGCGAGATTCTTGCCCCGTCGTTCGGCATGGTAATCCCCCGCGAGGAGATTCCGGATGAGACGTTCGCCTCGGGTGTTCTCGGCGACGGCGTCGCGATCAAGCCCGTCTCCAACGAGGTCTATGCCCCGTTCGACGGGACGATCTCCACAGTCGCCGAATCGAAACACGCGATCGGCATCTCGGGCGCGGGCGACATGGAACTCCTGATCCACGTCGGCGTCGACACGGTCGCGATGAACGGGGACGGATTCGAGGTCTTCGTGAAGGAGGGCGACGAGGTGAAGGCGGGCCAGAAGCTGATGACATTCGACAGAAAGAAGATCGCGGCTGCCGGCCATCCGGACTGCGTCGTCACTCTTCTTACGAACTCTGACGATTATCCGGATCTCAAGATCAATCTGTAAGGAGAGTACTCATGGAAGTTTACAAAGGCAGTTCTTCTTATAAGGGAATCGCGATCGGAAAGATCGCGGAGATGAAGAAAGCCTCCGCAGTCGTCCGCAGGACGCACGTGGAGGATATCGAGGCGGAAATCAGGCGCTACCATGAGGCCAAGGATATGGCGCAGGCGGAGATCATGGACCTCCACGCCAAAGCGCTGAAGGAAGTCGGCGAAGCGCAGGCGGAGATCTTTGAGGTCCACGCGATGTTTCTCGACGAGTTCGACGACTCCGTCGAGAACATCATCAGGGAGCAGGGCGTCAACGCGGAGTTCGCGGTCGCGGAGACCGCGGACAACACCGCCGCCATGCTCGCCGCTATGGACGACAACCCGTACATGCAGGCGAGGCAGACGGACGTCCGCGACGTCGCCGAGCGCGTGATCCGCGACCTCAACGGGGGAAGCGGCGATTCCAACAATTTTACGGAGCAGGTCATTCTCATCGCTGATGACCTCGCCCCGAGCGAGACAGTGCAGCTCGACAAGACGATGGTGCTCGCGTTCGTCACGAGGGAGGGATCGACGAACTCCCATACCGCGATTCTCGCGAGGACGATGAACATCCCGGCCCTGTGCCAGACCCCGGTCCCGGCGGAGGCCGACGGAAAGCAGGGTATCGTCGACGGCTTTACCGGGCAGGTCTTCGTCGACCCCGACGAGGCGACGCTTGAGAAATACCTGAAGCTCCGGGAGGCGGAAGAGGAGAAACAGAAGCTCTTAAAGGAGCTGAAGGGCAAGGACACCGTCACAAAGTCCGGCAGGAAGGTCAAACTCTACGCCAATATCGGCGGCATCGGGGACGTCGGCTTCGTCCTCGAAAATGACGCCGCCGGCGTCGGCCTCTTCCGAAGCGAGTTCCTCTACCTGCAGAGCGGGGATTTCCCGAGTGAGGAGGAGCAGTTCAAGGCCTACCGGCAGGTGGCCGAGATGCTGGGCGGCAGGGAAGTCGTCGTCCGCACGCTGGACATCGGTGCCGACAAGCAGATCGACTATTTCGGCCTCGACAGGGAGGACAATCCCGCACTCGGCTACAGGGCGATCAGGATCTGCCTGACGAGGGAGGACATTTTCAGGACCCAGCTCCGTGCCCTCTACAGGGCTTCCGCTTACGGCAACATCGACATCATGTTCCCGATGATCACCTCCGTCTGGGAGGTCGAGAGGGCCAGGCAGCTCTGTGAGGACGTGAAGGCGGAGCTCACCGCGGAGCACATCGACTTCAAGGACGTCCCGATCGGCATCATGATTGAGACGCCGGCGGCGGTGCTGATCGCCGACGAGCTCGCGGAACTCGTCGATTTCTTCAGCATCGGGACAAATGACCTCACACAGTACACGCTCGCGATCGACCGCCAGAACCAGAAGCTCGACCGCTTTTTCGACGCGCATCACCCGGCGGTTCTCCGCGCGATCAGGATGACGATCGAGGCCGGACACAGGCACAACACCTGGGTCGGCATCTGCGGCGAGCTCGGCGCGGACCCGGACCTCACGGAGAGTTTCGTGAACTGGGGGATCGACGAGCTCTCGATGAGTCCGTCGTCGATCCTGCCGGTGAGAAAGATCATCCGCGATATGGACTGACGGGGATCACGCGGGACGGCCTGCCCGCGAAACATGCTATTGCGCGGCGGGACATTTTCTGTTATGATACGTTTCGCCACAAGGAGGACTGTCATGCTTTTTACGCATGGCAGTCTTTTCTTGAGAGGAACCGCTGCGGCACTCCGCATAAAGACCGCGGCCCCATTAATAAAAAGGAATTGTTCAACCGATGATTTTAGATGTACTGCTGGATGCGGCGCTCGACTGTCTGAAAGACCTGCCGTTCCTCTTTTTCGCGTTTCTCATACTGGAAGCCCTGGAGCACCACACGTCGGACTGGATGAACCGCACGCTCTCGGGAGCGGGCAATTTCGGCCCCGCCGTGGGTTCCCTTCTCGGCTGTGTCCCCCAGTGCGGATTCTCGATCATGGCCTCCGATTTCTACGCGGGCGGCGTGATCTCGCTGGGGACTCTTCTCGCGGTGTTCCTGTCGACGTCGGACGAGGCGCTCGTGATCATGATGTCCAACCCGGGGCACCTGGAGGACATCGGGCGGCTGATCGGGACAAAGATCGTCATCGCGCTCATCGCCGGCTATGTGGTCCTTTTCGCCGGGAAGGCGTGGAAGCGCAGACACCCCGGCAGGGACAAGGAGATCGAGGATCTCTGCAGGAACTGCGGCTGCCACGACGAGGAGGGCGGAATCCTGAAGCCCGCGCTCCATCACACCGGGGAGGTCCTGCTGTTCCTCTTCATCTTCACGTTCGCGCTCAACCTGCTGCTGGAACTCATCGGAATGGAAAATGTCTCCCGCCTCCTTCTTGCGGACACATTCATACAGCCGGTCCTCGCTTCGCTGATCGGCCTCATCCCCAACTGCGCGGCGTCCGTCATTCTCACGGAGCTCTACCTCGACGGCGTCATCAGCTTCGGCTCTGCGGTGGCGGGCCTGTGTTCTGCAGCCGGTCTCGGTCTCGCGGTGCTCTTCCGGATCAACAGGAACCGGAAGGAGAACCTTCTGATTACCGCGCTGCTCCTCGCGATCGCGATCGCCGCGGGCCTGGTTCTGCAGGCCGTGATGTGACGGCGGGCGGAGAGGCTTGCATTTTTCCCGGGAAAGGATTATTATAATCATACTAATGGAATAGGAATGAGAGGAATAATCCGATGAAGGTGTCTACGAAGGGAAGATACGCGCTCCGCGTCATGCTGGACCTCGCGAGATACAGCGAGAGCGGCCTGGTCCCGCTGAAGGATATATCGAGAAGACAGGGGATTACCATCAAATATATGGAGCAGATCATCTCGCCGCTGGCGAGGGCGGGCCTGGTCTCAAGCCTCCGCGGCTC
>CACYEN010000044.1 GCA_902773435.1 uncultured Lachnospiraceae bacterium | reverse complement strand
TGCAACCTCCCGGAAGGTGTTCACTTTCAACCCACTATGGCCTCAGGCCGGAACGAGAGGGGTTGCATCTCGTTTTACAGGTGACGTTGTCAATTATTGCTTCCGGTGCCGGGGCATTGCCCGAAGGATATCCTCAGTCGATTTCCACCGAGTCCAGAATTTCGCCGAAGAGCTTCCGGTTCTCAGCCTCATCCTCCGTCCGGCCGACGCAGGAGAACCTGTAAATCCGCCTCTCCAGCTTCAGCAGCACGGATTCCGCGCTCTGGGAGACATCCCCGAGCCGGTAGGTGAAGCGGTAACCCGTGGCGTCGGGGCCTCCGACCTTCCTGGAAAAAAAGCCGCCGGGAACGTAGCCGTAATCGCGGTAGGCCCTGCGCATGAGCTTTTCATTGTTTTCCGCGATCCGTTTCGAATCCGTAAACCGGAGAAGGAGGGACATCCGCCTCTCCCACTCGACCGCGAGAATGACGCGGCTCTCCTTGTTCCACGCGCCCCATCTGGCGGGGCCGTAATTCGTGTAGAGCGCGGTCAGTTCCTCCTCGCTCATGATCTGAAACCCGTCGGGACAGTTCATGCTGATCTCGCCGTTCACAAGTACCGTTTCCATACCTCTCCGCCCTGCCTTTCCTTTCTTCTGCCTGCCTTTCTTCTACCTATGATATCAGATTCCCCCTCTTCGCGGATACTCAGATTGCAATGAACAAATCCGTCTTCCTCTGAGGGGCTTTCGCGATATAATAGACACACAGGGCCGATGAAGACCGGCGAAAGGAAGTTCCGATGAAGATTGTGAACGCGCTCATTTACAGAAACAGAACGTTTGTCCGCGGCTCGCTCGAGTTCGGCAGCGTCATCACCTCGGTCGGGACCGATAATCCCGGCGGTTCTTCCGGAATCGACGCCGGGGGGTGCTTCCTGATCCCCGGACTCGTCGACATCCACACGCACGGCGCCATGGACGCGGATGCGAGCGACGGGGACATGGCCGGACTCACGGCTATGTCGAGATACTACGCCTCCTCCGGAGTGACCTCCTGGCTTCCCACGACCATGACCCTGAAGGAGCCGGAGCTCCTCGAAGCCGTGTCCTGCGTAAGCCGGTTCCGCCGCCCCGTGGATGGGGCCCGTGCCGTGGGGATCCACCTGGAGGGGCCCTTCCTCAGCTATGAGAAGCGGGGCGCCCAGAATCCCGACAATCTTCGCGCCCCGGACATCGACATGTTCCGCCGTCTGAATGAGCGGAGCGGAGGTATGGTGAAGCTCGTCACCGTCGCGCCGGAGGAACCCGGCGCGATCGGGTTCATCCGGGAGGCTTCAGGGGACGCCTCCGTATCCCTCGGCCACACCGCGGCGGATTACGACACCTGTATGGCTGCGTTCGACGCCGGCGCGGACCACATCACGCACCTCTACAACGGGATGCCGGATCTGCTTCACCGGAGTCCGGGGCTCATCGGCGCCGGAAGCGACGCCGGCGCCTGTGCGGAGATCATCTCGGATGGCTTCCACGTACACCCGTCGGCGGTCCGCGCCGCCCGGAAACTGTTCGGGGAGAAGCTCATCCTGATCTCTGACTCCCTTCGGTGCGCGGGCATGCCGGACGGCGAGTACGAGCTCGGAGGACAGGCCGTCTCAATGAAGGACGGCCGGGCGTATCTCCGCGGAACCGATACGATCGCCGGTTCCTCCGTTCATCTGATGGAGGCGCTCCGCCGGGCGGTATCTTTCGGAATCCCCCTCGAGGACGCGGTGTTCGCCGCGACGGAGGCTCCCGCGGATTCGATCCGGATGGGAGACCGGATCGGCAGGATCGCCCCGGGCAGGGACGCGGACTTCGTGCTGCTCGACCGGGCCCTCAACGTCCGGGACGTGTACATCGGCGGGGTGCCCGTTCGAAGCGGCGGCACTGTACCCGTAAGCAACAGCACCGCCGCCAGATAAACCAGAAAGCCCCAGACAGCAGATGGACCGCCGTACCTCTCAATCGGTACGGCGGTCCGTCTCTCAGTTCCCGTTTCCCATTATCCTGTTAAATTCCGGATCGCACTTCCTCTTCCACTCAAGGTAGCGCCCTCCGACCCTCATCGTGTTCAACAGGTTCACAATGTCGTCGACTTGAAGATACGCCTCTTCCTCTTCCGACTCAAGCCAGGTCTCGGCGGACAGAATGTGCAGTTCTGTGAACACCTGGACAAAATGCTTTCTCAGGTCGTCATTCGCGGTTCCGTCCCTGTCCATCATCCTGGAGATCTCTCTGCTCAGCATCGCCTTCAGCTTTTTCACGAAGTAGGCATCGCCGTATCTTCTGTCGAGGAGCGCGATCATCGCGTCGCGATGCTCCCTGCAGAAATTGAACCACTCCAGAAATATCGGCGGCGGCGAGTAGTTGTACTTCGTGAGAAAGCTCTCGATCGGCCAGACGTTGTACCCTTCGCTGGAACATGCGGCATATCGTCTTTCAAGGTCGTGGAGAAGCGAGTTCTCAAGCTGCTCCAGCAGGTCGTATATGTCTCCGAAGTACTGATAAAATGTTCCCCTCGTTATCTCGGCTTTCCTGCAGATCTCAATCACGGAAATCCTGTCCCACTGTCTGTTCCCCATCAGTTCCAGATAACAGGTCACAATATGTCTTTTCGTCTGTTCTGACTTGGCAGTCTTACGAGGCGTGCCGTTTTTAGTCACGTCATCCCCTCCTCATGTCTCTTCCTGCCCGATGTCGGCCGGGCCGGGCTTTACTCAGTTCTCGAAATCAAATTTCTCGAAAACCTTCCGGCCCGTATACACCTTGAGGCCTTCCTTGCCGTCCAGCACACGGATCGCGCCGGCCGCCATAGCTTCCATCTCAAACTCGCCCGGATAAGCGTAGACCGGAGCGATCCAGCCGCAGCTTTCCCTGATCTGGTTCACGAGATCCTCGTTGTGTACCATCCCGCCGCCGAGAAGGATCCCGTCCACTCTGCCGCGGAGCGCGGCCGCCATGGCGCCGATGCCCTTCTCGATCTGATAGATCATGGTATTCCAGACCATCTCCGCGTAGCGGTCGCCCGCGGCGGCCCGCTTCGTCACCTCGATCGCGTCCGAGATGCCGAGATGGCTCACAAACCCGCCGGTTCTCGAGCAGAGACTCCTGACGCTCCGAAGATCCGCGCCGCTGCTCTCGATATAGTCGAGCAGGTCATAGACGGACACCGAGCCGCACCTGGTCGGCGCCATCGCGCCCTCCCCGCCGACAATGTCGTAGCCGTCGATCATCTTGCCGTTCCTGTGGGCGGAAATCGACAGGCCGCCGCCGATGTGGCAGACAACGTAGCTGCACTCCTCATAGGGTTTCCCCTCGACGCTGTCGCTGTGACGGATCGCCGTCTCCTTGAGATTCAGCGCGTGGAGGTGAACCGTCCGGTACACGCCTTTGATCCCTGTCATCCTGGCCAGGTCCTGCAGCTCGTCCGTGTCGGGCGGGTTGACGACGAACGCCTTCGCGCCGTACTGGTTCGCGAATTCCTTCGCGAGCTGGGGGCCGAGCGTCGCGGGGTGGACCACCCCGTTAGCGCAGGTGCGGGCGTGCTCAAGGATGAGGTCGTCGATCTCATAGGTGCCGCCCTCCACGGAGATCAGGCCGCCGCCCCTTCCGACGAAGACGTCGACGCCCTCGAGGGAGATCCCGTTCTCCCTGAGAATCTCAAGAATCATGTCGCGCCTGTAGGGAAGCTGGGCGGGCATATCGGGAAATGACTCCAGCTCCTTCGCGTCGTGAGCGACATTTTTCGAAAACAGGCATTCCTCCCCGTCAAACAGGGCTATCTTCGTGGATGTCGATCCCGGGTTGATCGCAAATACGCGGTATCCCATATCAGAGCTCCTCCTGGACAAGATCGACCAGCTCGGCGACCGTCGAGCAGGCGGCTGCTTCCTGGAGCGTCACGGCCGCTTCAAGCTCATTCTCGATCTCGGAGACGAGCGCCACCATCTGGATGGACGCGCCCTGAAGGTCATCCTTAAAGCTGGTCTCAAGAGTGATCTCCGACGGATCCTTCTTGTAGGAAATGGCTGTAAGTTCGCAGATCTTTGCCTCAAGTTCTTTTCTGTCCATGGTAATCTCCCTGTTCTTAAATGTGTTTGTAATGACTCAACTCTTCCCTGATATTTCCGTACTGCTCTTCCCGGCCTTCACTGTCGTTCCGGCCGCCGTGCCGGATCCTCTCCGGATCCGCCGCGTTCATTCCTCCTCGACCAGGTCGAACACGACTGTCTTGTAGCCGTCTCTCTGGTAGATCGCCGCCTTCACGTCCACCGGCATCCTGCCGCTCTCGAGGATCTCTCTCCTCTTCTTCTTCGTGATGCCGCGGACAACCGCGTTGAAGCGGGCGCCCTCCTCGAGTTCGATCTCGCCGTAGGCGAACTTTCCGAGCGCCTTATACTCTGGCTTCGATGAGAGCGGGGCGGGCATGACGATCGAATGCATCTTGCCTTTTCCGCTGATCTCGAACCACTCGGTCTCCAGATTTCCGCAGGAATTGCAGGCGTAGACGGGCGGGAATTCAACGGCTCCGCACTTCGGGCATTTTCTTCCGAGGATTCTGCCCTCCTCAAGACCCTGATAGAACTTCTCAACTACCTTTTCAAGTTTGATTGCCATATCGACTTCCTCCTTCAGTCAGCGGTCCTGATGATATAGGTGCAGATATTCTGGGCGCCGCCGTAGCCGCGCAGCATCGTCGTCTTCGGGAGCTTCTTCACCTGTCCCTCGCCGGCTTCGCCTCTCATCTGGTGGACCGCCTCATAGAGGTCCGCGAGGCCGGACGCCGCGTGGGCGTGGCCGAAGGAGGTCCTTCCGCCGTTGGTGTTGATCGGCTTGTCCCCGTCGTAGGCGGTGCGTCCCTCGCAGATGTACTTCCAGCCCTCGCCGTAGGGGAGGTAGCCGGCGATCTCAGCCGCGATGAGATGTGACGTGATGATGAAGTCGTTCGCGTAGAAGAGGTCGATCTCCTCGGGCTTCACGCCGGTCACTTCGTAGACCTGGCGCACGGCTTCCTCTGTCGCGTTGACCTCGAAGTGAGGTGTCGTGGCCTCGCAGGCGGAGCATCCGATGCCGAGCACTTCGATCGCCTTGTGGCTCTTATTTCCCATGAATCTGTCGACCATGTCCGTCGCGCAGACGATCACCGCGGCCGCGCCGTCGCACTTGATCTCAAGTCCGCCCGCGCGGAGGAAATCTCCCATCTTCGGGTTGTAGGGGGAGCGCATGTAGTCCATGACGTCGTCGAAGCCGAACTCCTTCGCCAGCTCCTCATAAGTCTTTCTCTCGATCGCGAGCGGGTTGACGGACGCGTTCTTCCTGTTGTTGATGCACATCCAGTTCAGCGTGTCGTCCATCTCCTGGTCCGTGATGCCCCGCGTCCTCTTGTACCACTCGGCAGCGTCGTCATAGATCAGCTCCTGGCCGGCCATCAGGCTCCTGGTGTAATTCCTGTCGTAGAGCCAGGCGGTCGTCTGGAGGAATTTGTCCATCGTCATCTTCTCGCGCTTATACGGATGATTCGGGATGGCGAGAGAATCGCCGAACTCCACGCAGCCTGAGAGCACACAGTCGTACTTGCCGGACGCGACGGCGTTCACGGCTTCTTCGACGGCATAATACCCGGTGCAGCAGGCCTCGGAGTGATGGATCGATCCCTTTCCCTTCATGCCGAACCAGTTCGCGATCTGGACGTTCGGAGTCAGGTAGTTGGAGCCGTTCAGCGGGCTCGCCTCCCCGTGAAAATAGAAATCAATGTCCTTCGGGTTCACTCCGGCGTCTTCCATCGCCTTGAGCGCGGCGTATCCGAACAGCTCGCCCTCTGTCAGACCGTTGGTTTCCTCATTGTCGACAGTGTACATGAACGGCGTGCAGCCCACTCCGATGATAGATACGCTTCTGCTGTACGGGTGCAGTTTCGTCTGGTTCATTACAGCCATACTCGTTCATCCTTTCTGTATACCTCCGCGGAGGCGTCCTTCTTCTTCACAGCTATCATAGCAGTTTTCAAATTTCCCCGCGTCAATATTGTTGAATGATCTCGGGTATTCAGGGCATAAAATTATTTTTCAGCCGGACCCTGCCCGACCGGAGATTCATATTTCCTGTTTATATGAACTTTTTCAGGAACAAAAAGAGGGATGGCGCGGCTCCTCTGTCAGGAAGCGCGCACCATCCCCGCCGGGGCAGAACTGCCGCGTCTTTATTGCCCGGTTCTTATGTCAGTGCCTTTCCCTTCCAGCGCCCCATCCGGTACACGGCGACAGTCGTCGCGCAGCCGGCCAGCCAGGAGATCAGCAGCGACACGAAGAGCATCTCGCAGAGACCGTTCGGGTTCTCCGGCGACCTCGTCGCGAAACAGAGCGCGTAAGCCAGCACGACCCGCAGGATCTGCTGAAGGACGGAGAGCCACATCGGGGTCATCGTGTCCCCCGCTCCGCGCATGACGCCGCCGAGGGTCTGGATCACAGACATCGCGATGTAGCCGGCCGCGAGGATGCGCATCATCCTCATGCTCATATCCACGAGGCTGTCCGTGTTCGTAAAGATGCCCATGAGCGGCTTTCCGAAGATGAGGATGAGACCCGTGATCGCGGCCGAAACGGCAGCCGAGAGGATCCCTCCCTGCTTTGCACCGAGCTCGGTTCTCCTGAGGTCGCCCGCCCCGATATTCTGTCCGGCATAGGTCGTAAGCGCGGTCCCGAACGAGAAATTCGGCAGCATCGCGAAGCCGTCGACCCTCATGACGATGACGTTCGCGGCGATGAACTGTTCCCCGAACGAGTTCGTGAGCGACTGGACAAGGATCGCCGACATTGAGAAGATCGCCTGTGTGATTCCGGAGGGGATGCCGAGCCTCACGATTCCCATGCCGTACCTGGACTTCCAGCGGATGTACTTCCTCCCGAAATCAAACATCTCGTTCATCCTGCTGAGCCGGATCACGCAGAGCACGGCCGAGAGCGCCTGGGCGATGACCGTCGCGAGCGCGACGCCGTTCACCCCGAGCCCGAGGTTTGCCACGAAGAAGATGTCGAGAACGATATTGACGCCGGAGGCGAAGATGAGATAGATCAGCGCGGAGACGGAATCCCCGAGTCCCCGGAGGACGCCGCTCAGGATGTTGTAGAAAGCCATGCCAAGACTTCCGACGAACAGGATCCTGAGGTAGGAGTCGCACCAGTCGATGATCGCCCCGGGCGTCGCCAGAAGGCGGAGCAGCGGCCGGGTAAGGATAAGGCCGGCAAGGGTGACGGCCATCGCCGATATGAAGGTCAGGATCATGCAGTTTCCGACCGTGTACGACAGCGCCTCCCGGTTCCTGGCGCCGAGATACTGGGAGACCATGATGCTCGCCCCGGTTGCGACGCCGACGAAGAGAACGATCAGCAGGTTCAGGACCGGTCCCGCGCTTCCGACGGCCGCAAGGGCGTTGTCGCCGACGTACTTTCCTACCACGATGCTGTCCACCGTGTTGTAGAGCTGCTGCGCGATGTTGCCGATTAACATGGGGATCGTGAAGGCGAGGATCTGCTTCCACGGTTCGCCCGTCGTCATATCAACCGGTTTAAAGGATCTTGTCGCTCTTTTTGCTGCCATTTGTCCACCTTACTTAATCGATACCCGGCCCTGCCGAAATAAACAAGAAGCGGGCGCCTCCTGAAAATGCGCCCGCTGCCGGTCAGTCAAACCATCTCCTGATCAGAAGAAAACCTCCTTGCCGGTCTCTGCTGACTGATAGATTGCTTCAAGAATCTGTGTCACGACGAATGCCTGCTCCGGCTTGACGAGAGGCTCACCGTCGTTCGCGATGGCATCGAGCCACTGTGTGCTCTCGCGCACCGCTTCGGCCGCGGCGCCGCCCTCGAAGAAGTCGACGACACCTGCCGGAGAGATCGTCTTCTCCATCAGCTGGTTGTGCTCAACCGTGTTGTAGATGAGCTCGTCCGTCGGATAGCTGCCGCCGTGATGGATCTCGGCGCCCGCCCTCGTTCCGCAGAGCGTCGTGGAGGCTTCCATCGACTTGAGGATGTTGAGCGCCCAGGCCGCCTCAAGATAGATCGTGGCGCCGTTCTTCATCTTGATGAAACCGAACGCGGAATCTTCCGTCTGGAATGTCTCCGGATCCCACGGTCCGAACACGTTGCCTTCCGGGCCCTTCGGATCGCGGCCGAGCTTGTAGAAGACGGAGCCGCTGACGGATACCGGTTCATAATTATTCATCATCCAGAGTGTGATGTCAAGCGCGTGTGTTCCGATGTCGATCAGCGGACCGCCGCCCTGAAGAGCCTTGTTCGGGAACACGCCCCATGTCGGGACAGCCCTTCTGCGGAGCGCGTGAGCCTTCGCGAAGTAGATCTCGCCGAGCTCGCCGGCTTCACAGGAAGCGTGCAGGGTCTGTGTGTCGTCGCGGAAACGGTTCTGATAGCCGATTGTGAACTTCTTGCCGGAAGCCTTCCAGGCGTCAAGCATCTTCCGGGCATCTTCCGTGTTCGCAGCCATCGGCTTCTCGCACATGACATGCTTTCCTGCCTCAAAAGCCGCGACGGTGATCGGGCAGTGGGATACGTTCGGCGTCAGGACATGGACGAGTTCGATGCCGAGACTCTCATCCGCGAGCATCTCCTTGTAATCCGTGAAGACCTTCGCCCCGGGGATTCCGTATTCCTTCGCAGCCTTCTCGGCGCGCTCCGGAATGATGTCGCAGAAAGCGACAAGCTCCGCCTTGTCCGCGTTTGCCTTGAAAGCCGGGAGATGTTTCTGCCTCGCGATACCGCCGCATCCTACAATTGCTGCTCTGATCTTTGCCATACCTTTACCTGCCTTTCTTTTTTATTGTGTACTGGTTTAAAATGATCCTTCTGCCCCGGCGCCTTCTGTCCGCCGTCTCAGCCCTCGATCGCTCTTCTCAGAGCTTCCTGGTGGCGCCTCACCTGCTCGATCCCGTCCACGATCATCGTGTCTCTCAGGGATTCGCCGCCCTCGTACTCCGTGCTCAGGTATCCGTCATAGCCGGCCTTCTTGTACGCCGCGACGACCTCGTCGATCGCGGTAGCGGTCTCGGTGTAGTCCTCATGTGTATTATAGCACTTTGCGTGCGTATGTATAATATGATCGATATTATCGATGAGATCCTGCGGATCGCTCCACGAATATGTGTAGCTGGAGTTGAGATATCCGAAATCGGCCGGTCCGGCGCCCATCTCCTTGAATTTCTCGGTGAGCGTGCCCAGGCCGTTCGCGTTCCTGTAGTTCATGTTCGCGAAGCCGAGGTCCAGCGAGTACTCGATCTTGGTGAAACCGTTCGCGACACGCGAAGCATAGGCGTCATTGACCATCTTAATGAACTCTTCCTTCGCGCCGGCCCTTCTCCACTTCTCCTCCACGACGTCCGGGACGCGCCTGCTGAAGATTCCCATGTCGGGGATGAAGCCGAAATACCTGTACTTCGAGCCCGGCTTGTCGAGGCGGTCGAGATATCCCTGCGCCCATGTGGAATTGAGCGAGAACGGCGCGTGGACCTCGAGTCCGATCTTCACGCCGACTTCCTCAGCGTATTCAAGGCTTCCCTCGATGACCTCGATCGGAGTGGAGACCAGCGTCCTGATGCAGCTGAAACCGAGAAGGGAAGCGCACCTGAGATCTCTCTGCATCATCTCGATCTGTTCGCCGAGGCAGAGCCTTCTGTTGTCATAGATGTGGTTCTCGAGGAACGCGTCATAGGCTGTCGGTGTGAGGCCGTACTGCTTCAGCCATCCGAACCACTTCTCGCGGAACGCTTCATCGTAGATCGTGTTGGGAAACTGCTTGATGTTCGACTCGGCGAGGAGTTCGATTCCGGTCGCGCCGGTCTTCGCGGTCTCGCGGAGGATGCCCTCGAGATCAAGCTTGCCCTCGTAATACTCGTCCTGATAGCTGTATGAAGAAACGCTTCTCTTAATGCTCATCTTATCTCCTCCTTATGCGATCTCAAAATCCGCGTCACAGACTGCCTGAAGCGGGAACGGCATATAGGACGGCGCGATGTGCTGCACGACACTCAGATGATGAGCACCCTTCGCGAGTCCTCCCTCCTTTGCCACCGTTACCGTCGCATACTCTCCGAATTCCCAGCGGTAGAGCGGGCTCACAACCGTCCTCGCCTCTTCCAGCGTGAAGGTCTCCCCGTTCACCGTGAGCCTGATATCCTCCCTCGGGATCTCCTCCCCGTCGATCGTGACCTTGATGTCGCGAATGATCGAGAGGGTGATGCCACGGTAATACTGCAGCTTGAACTGGAATTCGAATCCGCATGCCTTTCCGTCCTGCTCGACGTTTTTGAATCCGTCCGGATTATAGATCGGTCTGCCTGCCATGCTTTCCTCCTTTGACTACCTGTTTCTCATTAATGGAACTGGACTTCTTATGTGATACCATCATATCAGCAAGGCTCACCGAACACGCATTTCCTTTTCCTTTTCATCCGGCTTTTTGCCCATATTTTTAACTGAAAATCACATTGTCCTTCTCTTCAGGTTCATTTATAATGGTATTAATGAACTTATTCCGGGGTCCGGACCGCTTCCGTCCCGTCCCGGAGGGAAAGGAGCCGTGACGCCTTATGCAGTCCTCTAAGCACCAGCTCGTCCTCCACTGCTCGGAGCGCGCTCTCACCGGAAGCGCCGTGTGGGACAGCGGAGCCTACACGCTGATCCTCGTGACGGGCGGAACCGCGGAGATCACCTGCGCCCTGCCTCCCGGAGCGGTCTCTCCGGAGGAAGAGGGAGATGGTACATTTTCCGCGGCGGGCTTTTTCGCCGCGCGGCCCGCCGGGGCTCTCCGGATCATCGGCCGCCCCTCCTGCAGCTTTGTCATCCTCAGCCTGAACCCCTCCGTCTGTCTCAGCCTGCCCGGAGGCAGGGAACTCATGAGTTCCCCCGTGAACGAGGCTTCGCTCTCCCAGGCGGAAATCCAGCGGCTCCGGGAACTCTTTTCCGGCTGCGCCGGGTATGCCGGCAGCGACTCTTCATCGCCGCTGGCCGCGGACTCGGAAGCGCTCATGATCCTTCACGTCCTGACCCGGCACGCGAGGCGGCCGGATCCGGTCCCCGCTCCGCTCACCCCCCTCTCCGATCACAGGCTCGCTCTCTACCGCAGCGTCCGGCTCTATATGGATGAGCATGCGGACTCCTCCCTGACGCAGGCGGAAGCGGCCGCCGCCCACGGCATCACGCCCCAGTATCTCGGCCGTCTCCTGAAAGAGGCGGCGGGGAAACCTTTCGCGGAGTATTTCCGGGAGATCCGGGAGGATTACCTGCACGCATGGGAGCAGGCGGAAAAAGCTGCCGCTGAGACCGTCCGCACGAAGCTTCCCGGCGCCCCCGTCCCGGAAGCGCTCCGGGAACCCGCAGGTCCGTCAGGCGCCGGAAACGCCGGCCCTGAGCGCTCCGGTCAGATCAGGTCCTCCCTCACCCTCTCCCGCCGCCTGCAGCGGCACTGGATGAAGCTGGTGAACCTCGGCTATGCCGTCTCCCTGAGAGACCTCGAGATCGACCGGGTCCTTCAGCGCATGCAGAAGGAGTGCGCTTTTGAGTACGGCAGGGTCTGCCGCATCACTGACCTCATCGCCTCCTACAGCGCGGACGGAAGGGAATTTCACGACTACTCCCCCGTCTTCTCCCTCCTGGATCACCTGATGGAGGCGGGCATCATTCCCTTCCTCGAACTCGGGAATAAGGCGTTCGCCATCCAGGAGACCGCCGAGGTCGGCTTCCTGCCGGTCTCCCCCGTGGACACGAGGAGATATTTCTCCGACCTGCTCGCCATCCTGCCCGGATTTCTGCGCGCCTGCATCAACCACTACGGGCAGGAGAACTTTGACCGATGGCACTTCGAGATCAGCTACATGTACACGGACAGCGAGGCAAAAGAAACGTTCGGGCTCATCCAGTACATCAGGGTGTTCCGGAAGATCTACTCGGTGATCCGGCAGTTCTCGGATACCTGCCGGATAGGGGGCCCGGGCTTCAACGACTGGTCCTCGCCCGAAAAGGCTGTGCAGGCGGTCCGCCTGATGTCCTCGCACGGCGCGGTTCCGGACTTCTTCACAGCCTATATCTATCCGCTCGACATCGAGGACGGCGTCGTCTCGCTCTCCCCGGATCCCGACACCGCGGTCAGCAGGATCCGGCTGTTCTCGAAGACGGTGGAGACGTACTGTCCGGGATCGGAGATCTGGATCACGGAGTTCAACTCCAGCCTGTCCTCGCGGAACTTCCTGAACGACTCCTGCTACCAGGCGGCCTTTCTCGCGAAGATGATCCTCGAAACCGCGGAGGAGAACATCTCGGCGCTGGGCTACTACATTCTCTCGGACGCCCCCCTCCGGTATCTCGACTCCCTCGACTTCATGTTCGGAGGCTGGGGGCTCTTTACCGATGCCGGGATCCCGAAGCCCTCCTGGCACACCTTCCGCATGATGAACATGCTCGGGCACTACCTCGTCCGCATCAGGGACAACTGCCTGATCACGGCGAACTCGGCGGGCAGCATCCGGTTTCTTCTCTTCCGTTACTGTCACCCGGCCGCGCGGTTCCTGAGGGCGAATGTCGGGCGGGACGACCTCATGGCTCCCGAGGGTGTCTTCACCGGGCTCGGCACCGACCGCTTCCGCCTCTGCCTGAACGGGATCCTGAAGGGAACTTACATCATGAGGGAATATCGCCTGAACAGCACAAGCGGCAGCCTCTACGCCAGCTGGAAGAACCTTGGATTTCTTTACCCGACGGACGCCGAGACCGCCGCGGAGCTCTCAGCCGCCTCGGAACCGCTTCCGCGCGCCTCGGTCTATATCCAGAGGGAAAACCGGCCGTTCGAGACGGACATCGTCCTCCGGGACAATGAGGTCTTCCTGCTGTCCCTGGAACTCTACACATCCCGCATCTGAGAGATGCCGGCTGCATCGCAGCCCCCGCGCGGGCGGGCATAAGACACGCGTCCCTCATCTCTGAAGGAGCCATTATGAATACATCAGATTCCAGCCCGGTCACGGGCATCAGGGTCCGGAACGTCAGCGAGAGATATGAGTACAGGGAAGATTCCTTCTCATTTTTCAGCTTCCTGACCGGAAAAGCGGGGATCACCGCGGGCGGCGCCGAAGCGGATTACAGGAGGGGCGGCTTCCTGTTCCTGCCGCCCGGCCACCCCGCTCTCATCGTCCCCGACCCGGAGGTCTCCTTTCTCGCCGTCACCCTGTCCAGGGATTTCGTGGAGGACAACCTGAACAGGATCTCCCTGCCGGTGTGCTCCTCCGAGCTCGACGCGTCCTGGAACTGCCGGAATCTGCAGTCGCTGGTGCTCTCTCTCCCCGGGAGTCCCGAGGATGATCCCGGCAAGCTCCAGCTGACTTCGACGGGCACGGCCTATCTCATCCTCGCCGAACTGCTGGAGCTCCCGCTCTACAGCCCGTGGGCGGAAACAGGAAGCCGGTTCGGGGAGCGCACCCGCGCGATCGCCGACTACATCAGCCTGCACTACAGCGAGCCGCTCACGCTGACCGGCCTCGCGAACATCTTCTATCTGACGCCCCAGTACCTGTCGACATTTTTCAGGAAGAATTTCAACACGAATTTCAAATCCTACCTCATCGAGAGGCGGCTGTTCTACTCGCTCAGGGATCTGCGGAACACGCATCTGACCATCAGCGAGATCGCGCTGAAGAACGGATTCTCCAGCATCTCCGCCTACCGGCGCAATTTCCAGAACATGTACCGGATCTCCCCCTCCGATTTCAGGACGGCTTACCTTCGCGGCCGGGGCGGCGGCCGGGAGGAGGAGGCCCGGCCGTCCGCCGCCTCCCCGGACATGCGGTTTCTGAGGCGGACGGCGGAGGGCGACGCGTCGGGGCCGGCCGTCCGCCGTCCCTCCGTCCAGAAGATGATCAACATCGGCTCCGCCCGGAACCTGCTCTCAGAGCGCTTCCGTTCGGAACTGGCCTCGTTTTCCGCGGATAACGGCATCCGGTACATCCGGGTACTCGGCATGATGAGCAACAGCTTTATACCGAAAGTCCTTCCCCGCTATGAGTACTACTTCCGAAGCGTAGACACGGCGCTCACGTTCTTCTACTCGAACGGGCTCACGCCCTTCCTGGAGCTGACGCGCCTCCCGCTGCTCCTCTCCATGAACAGCGAGGAAGGGGCTCCCTACATCCCGCGCGGTGACCGCTTCATCCGCCTGCTGAAGAGCTTCCTTCAGCACGTGACGAGACGCTGGCCGGCGAACTGGCTGTCGGGATGGAAGTTCGAGCTGTGGATGCACCCGAAGGACACCGCCGCTTCCTATATGAGCTCGTTCGCGGAGATCAGGTCGCTCATAAAGTCCTTCATCCCCGGCGCCGCCGTGGGCGGCCCCGGCTATCTCGAGGGGTTTACTCCCGCGGATGCCGGAACCTTCTGCGAGGCACTGGAAAAAAAGCGGCTCGGGATGGATTTCTTCTCTCTCTACCTGAACTGCGGCACCTACTCGAGGAGTCTCGACAGGGCGGTCATCTCCCTCAGGGAGGACTTCCCCGAGGAGACCGCGCGGAAGATCAGGGAGCAGCTCCGGGCGGCGGGCCAGACAATTCCGCTCTATGTGACCGAGTGGACCTCCGTCGCCTTCACCCGCTCGCCGGTCACCTCCTCGAGATTTCAGGCAGCGTTCATCGCGAAGATGTGGACCCGCCTCGATTCCGTCTGTGATCTCGCGGGTTACTGGTTATTCTGCGGACACGGCGAGGAGGATCTCTCCTACGCGGGCGAGGAGGAACAGAGAACGGGCGGCGCGCCGCAGGCCCCGCGCCGGCTTCCCCCCATCTTCGGGAACGGGCTGATGAACTCGAACTTCCTCCCCTACGCCCCGTACTACGCCTTTCTCCTGTGCGCGTCCCTCAGCGAGGAGACGGTATCCGAAGGGGACTGCTTCCGTCTCGTAAAATCCGGGTCCGGGCACTACCAGCTGCTCGCCTGGCACTACGAGCATTTTCTCTCGGGGACGGGTGCCGGGTCGATGGGGCCGATGGAATTTGACCAGGTGTACAGCCTCTTCAGGGAGTCGCCTCCCCTTGAGCTCGATCTCGCCTTCAGCGGGATTGAGAGCGGTCTCTACCACATCAGCAAAGTGACCCTCGGGGAGTTCAGCGGGAGCTTTCTCGACATCCTGATCGGGGAGTTCACCCACAGCAGCATAGACAGGGTGGACTTCCTCCAGAATATCCGCACGCTCCCCGGATACGGGAACACGTTTCGCCTGCGGGCCTGCGTCCCGGAGGAGAGATGTACCTACACGAGCGTCACTGATTCCCTGCGGATCACGGCCTCCCTGCCCGCCCACACCGTGTGTCTCTGGGATATCCGCCGGCAGGCATAATCGGATGCGGCGCGGGAAACCCGCCGGCCGCCGCTCCCCCGGGCCCGGGACCCCCGGGGACAGAGACGGCCTCTTTTCGTCAAAAAAAAAGCCGCGCGTCAGCAATGACGCGCGGTGTATATTCCGTGTTCAGTTCTTAAGCCCCTCTCCGCACAGGCGTGATCCGGGAACACCGGCTTCTCACTCGAAGTCCACCGACTTCCCTGTTCTCGCGGATTCCCGGACCGCGTCCATGAGCCTCAGCACCCTGCGCGTCTCCGGGATCTTGACGAGGAACTCCTCCCTGCCCTCCTGGGCCGCGAGATAATTCGTAAAATAGTCCTCGTGCTTCGTGTCGACCTTCGGCAGGTCGGAGATCTGGAGAAGGCCCTCCGCCGGCGGTCCGAAGGACCTGGTCGGTCCGGCTGCGGTCATCGTGCGCTGTCCGCCGACGTTCTTCAGGAGGTGTGCCGTGTGGATGATCCTGCCCTCCGGGAAGAAGCCGTCCACATAGGCGGAACCCCTGTTGCCGCCGAGGAACCAGTGGCGCTCAAAGTGATGCGGCTTGTCGCACAGGTAGTAGGTGCCGAGCTCGATCTCTCCAACAAGACCGCTCTCGAATCTCAGCATGATGTGGAAGTAGTCGTCAACCTCCGTGTTGATGACGCTGCGGACGTTGGCGAAGACGCTCGTGATCTTCCCGGGGATCATCCAGAGCATCTGATCGATCAGGTGAACGCCCCAGTCGTAGAGCATGCCGCCGCCCTCGCTGATGAAGACGTGCCAGTCGTGCATGTTGCCGTTGAACCCGTAGAGGGAAGATTTCACGACGTAGAGGTCGCCGAGCTCGCCCGAGTCGTAGACGGCCTTGGCGGTGCGGAAATCCTGGTCATAGCGGCGCTGCTGATGGACCGTGAACTTCACGCCGGCCTTCGCGACGGCTGCTTCCATCTCGTCGAGCTCCTCGAGGGACAGCGCGACCGGCTTCTCGCAGATGATATCCTTGCCGGCTTCAGCGGCCTCGATCACGAGCTTTTTATGCTGGTTGTTGTTGGTGACGACGAGAACCACTTCCACGTCGGGATCGTTGATCAGGTCGCTGGGGTTCACGTAAGTCCTGATCCCCTCGGGAACGTCCTTCAGCTGCTCCGGGTCAATATCGCAGATCGCGGTCACTTCGATTCCTTCGAAATTCGTGAGCATCTTCTCGTGCTCGTGTCCCATGAACCCGTGACCGATGATACCGAACTTTTTAGCCATAAATGATTCCTCCGTTCGCATGATGTGCTGATTCATTTCATACTCACATTATAAAGGAATGACATTTCGGCACGCCGTGTTATTTATTTATCCGACGGCATTTTTCAGCTTCTGTTTCTCATTTTCCAGATCTTTTATGCCCTCCGGGTTCATCCGGTAATCGAAAATGAACTTTCTCCTCCGTCACCCTCTCTGCCGGCCGAGGAGGACCAGAAGAAGTTCCCCGATCACAGCCAGCACCGCCGAGACAAGGAACGCCGGCTGGAACCTGCCGGTGGAAGCGCGCAGCGAATTCATGATCATCGGGCCGAAGAGCCCGGCGAGCGCGAATCCGATGAACATGATCCCGTAGTTGACGCTGTTGTTCTTCCGGCCGAATTCCCTCGCGGTGTAGCCGGGGTAGATTCCCATGATGCCGCCGAAGCAGAAGCCCGTGACGCAGATTCCGGCGTAGAACATCGCGGGGGTGGTCTCCCTGCAGAAATACAGGAGGAGTCCCGCGGCGAGCGACCCGGCGAACGTAATCCTCATCGTACCGAGCGCTCCGAGCCGGTCGGAGAGAGTGCCGGAAGCGAGCCTTCCGAGCATGTTAAAGAGGGCGAGAATCGAGACGACAAGCGCCGCCCTTCCCTGGGAGAACCCCATCATCTGCTGGGCGATCGGGGATGCCTGGGAGATGATCATCATGCCGGCGAAAGCCCCGCATGTGAGAGTGAGGAGCATGAGATAAAACCTGACCTCCCCGAGCATCTCCCTCCAGGTGTAATCCCTGGACGCGCCGGCCGTTCCCTCCCGGCTCTTCATCCCGGGCACCCGGAAATCGGCTGGACATCTCTCAATCACGAGGGCCGAAGCGCAGATCACCGCCATCATGACGACGCCGATCACCTTGAACGCTGTCGTCACGTGGTACCGCTCAACAAGCGCGGTCGCGATGATCGGGACGATGATCGAGCTCGCCCCGTAGCAGGCGGTTGTGAGCCCGCCCGCGAACCCGCTTCTGTCCGGGAAGAATTTCACCGCGTTGGAGACGATCGTACCGTAGACCATTCCCACACCGAGGCCCACGCCGAGGCCGTAGGTGACGATCAGCGCCGGGACCGACTTCGCGAACCCTGCCCCGATCATGCCCGCGCCGAACAGGATTCCTCCGATCAGAAGAACGAGCCTGGGCCCGATCCTGTCGTTAATAAAACCGCCGGCGATCATAGTGACCGGTCCGACGGAATTGGCGACCGTAAAGACGATCGCGAGGCTCGCGATCTCGGTTCCCGTCAGCTCGGAGAGGTAAGTCCCCATCGGAGAAGCGAACACGCTCCAGGCGTAGAGAGAACCGACACAGAGCGCGACTAGGCAGCTCGCCGCAAGGATAATCCACCGCTTCTTCATCATGTCCATCGTTCAGTCTCCTCTCATGTGCATAAAAATGTCAGCCGGCTGTCTTTTTCCGGGACGGCGCTCAGCTTCCTTTCCCCGCCAGCTTCGCGTACACGGATGCCTTCGCGGGGTCCTTCTTTATCCGGTAACCCGTCCTGTACATGAACTCCAGTTTCAGGGCGGCGTCCTTATCCCCCTGGGCCGCGAGGTTCTCCAGAATCGAAACCGCTTTCCCGACATTGCGGCGGACCCCCTCGCCGTTGAGCATGCACACCGCGTAATCGTACCCGGCCTCGGCGAGTCCCCCCTGAAAGCACTGGCGCAGCAGCGCAAATCCCTCCTCGGGGCGCTTCTCCCCGAGGCAGTAGACCGCCAGCTGATACTTCGCCTTCATGTGCCCCCGGTCCGCCGCGCGGGCGAAAAACCGGACCGCCCTCTTCTCATCAGGCTCGGTCCCGATGCCGAGACGGAACCTCCTGCCGAGCAGGAAAGCCGCCTCGGCATCCCCTCTCTGGTCCGCCCTTCTCAGGCATTCGATCGCCTTCCCCTCATCCTTCGCGTAATAGCGGCCCTCGGAGAAGAGCTCGGCGAATTTTCTCATCGCAGCGGTATTCCCGGCGCTCGCGAGATAGTTCAGGATCTTGAGGCCGTCCTCGGCTTCCACGCCGGTATCCAGCTCCGCCACGGCAAGACGGAGAGCGGACTCCTCGGTCCCCTCCTCGTCGTCCCTCGCCCTGAGTTCGGCGATGATCCTCCTCGGATCCTGATTGCGGTTCTTCCCGGACATGGCTTCCTCCCGATCAACCCTTCGTCAGATATCAAGCTCTCCGTGTTCAGCTGTCCCTGCCCTGGCTCAGGATCTCCATCATCTGATCGACCATTTCCTCTTCCTTGAGGCGGAACTTGATCTCGACGCGCCGGGAAGCGTCCATATCCACGTCTCCGTACTCGTCGTAGATCGGGCTGCTGTAAGATTTCCCGTTGGCCGTCAGGATTCCCCTGAGGTCCTGGATCTCCTGGTAGCTCAGCACCTCGCTGTCGTCCTCGAGGCAGAACTCCGCGACCGCGAGAGCCCTTCTCTGGGACAGGTCGAGGTTGAAGATGTAGCTTCCGTCGGTGTCCGTGTGTCCCTCGATGATGATCTCGGACAGGTACTCCCTGAATTCGTCGCTGAGCAGCACGTCGAAATACTGGGGCAGGAAATCCCTGAGGAAATCCTCACCGGTCTCGCTCAGCTCATCGTCGTTGTATTCAAACAGGACGTTCGAGTCAAACATGATCGCGCCGGTCTTGGCGTCGACCGTGACCGTCGCCGTCCCGGAGAAGGCCTCCCTCAGCTCCTCGACGAGCTCGGTCCTGATCCCGATGAGATCCTCCATCCGCTTCTGCTGGTTCTCGATCTGGTCCTGCTGCTCGCTCAGCTTCTTCTGCTGTTCCTCGACCGTGCTCCTCTGGGCGTCAAGCTCCTCCTGCTGTTCGTCGAGCTTCTTCTGCTGCTCCTCCATCGTCTTCCGGGCGTCGGTGAGCTTTTTCTGCTGCTCGTCCACGGTCTTCTGCTGCTCGTCGATCTCCTTCTGCTGCTCGCCCAGCTTTTTCTCCTGGTCCTCGACGGTCGTCTTCTGTTCATCCAGAAGCTTCTGCTGTTCATCCAGCGTCTTCTGCTGCTCCTCCAGCGTCTTCTGGGCGTCGGTGAGCTCCTTCTGCTGGTCTTCCACGGTCTTCTGCTGCTCGTCCAGCTTCTTCTGCTGCTCCTCCGCGGTCTTCTGCTGCTCGTCCAGCTTCTTCTGCTGTTCTTCCGCGGTCTTCTGCTGTTCCTCCAGCTTCTTCTGCTGTTCTTCCGCGGTCTTTTGCTGCTCCTCCAGCAGCTTCTGCTGCTCGTCGAGCATCTGCTCCTGCTCGCTGACGGTCTCCTGCTGTTCCTTCAGCTGCGTCTCCTGCTCCTCCAGCGTCTCCTGCTGCTTCGCGAGCTCCTTCGCGTCCCTCTCATACTGACGTTTCGCCTGCATCATCGTAAATGAGATGATGATCACGAACATCAGAAGAAGACCGGCCATCATATCCGAGTACGACAGCCAGTAGGAGTGATCCTCGTCTTCCCTTCTCCTTCTCCTTCTCCCTGCCATCTCTTACCCTCCCGCGGTCATTCGCCGCGCAGCTGGTTCATGGACGCGATATTTCTCCGAAGGACATCCATCGCGTAGATCATCTGCTCGAGCTCTTCCTGCATCCGGTTGTAGCTCTCCGCCGTCGCGACGAGCGAGGCCGTGAGCTGCTGATTCAGCTTGTCCGCCGATTCGGACAGCCTCTCGGCGGAGGCGTTCATGCTTCCGGTCAGGTTCTCGGAGAGACGGACCGCGTTCTTCAGGTTGCTCTCCGCTGCTGCCGAGATGCTTCCGACAGCCTGCTGCGCGCTTTCCGCGGTGCGGCCCGCGGTTCCGGCGACCGCCTTCAGGCTCTCTCCGGAGGCTTTCTCAAGCTGCGCGATCTGGGCGGCCGCCGCCCGGCTGAAGTCCTCCGAGAACTCGCCGACCTGCCGCTCGTAGTCCGCCAGCATCTTCATGTGCTCCACCTGCTTCTCGCTGACGTCCGCGGTGTCCTTGATCAGCTGCTCGATCCCGGCGAGGTCGTCGGCGACATATCCCTGCAGCTGGTCGAGCTTCGTGACATAGGAGGCCATATGCTCGATGGACTGGCCGGCGAGATCGTTGACGCGCGACGTGTTGTTCGTCATCCTCCCGATCTCGTCGAGGATATTTCTCATGTAGACCCTGTCCTGCTGCTGCCATTCGACCGTCTCGCGGATCGAGGCGCCGAGGCTGGACAGCGTATTGCCCATGGATCGGTTCATCTCCGAGATAAACCGGTCGACGATCCTGCCGACGCCCTCGACCTGCGCCTCGCTGGCGACAGTGGCGAAGTTCTCGATCGTCTGGTTCATGCGGTCGAACTGGGGCGTCATGATCTCGTTCACGCGCGTCGAAATCTCCTCCGCGAACGTCCCGGCGATCTGCGTCATCTCCTCCGACTGCTTCTTCTCAAAGGCGACGAGCTGCCGGAAACTCTCGTTGTCGGAGTCCGGAAGGACGAAATTCCTGAACGCGCTCAGGAATCTGTCCATCGCCTCGTAGGCCTCATCCATCTTGTTCTTGTAGATGAAGCTGAAGAAGAGGGAGAACACCATGCCGTAGATCGACGTGTGGAAAGCGATCTTGATGCCCTGGATGAGCGGCCCTATGCTGGACGCGATCTCGTCGGCCGTGCCGGTGTTGAATTTCTGGAGGCCGAGCGTGAGGCCGATAAATGTCCCGAGAATTCCGAGTCCCGTCATCGTGCCCCCGACGAGGTTGAGAACGCTCCGGCTGACCGTATCGTCGATCAGGTCGTCATTAAAATAATCCTCGATATCGCAGTGATAGATCTCCTCGGAGAGCGACTGCTGGCGGTCCATCTCGTCCCTGAACTCGGCGTAGCGCCTGCCGAGCACCTTGTTCGAGAAGATCAGGTCCCTGCTGCTGTAGGAGTCCCAGAGATAGGTGCCCGAGGCGCGGAAGTCGTTTTTTATCTGCGCCGACGCTTCGTTCAGGTCCCTGACCATGGAATCGATGCGGGCGAACCTCGTCACCGCGAAGATGAAGATCAGGAGCACGATGAAGAACATCACCGCGGTCACGATGATATTCGGCAGGTCCGGCGTCTCCGCGGTCAGGTTCAGATAGACCGCGACAGCCGCCATCAGAACATAGATCAGAATCAACGTCACTTTCGAACTGAATATCCTCTTCATTCTCCGGTTCCCCCTTCAGTCCCCCTGTCCGGAGACATCCCCTGCTCCGGCCATACGCTTCAAAAGTTCCTCTGTCTTTCTCTCCAGGTACCTTCTTCTCTCCGAAAAACCCGGTCCGGCGGCCTGCGCGACCGCCGTCTCCAGGAGTATTTTCTTCTTCTCGGAATACTGGATCTCCCTCATCGCGTCGTCGACGACGTCTATGTACCGGTCCAGCTCCTCATCCCCGATCCGCTCCGCCGAAGCGCGGATTTTCGCCGCCTGGTCGGGGGACGCCTGTACGCTGCCCCCAAGTCCGTTCTTCACGAGGAACACGTCCCGCAGGTACACGAGGAGCCAAAGTCCCGCCTCCTCCGTCCCGCAGCCGGAGGCCATAATCCCGTCGAGGGCCCGGAGGGCCCCTCCGGCGTCGCCGCCGGCAATCGCGTCGGTGACCGCCGCGTACTCCGTCAGGTCGGTCTCGCCGAGTGCCCGGAGCGCGTCCTCATAGGTGATCAGCGGTCCGTCCCCGAACGCGGCCGCCGTGTCAAGCAGCGTCAGCGCGTCCCTCATCGATCCCTCGGAGAGCGCCGCGATGCGGCGGAGCGCCTTCTCCTCCGCCTCCCTGCCGTCCTTCCCGAGCAGCTCCCGCATGCGGCTCACGATCGTGTCCTCGCCGAGCCTGCTGAAGCGGTATTCCTGGCACCTCGACATGACGGTCTGGGGTATATTTTTGAGATCCGTCGTCGCCAGGATAAAGACCACATATTCCGGGGGCTCCTCGAGCGTCTTCAGAAACGCGTTCGACGCGCCCCTCTTCATCATCTGGATCTCGTCGATGATGAAGACGATGTATTTCCCGCTGACCGGCCTGTGCTCCGTGACGCTGATGATGTCGCGAACGTCCTCCACGAGCCCGTTCGCCGCGCCGTCGATCTCGATCACGTTGTTGGACTGTCCGCCCATGATCATCCGGCAGGACGGGCACTCGCCGCAGGGATTGCCGTTCACCGGCCGCTCGCAGTTGATCGCGCGCGCGAACACCCGCGCGGCCGAGGTCTTTCCCGTGCCCCTGATTCCGGTGAAGAGGTACGCGTGGCTGATCCTGCCCTTCATGATCTGGTTCCTCAGGGATTTCACGACGTCGTCCTGACCCCTGATCTCATCGAATGTCGCGGGCCGCGCTCTCCCAAGAAGCGTCTCGTATGCCATGCCGTCTCCTCATCTCCAAAGCGGTCATGTCTTCTCTCAGTAAAATGTCTCCGGAACCTCCTCGATCCCGTACATCTCCATAAATTCCCGGAGGTCCCGGTCGTCCCGGATCAGCATCACGTCCTCGAAATGGCCGTCGCTGAGATGACGGAACCCGGCGGACCTCTCCGCCGTGCAGATGCTCTTCCGGATCACGGGGACGAGCTTCTCCCTGTCGTAGGTCTTCTTCGCGCCCTGTTCCGCCTTCTTTCCTCGTCCGAACAGCATGTTTTCCCTCCTCACGCGCTGACCGAGAAGATCTCCGTGTACACGGTCTTCCCGTTCTTCTGCTCCGATTTCATGAGCGAAATCTTCCGGACCATCATCTCCGTCTTCGGGATGACAATTCCCTGGAGTTTGACGTCCGACGCGCTTCTGACGAGCGTTATGTGGGGCTCAAAGCTCTTCCTGTCATAGGAGATTCCGGCGGCGTCGAGGGCACCTCTCAGCGCCTTCGCATATTCCTTCAGCTTCTGACCTCCCTTGACGCCCACGTAGAGCGTGTTCCCGAAGTTCCCGGGATCCGTCAGCGTCAGGTGGAACGGCTTGAGCGGCACGCTCTTCATCGCCTCCTTCACCGGCTCCGAGTTCTGGATCTCCCCGATGAAACAGAGGGTCATGTGAAGATTGTCGGCGGAGACATAATTGCCTCCGACACGGCGCGCCTTCAGGTCGTGCATCGTCCCGATCAGCGTTCTCCTGACGTCGCCGGGAAAGAGGATCGCTGCGAAAAGTCTCATAAAGACATGCCTCCCTGTTCTCATTCCCTCGTGGTTCCGTTCCATATTATACCTAAAACGGGCATGCCGTGACAAGAGGGTGAGGGGGGCGGAAGGTGACATAAAAAGAGCGATGGCCGCCCGCGCGGCCATCGCGAAATTGTGATAAAGCTCCCGAACTTCTGCAGCCCCGTCCCGGACCGTTCAGTTCGCCCTGATCTCCTGCCTCATGAAGGCGGTGTAGGAGATCCCGAATACCGCGATCATGAGAGCCAGCATCCCGGTCAGGTGAGGCCACACGAGCAGCAGGCTCTGCCCGAAGCTCAGGAACCCGCTGACGGCACCCTCGAGCTGGGACATCGTCATGACCCCGACCGACCTCACGGTCGGATCCATGATCGTCGATACCGCCTCGCTGTAGAGGAAGCAGGGGGAGATCCGGTTCAGGTTCATTTTCAGCACGTAATTGTTGTAGGAGTTCATGTACAGGCTGTACTCGTCATTTACCGGATAGACAGCGTTCGCGATCATTCCGGCCGCCATGCTCATGAAAATGGCGAAGAACAGCCACACCGCGATCGCCGCCAGCGCGGACGTCGCCGTGTGCCGGCAGACCGTCGAGAAGAGAATCGCCAGCGCCAGCCAGAACGCGACGTAGACCACCGTGAGCGCCAGGAAGACCAGGACCCGCAGCATCTCCTCGCCGCTCGGGCGGAGGCCGGTCACGTACACCCCGGCTGCCCCGAATACGATCCCGGTGACGAAGATAAGGACCGCGATCAGGGCGAGCCCGGCGAGAAACTTGCCGATAATGACCGAATCCCTGTAGATCGGCTGGGAGACAAGCCGGTTCAGCGTGCCGGAAGACCGCTCGCTGTTGACCGCGTCAAATCCGAGCGTGATCCCGATGATCGGCCCGACGAGTACGATAAAATACATGAACGAGGGAATTGAGCTGCCCCCGGTTGTGTATAGCTTGAGAAACGCGAAGGACGCGCCGTCCGACAATGCCCCCTCGATTCCCGCCCGGGCGCCGGTGAGAGCCGCTGCCGCGGACCCGCCAATGAGCAGGAGCAGCAGGATAAACCGCTTGCTCCGGAGATGGTCAGCCAGCTCTTTCCGGTAAAGGACATGTCTTCCCCACGCGCCGCTGACTTTATTTCTTCCTGCGGCCGAAGCTTCTTCCCTTTTCAGGTCTGTCTGTTCCATCCCGCTCCTCCTTTTCCGCCTTCTCAAAATATCTGTGATAGATCTCGTCAAGGTCTCCTCCCCGCTGATGCAGGTGCAGGATTGTGTAACCGTTCGTCCCGAGGAACCCGGTGAGCTGTTCCCTGAAATCCGTCGTCGACGTGATGATGAACCTGCTGCCCTCCTTCCGGATGTCCAGCACGCCCTCCTGTCTTCCGATCATGCCGAGGAGCCGGTCGTCACAGGGCGCGGTCTCCACTTCGAGGATATAATTGCTGTCCCTGCGGATCTGCTCCTCCAGCTCGCCCAGGGTGCCCGTCGCGACCAGGCGGCCCTCGACGAAGATGCCGACCCTGTCGCACACCTGCTGGATCTGGTGCAGCTGGTGGGAGGAAATCAGGATCGTGATCCCGTCCTCCTCGCTCAGCCTCCG
Organism: uncultured Lachnospiraceae bacterium; assembly: GCA_902773435.1. Lineage (GTDB taxonomy): Bacteria > Bacillota > Clostridia > Lachnospirales > Lachnospiraceae > Chordicoccus. The sequence goes on along the minus strand of CACYEN010000044.1, from coordinate 24,952 downwards.
GATCATGGCGAGCAGCTCGCGCATGCCCTCTGGGTCAATGCCGAGCGTCGGCTCGTCCATAATGATGATCTCGGGATTTTTGATCAGGACGTCGGCAATTCCCAGCCTCTGTTTCATGCCTCTCGAATATGTTTCCGTCCGCCTGTCCGCGGCCTCCTCCATCCCGACCCGCTCGATGAGCCTGTCAATCCGCTCCTCCAGCTCTTTCCCGTCGAGTCCGTTGAGTCTTCCCGTGAACCGCAGGTTCTCCCTGCCCGTCATATCCCCGTAGAATCCGACGCTGTCCGGCAGGTATCCCACGACGGACTTGACCCGGAGCGGATTTCTCGCGCAGTCGAGGCCCAGGATCTCCGCCTTCCCCGCCGTTGGTTCCGTGAGGCCAAGCAGCATCAGGATCGTCGTGGTCTTCCCCGCGCCGTTGGGCCCGAGAAGGCCGAACACCTCGCCGCGCCGGACAGTCAGGTCGAGGTTATTGACCGCGATCTTCGTTCCGTAGTGCTTTGTCAGTCCCTGTGTCACAATACAGGGTTCGCCTCTTACCGCCATGATTATCTTCTCCCGAATTTTCTGATGATTCCGAACAGTGCGAGCACAAGAACAGCGATGACCGCGATCGCGGCATATCCCCAGGTGGTCGGCGTCTTCACCGAGACGCGGAAATCCGCCTCGGATTTCACCTCGTCGCAGCTGATCGTGAAGGCATTGATGTAATCGCCGGTCAGCGCGTTGGCGGAAGGTTTGATCTTCACCGAGATCTCCTTTGAGGCTCCGGCCTCGATGAGGCCGATCGTCGACTCGCTGAACTCCGCTTCCCAGTCGGTGGGAAGTTTAGAGGTGAGGTTCAGGTTTTCGAGATCGACATTTCCCGTATTCTGGGCCGTCAGGGTGATGGTTGTCTCTTTATTCGCGTAGGCGTCGAAGCTGAGCCTCCCGTCCGGTGTGGAGAGCGAGACGCCGTAGCTTCCCGTGATCTCGACTCCCAGATCCGCGGAGAGCGTGTCCTGGGCGGAGATCGCCGACATATTGATGGTGTAGTTTCCCTTCTCAACCGTCTCGGGAGGTGTAATCGAGACCTTGAGAGCGCTGCTCGCGCCCGCGTCAACGTCGAGCGTCGTCACCTTCGCCGTCTCGCCGGAGGGGGTGAAGCTGACCGTCCAGCCGGCCGGCGCGTTTGCGGAGAGCGCGAACGATCCGTCGGTTCCGCGGTTGTTTACGATCGTCGTGTCAAACGAAAATGACGTTCCCGCCGCGCCCTGCTGCTGCGGATATTCCGCCGTCAGGGTGCTCGCGCCGTTCTCCTCCTCATTGACCGTGACTTTCACCGACAGCCTGTCGGCTTCGCCCGTCCCGGGATCCGCCGCCAGCTCAAAGGAATAGTCTCCCTCCTTCGCGTCGTCCGGCACCGTCAGGCTGTAGGACGCGAGTCCCTTGCCGAGCGAGGCGTCCTCGGAAGTCCTGCCGCTCACGTGGACGCTTGTGACCTCGTTGCTGCCGCCCTTGAAATATCCGGTCCAGTTATCCGGAAGATTCTCCGCCGCAAGCAGGACGTCCGCGCTTTCCCCGGTGAGGCTCGCGAAATCAAGGGAGAAGGAAATCGTCGATCCCGCCTTGACGGTGACGCCCGGATAAGAAGTGCTCATATCGATGAAGGACCCCGGGGCTTCCCCTCCGGTCTCCGGGCCCGCTTCCGCGGCGGACACCGTCCCGCCGGTCTGCGCCGCCTGAACTGAGGCGCCCTGCAGAATCAGCGCGGACAGCAGTACAGCTCCCGCAAGTCCCTTGCATGTCATCAGTCCCGATCTTTTTCTCATAATTGTCTCGCTCCTCTCCCGGTATCAGACCGGCCCATAATATGAAGCCGTATTATATATACAACTTCTCAACAAACAGGAATACTAGTCCCGTTCTGTGACACAATTGTGAAAACATGGTGAACCTTCCTTCTTTTTTTCTCCGCTGTCAGGCAGGACTTCTTCCGGCCCCGGGATCCGCTCTTCCAACACTGATCTGTCGGAATTGAAGCCCGTATGGTAAAATGGAGTCAGGATCATGTGATAATTTTCTCAGTCGGAACCTGATTCTGATAACGGCGCCGGACCCGGCGCCGGAAAGGAGTGTGAGATGAAATATACCGATGGGGTCCCTTTCGACCCGAAGACGTTCCGCGTCAAGATCTGTCCGGTGTGCGGAAATGAAGAATTCAGCGACAACGCGGTGTTCTGCCGGATCTGCGGCACGGATCTCTACAACAGGTGTGAGGGGGAGGTCACGGAGGAGCAGGGCGAGATACGGTATACGAACCAGCACAAAAACCCCAGTAATTCCCGTTTCTGTGAGCTGTGCGGGCGGCCGACGATCTACCTGACCAAGAAGATTCTCGCCAAATGGCCTGACTTTGGCATGCCCGGGAAAAAGTGACCGGATATTGAGAGAACTGCCTCCGCCGCGGGACGGGGCGACAGACCGGCGCGCGAAAAGAACGGGACCTCCGCACCCCGGATTCTGATCAATCCGGAGTGCGGAGGTCCCGTTCTTCTTTTATTTTCTTCGATCCCGGCCGCTTTTTGCGGGTTGTCCCGCCGCCCGCGCCGGACGGATTCTCACTCCGTCCCCTGCTCCTCCAGCCACTCAGACGCCGCTTCCGCCGCCTCGAGCTTCGAGCCCCGGAACTCGGCATAAGCCTTGAGCTCAGGTTCGACGAACTTGAGCGCGATCGCGAACACCGCAATGTCGTCGATGGCACCGACCACGGCGATGCTGTCGGGTATCAGGTCCTTCTTCTTGACAATGTAGATGAACGCGCTCACCATCGTCGCGATCACCTTGAGGGAGACCTGGGTGTACTCCTTTGTGATGTAGCTCCTGACCATGGAGATCATGAGCGGAATATCCGCAAGCATGGTGCCCGCAAGCGGGACGTCCTTGAGCTTCTCCTCAAGGCCCGCGAGAAGGTCATCGATCTTCGACGGATCATTGATCAGTTCCTGCGCCTGCGCGATCCCGTTTTCAACTGCTTCCTGAGCTCTGCTGATATCGAATCCCATATCCTGATCCTCCTTCACACACATATAATCACCGCGCGGCACGCTTCGCCGCTGCGCGTGATATCCCTGATTCCCCTGCCGTCACCGGCACCCCGTCAGCTGGTCGGCGCGCAGTAATACTTCCAGGAGGCAAGCCTTCCGCCCGAGAAGCTGGTGACGAACATGTCATAATCCCCGTATCCCCAGTATTTGCTCGAATGCTGGATGTTGTAATTATACTTGGTCCCGCTCAGCTTCCGCTTGACAGTCGCCAGCGTATCACCGATGGTCACGCCGTAGAAACGGAACTTCTTGCTGCCCCTGTTGAGCGCGAAGGAATAGTAGCGCTTCGTCCCCCCGTACCTCGCGTTTCTCGCGAACCCGATCCGGATCGTCTTGTTCCGGTAAGCCTTGTCAAAATAGACGGTTTTCCAGCTTCTCAGCTTGAGGCGCTGCGCGATCGTCCTGTACCTGCTCCAGGAGACTCCCGAGCTGTCGATCCTGTAATTCCGAAGATCCGTCACATAGGTCGCAGCGCGGCACTCCGCCGCAAATCCGAAGCACATCACCATCGCGAGAACAAGCGCCGCGATACTTCTCCATCGTCTCCTCATCTTCAGTTCTCCTTTCTTCCCCGTTTTTCATTATATCACAGGAGTCCGGCGCCGCCATATACTCTTTGCTTCACGAAAGACCCGGCGGCCCAGTCTCCGCTCAGGTCATTTTCTCCGGAACGCCTTTCATCGTAAATGTGAGCTCCAGCCTTTTCGAGTTGTCGATGAGGAATTCAGGGTGGGTCCTCGCCCCCCAGGTGTCGTCGCCCCCGACTCCCATCTGGGCGAGCCCGACGCGCACCCACGTGTACAGGACGGGCGGCAGCTCATTCGGGTGGGCGGCGCAGTCGATCTCATGCGGCGAGAAGGGCAGAACCGAGAGCGAGAGTTCCTCGCCGGGAACTGCCTCTATCCTAAGCCCCGCTCCCGAGTCGTCGGTGATCTCCGCCCAGCGCACGCCGGTGTGATTTCCGCACTCCGACGGAACCAGGTACTTCGCCATATTCTCCTCCACCGCGCGGGTATAGACGCCGAGCTTCGCGTGATTCCGGTCCGCGTAAGTCTCCTCCGGCCCGAGGCCGTACCACCTGAGGCGGCTGTACGAGGCGTCCATCGGGAAAATGACGCTGAACTCCGGCATCTCCCCGACCTCGTCGGAGGGTTCCATCGCGAGGCACACGTCGACCGCCCCGCTCCCCCTGACAGTATACCGGAGCAGGCAGTCCTTCGCGGGCTTCGTAGCCAGATGGTACGTGAAGGAGACAGAGAGGCAGCCGTCCTCCTCCCTGATCCCGCAGGGAGTCATGCCGCGCGCGTCGGAAGTCCTCGTCGTGCTGTACATGCTCGCGAGCTTCCACTGGCCGGCGCGGAACGGGAGCAGGCTGGCGGTGTCGTTTTCATTCATGGGCCTCCAGAAGTTCGGCTTCGGCATGCGCGCGAGGAACTCCCGGCTCCCGCGCCGGTACGAGGTCATTCCCCCGAAGAGGTCCGAGAAGAGCACCTCAAAATCGTCCCCGGCCGCGCCGACGTTGCTCCACCCGCGGGAGATGCGGAGCGGCGGACAGGGCTCCGCGGACGCGGGACACGAAATCCCCTGCCCGCGTTCGTTCCCGCTCACCCGGAAGACCTTCTGGCCCCAGGCGATCTCGTGTCCTCTGCCGGCCCATGCGGAATCCTCCGAAAGGAGAAGCGAAGCGGTGACGACGTACTCCCCCGGTTCCTCCGGGATCCTGACCGGAAGCGGCATCCTGGCGTTCGAGGCGAGGAAACCCTCTCCTTTTCCGCTCACGTCCTCCCCGCCGCGGAACGCGTGCCGCGCGGCCTCCCCGCGGGGAATATAGGCCGGAGCACTGTCTTCCCGCCGGGCGTTCCCCGGACTCCGCAAAAGATCCGTCATCCCAGACCCGGGCCAGTTCCCGACCGGCGGGACGGAGATCCTCCCGTTCCAGGTCTCGAGAAGCCTGCCCTCCCTCTCCACCGTCACGCGGCAGGTGAACGCCGACGCGTTGGTAAAGAGCGAGCGGTTGGTGACGACGAGGCTGTCCCCGTCAAACGTCAGGTCAAATGCCCTGTAATCGCACTTCACCTCCTGCATCTTCGGGGAGGGCTCGCGGTCCTTCCCATACACGATGCCGTTTCCGGAGAAGCTTCCGTCGTTTGGGCGGTCGCCGAAATCACCGCCGTAGGCCTGGAACTCCCTGCCGTTTCTGTCGCGCCGGGTGATGCTCTGGTCGATGAAGTCCCAGATGAATCCGCCCTGGAAAAGCGGGTCCTCGTTGATGAGATCCGTGTATTTCCACAGGGCGCCGCACGAATTGCCCATGGCGTGGGCGTACTCGCAGAGAATGTAGGGGCGCGTCCGGTTCTCCCCGAGGAAGCGGCGGATGTCCGCCGCGGGCGTGTACATCGTGCTCTCGATATCCGTGGTCTCCGGGTACCGCCGGTCGTTCTGGATCCCTTCATAGTGAACCGGGCGCGAGCTGTCCCACGAGTGGAACGCGTCGTGCAGCCTGAGGAGGTCGGTGCCCCCGAAGGATTCATTTCCGAGAGACCAGATCAGGACCGCCGGATGGTTCTTGTCCCTCTCGAACATACTGCGCGCGCGGTCGAGGATCATCTCCATGTACTCGGGGCGGTCGCCCGGGACCGCGAACTCCAGCGGCTTCTGCCCCGATATGATCGCGTTCCACACGCCGTGCGTCTCGAGATTCATCTCGTCGATCATGTAGAGGCCGTACTCGTCGCACAGCCTGTAGAGCAGCGTCCGGTTCGGGTAGTGGCAGGTGCGGACCGCGTTGATGTTGTTCCGCTTCATCGTGAGGACATCCTTCAGGATATCCTCATCCCGGATGCATCTCCCGCTTTCCGCCGAGAACTCGTGGCGGTTGACGCCGTAGAAGACGATCCGCTTCCCGTTGAGGCACATCACGCGGTCAATCATCTCAAACCGCCGGAACCCCACGTGTTCCGTGACGATCTCGGAGAACTTCCCATCGGCGTCCGAAACCGTCAGCCGGAGACCGTAGAGGTTCGGATATTCGGCGCTCCACTTCTTCGGGTCCGTGACCCGGACCGACAGGCGGAGAATCCCGTTCCCGCTCCCCGCCGCCTCCGCTTCGGCGTCCGCTTTCCTGTCCTCTCCTCCGGCAGCTGTGCCCTCGGCGTTCGCGGCCACGGTCTCCCCGTCCAGAAGCTCGGCGAGCACGTGCCCGGGAGCCGTCATCTTCAGCGTGAGCACGAGCTCAGCGTCGCGGTAATCGTCGTCGAGAAGCGTCTCCACCCGGAGATCCCTGATATGGACAGCCGGGACAGTGTAGAGATACACATCCCTGAAAATGCCCGAAAACCGGAAGAAATCCTGATCCTCGCACCAGCTTCCGGCCGTGAAGCGGAAGACCATGACGGCGAGCTTGTTCTCGCCGTCCCTGTCGATATAGGGGGTCAGGTCAAACTCCGACGGCGTGAAACTGTCCTCGCTGTAGCCGACATAGCTGCCGTTCAGCCAGAGCGCCATCCCGCTCTCCACGCCCTGGAAAGAGATGTACACGGGCCCGGTCCTCATGTTCGCGGGCAGGCGGAAATACCGGACATAGCTGCCGACCGGATTGAAGATCTCCGGGATCTCCCCCGGGAGGACTTCCTCTCTCCCGTCCCAGGGATACTCCGTGTTCACGTACTGGGGCGCCCCGTACCCCTCCATCTGGATGTGGGCGGGAACGCGGATCTCGTCCCAGCCCCGGCAGTCAAAGTCCTCCCTGTAGAAGTCCTTTGCGGCAAGGGCGTAATTCCGCGCGTACGCGAATTTCCAGAAGCCGCCCAGGGAAGCCCTGAAGCCGCTCTCCCCCCGGCGGGCTGCCTCCGGACTTCCGAAATACTCGTGGTCCGAGTGCGCGGGGAGCCTCCCCTCCATGAAGATCTCCGGATTTCTGACGATCCCGTAATCAAAGCCTGCCATCACCGTTCCGCTCCTTTAAGTCAGTCCGTCACAAAATGGAAAATACCGTTGGTGAGCCCCGTCACGATCTTGTCCTGGAACTCGCTGTTCGCGAGCCGCCTGTCCTCCGCCGGATTGCTCATATAGCCCATCTCGATGATCGCGCAGGGCATCTGCGCCCAGTTGATGCCGGTCATCTCGTTCGTATAGAGCGTCTCCAGGCGCCGCTGTCCTGTCGCCTTCGCCTGATAGGTGGCCAGCAGCCCGGCGAGCCTCTGCCCGCCCGCGACGACCGACTGCTTCAGGTAGCGGTTGCCGCGCGAAGCGGCCATTCCCCTGGCGCCGTTGAGCGAGGACCCGTAGTCCTCCCCGTCGCAGTGGAGCCTGACCATGAGATCCGCCTTCTTCGCGTTCGCGAGCCTGGCTCTCTCCGCGTTGCTGATCGAGACGTCGTGCTTCGTCCTCGTCATCACCACCTTGTAGCCCTTAGCCTGAAGTTTATCGCGGAGCTTCAGGCCGATCTGAAGCACCACCTCGTACTCGTTGAGGCGTGACCAGGGTCCGTAGGTTCCGCTCGAGACCTTGATCTTGTAAGTGCCCGAGCCGGGGCCGATCGGCTCCCGGGAATACATCGCGCGCCGCTGGTGTCCGGGGTCGATGCAGACGGTCGTGGAATAGATCCTGATCCCCTGTTTCGCCTTCTCGCTCCCGTCGCCGAATCTCCCGTACTGCCGGTAATAGTCGTAGTAGTTGCGGTAGCCCGTTCCGAGAATCTTCCGGAGGTTTTTGTGGGAGGCGTAGTACTCCTTCACGTCGAAGGACTTCTTCGCCTGCTGCCCGTAATACATCCCGCACTTCACGAAGTACTCGAGCACCTTCGCCGGGTCGCTCCCGACCTTCTTAATCACATACGGGTATTTCTTCGTGTAAAATGAGTAACTGTAGACGGTCCGGTACTCCCTGCCCTTATACTTTGTCGGCCAGGGTTCCGCCGACACCGCCGCGGGAAAGAGTCCCGCAAGGATCATAAGAATTGCCGCTGCCGCAAGATATTTTCCCAGACGTTTCATCCATCCCTCCCGTGGCACCAGCACGCCCTGTATCCTTCCCCGCATTTCAAAAAACACCGCCCCTCAGCTCACCGGCTTAATCCGCCCCGGACTTTTGCAGGCTTCACGTCCACCTGAAGAAAGCGGCGGAATCCTTCGGCGTGCGCAGGATCTTCACGTACCAGACTCCCTTCCCGAGAACCCTGGTGGTCATGCAGGCATTTCCGTTGTACTTCGTGCTGCCGACGATCTCCTGCTCATGCCCCGCGGCGTCGCAGATCCTGATGATGTCCCGCATATTCGTCTTGAACCTGAGCTTCCGCGGGGAGGAGAGCTTCAGCCTGAACCACTTGGTGTAGCGCATACCCGCGGTGGAGACAGCGGTCACCTCGACGTTCTTCTTCAGCACCCAGGCCGTCTCCATGGTCCTGTTCTCCCTGTTCTTGACCGAGCGGATCCTCATCCTCACCCGGAGCGCACCCGGCATCGCCGCCACGTAATAGGTCCCCTCGTCCATGAAGGCGCAGTGCGTGACGTTCACGACGGTCGCGGAAGGGACACCCCGGGTACTGCACATCTCGAGGCAGTTGGTCTCGGCGCCGTCGACCGGGACAAACAGGGGCTCCTCCCTGTCCTTCCAGAGCATCAGCGCGGCATACCTGTCATTGCTCGTCGTCCTCCGCATGTCGAAGAACACCACGGATCTTTTCGGGACCCTGATCCTGTAGAGGTTCAGGCGCCTTCCCGACATGCCCGGCTTCTCCAGAACCTTCCATGTGTTCACCGGCAGCGATCCTCTTATCCGGCACGTCAGGTCCCCGGCCCCCGCCGCGGATAAGGCGGCTCCGAAGAACACTGCCGCGGCGAGCAGAATTCCCGCGAACAGCCGAAGAAGGGCGGATTTGCCGCCCCCTCCGGTCAGGTTATTGCTGTATATCCGATTATCCATATGGTCGTTCACCCCTCCGAGGTCCCGGTCATTCCAGCACCTCAAAGAACTCTTCATTCTCCTCGAATTCCTCGTAGAAGCCGTCGTCCTCCGCCGGAGCTCCCTCCTCGTAGTAGACGTCCTCCCCGGTAAACTCCTCGTAGTAGACGTCCTCTCCGGTGTCCTCTCCGGCATCCTCTTCGTAGTAGCCGCCGCCCTCCGCCGGAACGTCCTCGTAATACTCGTTCTCCTCCACGAAGAAGTTCTCGTCCTGCGGGTCCTCCTCGTAGTACTCCTGTTCGGGCTCGATCACCGGGCTGGTGTACTCGTAGGAGGTTCCCCTGTAGGAATCCCCGGTCTTCTCGTATTCGATCCAGATGGTGCCGCCTGGTACGACCCCCGTCATATCCATGTCGGTACAGTTGATCGTGATAATGTTGCCGTCGGGATCCCTCACGGCAATCCATCCGTCCTTCACACCCACAACCGGACCCTCGAGCCATCCGGTCTCAGTCGGGACGCTCTCGGCCTCGGACGGGACGCTCGAAGCGGTGCTCTCCCCGCTCACGGTCAGGACCTCGTCCGGGCCCTGCCCCTCTGCCGCGGTGATGCGGCCCTGTCCGTAGGGATTCTCATACTCCTCCCCGATCTCGCCGCCGAGAGTATCCGTGATGTAGTTGAGAACCGCCTGATTGGAAAGTATCACCCCGTCCCCGAGGACCTTCGCGCCGTCGAACATCGTGAATCCGTCGCCGTTCTCCCGCACAAGATAGTCGTCGGAGCAGATGCTGTATGTCCTGCCGGGATCAAGGGGCTCCCCGCCCACGAGGACGTTCTTCACGCGGTATTCGCCGGTAATCCCGGTAAACATGCCGTCCTCGTCCTCCGTGCAGGATGACTCGATATCCGGGTAAATCTCGTAAGTCAGTCCGGACACCTGGAGGAAACCGCCGTTTTCTTCGGGAACCGCTCTCGCGCCCCACTCAAGCGCGTCGAGAACCTGCTGCCCGGTAGCCTCGATCACCGAGACCTTGTTATTGAAAGGCTGTACCGTCAGAATATCTCCTTTCGTGATCTTGCCGGCGGGAATAGAGGCGCGTATGGCTCCGCCGTTTACGAGTGCGATATCCGCTCCCGTCGCGTCCCGGAAGGCATCGGCCACCAGGTCGCCCAGGTTCGTCTCGGCGCGGCGCACGATCCTGACCGGAACGCCCTCGCTGTCGACCGCTTCCGGGTCGTTGATGGTGAGGTCAAACGCCGTCTCAGCCAGCACCTCGGACATTATCGCGTCCAGGTCTCCCGTCGCCTTGTCCATGGCTTCGGTCATCCCGTTCCGGATTCCGAACATCGTATCGGCGGGCATATCGAAGTCCCAGGTGAGGAGGTTGTTTGTGATGGTCCCGTCAGCCGCGAAGCGCATCGTCCCGATGCACTGCATCTTCGTCCCGACGGCGGACCGGATCACGTCCTCGCCGTTTTTGTTCTTCATCACGACCTGGTCCGTGTCGTGGCTGTGGCCGTCGAGAACCACGTCGATCCCCTCGGTGTTCGCGACCACCTGGTCATAGCGCCACGGCGAGCAGATGTCCTCATTTCCGAGATGGGCGACCAGGATCACGTATTCAGCCCCCTCGGACCTGGCTGCGTCCACGGCTTCCTGGACCTTCCCGTAGAGAAGCTTGCCGGTCGTGTCCTCGAAGAAACCGTAGATAAAATTGCCATCGGCATCCCGGAAGTTCTTCGGGTTCGAGGAGGTCAGCGTCTTCGGAGTCGTGACGCCCACAAAGCCGAACTTCACGCCGTCAAATTCCCTGATCACGTAGGCCGGGAATAAGAGCTCGCCCTCTTTGTTGAAGTTGGCGCTGATATACGGGAACTCTGCTTTCCCCGCCAGTTCGAGGAACCTGTCCATCCCGTAGTCGTACTCGTGGTTTCCGGGGATCGCGATATCGTATCCCTCCGCGTTCATGAGATCGATAAGGGCGCTGCCCTTCGTCAGGGTCCCGATCGGCTCGCCCTGAATGAAGTCGCCGTCGTCCACGAGCAGCGTGTAGTCTCCCTCCTGCTCATAGGCCTTCCTGATCTCGGAAAGGCCCGCGAGCGTAAAATTCTCGTCGACGCCGCAGTGGACATCGCTCGTAAAGAGAATGACGAGATCGTGCTGAAGGCCGCTGCCCTCAACCTGTACCTCCTCCGCGCGGACGGGCGCGGCGAATGTCAGAAATGTCAGCGCGAGAACCGCTGTAAGCAGTCGTTTCTTCATGGTTTCCTCCTTCTGCAGAACCCTCTTCCGGCAACAGGTCCTTTCTATATACCATATCATATTTGCGGGCTCAATTCTATCCGCTTTGCCCTCTTCAAAACCCGTTTCCGCGAACGGCTTTCCGGGGCCGGGAATGCCTGCCCGGGGGAATCACAGTGTGAACTGGATCGCGCAGAAGGCCGCGTAGATGCCGAGCATAAGGATGCCCTGCCATCTGTAGAGCTTCCCCTTGACCAGTGCCGGAACCGTCATGATCAGCATGACCGCCATCATGACCGGAAGCTCCAGCGTGAGCGAAGAATTTCTCCCGAGGAACACCGCTCCTTCGGGAAGCCGGAACGGCGCGAGCGTGATGGAGACGCCGCACACGAGGACGAGGTTGAAGAGGTTCGCTCCGATGATGTTGCCGAGCGACAGCGCGCCGTGTCCCTTCGCGAGCGATGTAATCGCCGTGACCAGCTCCGGAAGGGAGGTCCCGAGAGCGACGAAGGTCAGCGCGATCACGGTCTCGGGCACGCCGAGCGCCTTCGCGATCGCGGTGCCGTTGTCGACGAGGAGGTTCGCCCCGACCGCGATCAGCGCGGCTCCCACGACGAGCATGACGATCATCTTGACGAGCGGCTCGTCCTTCGCGGCTTCATCGGCCGTGGCGCTGCCGGAAGCGGCCTTCCCGCCTGCAGGATCCAGGTCTTTCATCTTCTTTCCGCCGGTCATCCGGAGAACGGAGATCGCCATATAGGCCGCGAAGATCACGAGCATCACGATGCCGAACGGCCTGCTGAAGTTCCCCTTTATATATGCCGCGTAGAGGTAGAGCAGGGCTGCCGCGAAGAAGAAGGTCACCGGGATCTTCAGCGCGTCCCGGTCCGTCTTCGCCGGCTTCACCGCGATCGTGACCGCGGCGATCAGCGCGGTGTTGCAGATGACGGAGCCGACCGCGTTGCCGTAGGCGATGGAGCCGATTCCCTTGAGCGCTGACGTCGTGGAGACCATGACCTCCGGCAGTGTCGTCCCGATCGAAACGACGGTGGCGCCGATCAGGAGCTCCGGAAGATGAAATTTCCGGGCTATGCCCGCCGCCCCGTCCACGAACCAGTTTCCGCCCAGAATCAGGCAGACAAGGCCAAGTACGAATAGAAGTATGTTCTGCAGCATTGAAATGACCTCCTCACAATTACCTGCTTTATCAATCTAAAGAAAGCAGAAAAACTATATCATTTTTAGAGATACCGGTCAATGCGCCCCATTTCACGTAAAGTAAAAAATCCTGAGCATTTTGGCCGCTGATACGATATACTTGATTAGGGGGCCGGAAGGTGCCGCCCCTTCCGATACCAGGAAACGCTTCACCGCTTTTACGGGCCCGGCTGCCGGGCCGGCATGGCAGGAGGCTGCGCAGGAGACATCCATGGAAGTGAGAAAGAAGAAAAGGCCCGCCCGGACAGGGAGAGAAACCGACGGCCTGTCCCGGGGGACGGACAGAGGTTCCGGAGGCAGATCCGCGCGGACGGGCAGGAATACCCGCCGCGGGGTTTCCCGGACGGAAACGGCTTCTGACCGCGGAGTGCCTCGGAAAAGACGGCCTTCCGACGGCAGAGAGGGAGCCGCCGGGGAGACGCCCGCGCAGAATGACATCGCCGAGCTGAGAGCCCGTATGGCGGCGTCGCGGTCCGCCCGGGGCCGCGTCGACCGGCGGAGAAAGGCCGCCGAGAAGAGGCGGCAGCAGGTCCTCATACAGAAAGCCGTGCTCATCGCGGTCGTCGCCGCGCTTGTCGCAGGGGTTATCATCGCCGCAGTCAGGGGCTCGGGAAAGAAGGGGGCTGCCGCGGGTGCTTCCGCCGAACCTGCTCTCTCGTCCCTGCAGGCGGAACTCTCGGCTTCCCCGGACCAGGCCGGCGCGTCCGGCAGCGGTTTCTCCGAAGTACCCGCCCTTTCGGAGGCGTCCCCGCCGGATATCCCCGTCTCCGAACTGCTCAACCCGCTCGCGGGCAGGCCGGATGACCTCCCGGATATCGACGTCAGCAGCTGGGAATTCATTCTCGCGAATCCCACCCACTCGATCGCCGACTATGCGCCCGAGGTGACTGAAGTCGAGGATATCCGGGTGGACTACCGCATCAGGGAACCCCTGGAGGCCATGGTCGCCGCCACGAGGAATGCCGGACACAGCGTCGTCCTCTCGTCGGGATACCGCGACTACTACACGCAGAAAGAGCTGTTTGACGAGAAGGCTGCGGAATACGGTGAGGATGAGGCGGCCCGGATCGTCGCCGTCCCGGGCACGAGCGAGCACCAGACCGGGCTCGCGGCGGATATCACCGACACCTATTACGAGCAGAAAGGCCGGAGCCTCGAGGAGACCGGGATGTACCGGTACATGAGCGCCCACTGCCACGAGTACGGCTTCATCGTGCGCTTCCCGGACGGGAAAGAGGACATCACGGGGATCATGTACGAGCCTTGGCACTTCAGGTACGTCGGCACCGAGGCTGCCGCCTACATCATGGAGAACGGCCTGACTCTCGAGGAATTCCTCGCCTTCTACGGCGTCGAATAAAAGCGGGGAAGCCTGAATCAGAACAAAAGAAAGGGAGACAGCCGGGGAACAGGCCCCGGCTGTACACGCGCAATATGGACAGAAACTATCAGAAGACAGTCTACGCCTGCTTTCTCGGATACATCGTGCAGGCTGTCGTCAATAACTTCGTTCCCCTGCTCTTCATCACGTTTCACAGGACCTACGGGATTCCTCTCTCCAGGATCACGTTCCTCGTGACGATCAATTTCGGCGTCCAGCTCGCCGTCGACCTCATATCGGTGTCATTCGTGGACAGGATCGGCTACCGGGCATCGATGATCCTCGCGGACCTGACGGCCGCGCTCGGCCTCGTCTCCCTCGCGGTGCTGCCCGGAATCCTGCCCGACCCCTACGTCGGGATCCTGGTCTCCGCGATCCTCTACGCGATAGGGGGCGGACTCCTCGAAGTTCTGGTCAGCCCGATCATGGAGGCCTGCCCGACGCCGAACAAGGAGGCGGCGATGAGTCTTCTGCACTCATTTTACTGCTGGGGCCACGTCGGGGTCGTCCTGATCTCCACCGTTTTCTTCGCGGTGTTCGGGATCTCGAACTGGAAGATTCTCGCAGTCCTCTGGGCCCTGGTCCCCGCCGCCAACCTCCTCATGTTCACGAAAGTTCCCATCGCTCCGCTCATCGCGGACGGAGGGAAGGGGATGACGATCCCGGAGCTCTTCCGCACGGGCATCTTCTGGATCCTCATGCTGCTCATGGTCTGCTCCGGCGCCAGCGAACAGGCTGTCAGCCAGTGGGCCTCCACCTTCGCCGAGCAGGGTCTCGGCGTGAGCAAGACGGTCGGAGATCTCGCGGGTCCCATGTTCTTTGCCGTCATGATGGGGACGTCGAGGGTCATCTACGGCAGGTACGGGGAGAAGCTCCCGCTCCGCCCCGTCATCGCGGGCAGCTCCGCGCTCTGCCTCTTCTCCTACCTCATCATCTCACTATCGCCGCTTCCCGCGCTCGGGCTCATCGGCTGCGGGATCTGCGGTTTCTCCGTCGGCATCATGTGGCCGGGCACCTTCTCGATCGCGGCCTCGTCGCTTCCGGTGGGAGGGACCGCCCTCTTCGCGCTGCTCGCGCTCGCGGGGGACGTCGGCTGCAGCGGCGGCCCGACCTACGTCGGACTGATTTCGTCGGCTCTCGGGGATGACCTGCGAAAGGGCATCCTCTGTGCCGTGATCTTCCCAATCCTGCTGATCATCGGCCTTCTTCTGCTGAGGCTCCACGGACGGAGGGCTTCCTCGGCCCGGACCTGATCCGGACGGACGGGGACGGCCCCCGCCTGCGCTCATCCTCCGCCTCTTCACGAGGCGGCGAGTGCCGGCGGGGGCCGTCCCGTCTTCACATTTCCCTGTCACACATACTTCCGGACAAACGGATCCGCCTTCGTGTACGGCCGCCACGTCTCCGCTCCGCCGGTGTTCGGGCTCCCCGTCTTCATGAAAGCGGTCCACGCGTCGAGTATCTCCGCGCTCAGCCGGTAATCCTCTTCACTCATCGCTCTCCAGCACCTGCCGAGCGTTCCGAACACGTACCAGAGTTCGGCCGAGTGGAACGGTTTGTCCATCTGCCCGTTCTCTCCGGGGAGGAGATGTTCGAAGTCATAGCAGTAGGCGGGCGGGTTGCCGAGCTCCTCGGCCCTCCCGCACCACTCGCGGCTCCACCTGAGCAGGGCTCCCGGATCTCCCTTCTCCCGGTCCTCGTCTGTCGTCGCCAGGTCGTCCGCGCAGCAGCCGGCGATATAGGGGATCTTCTTCATGGTTCCCTCGGCGAAGACCTCCCTGACCGTCTTCTTCAGCAGATACCCGTCGACATTCGGAACAATCCGGAGCCGGTCGGACCCGTCCTCAAATTCATCCTTATAGCGCCCGCTCATGAGTTCCATATCGAACTGCGCCTTCGCGCCGATGAGTGTCTCCGCGTCGAGGGCCCTGAGCTCCTCGAGGCTCTTCGCGCGGGAGATCTTCACAATGCGCTCGCCGTACTTCTCCTCCGCCTCGAGTGTCGGCGTCGTGAGAAACCTGTCCGTTGTCTGTACGCCGCTCTGAAGAATCGCGCCGCTTATGAGGTTCTCCGTGAGTTCACTTGAGACGAGTACCTGCGTGCTCATGCACCCGGCGGACTGTCCGAACACCGTGATCCTCCCCGGGTCCCCTCCGAAGGAGGCGATGTTCCGGTAAACCCAGCGGAGCGCGGCGATCTGATCGAAGATTCCGTAATTTCCCGAGATGCCCCTCTCGCTCTCAGCCGTCAGCCACGGGTGGGCGAGAAAGCCGAACACGCCGCAGCGGTAATTGATCGTCACGAGGATCATGCCCCTCTTCGCGTACTCCTCGCCGTCGAACTCGATCTCGCTGCCGTAGCCCCCTCCGAAGCCGCCCCCGTGGATCCAGAACGCCACAGGAAGCTTATCCGCGGGACTTTCGGCCGGGGTCCAGATATTGAGATAGAGGCAGTCCTCGCTCATCGGCGGAATATACTCCGGATAGGAGTAGAATTCGCGGTAATACAGCTTGTCCCAGGGCATTTCGCCGGTCGGAAGCGTCTGCATCGCGATGTTCCCGAACCGCGTGCAGTCCCTCGTCCCGGACCAGGGCTCACACTCTTTCGGCATCTTCCAGCGGAGGCTTCCCACGGGCGGAGCCGCGTAGGGGATTCCCCTGTACACCACACAGCCGTTCCTCTCCTCCCCGCGGACCGCCCCGCTCTCTGTCATCGTCGTATTCATCATGTCATGTCTCCTCTTCTGTCGGTTTTTTATTGTACTGTACCGGCCTCAACGATGGGCCGAACGTTGCCATGGATCTTCCTCCCCGGACGCCGTCCTACTCGCTCCGGAGCGCCTCCACAGGGTCCTGCCGCGCCGCCTTCCCCGCCGGTATGAGTCCGCCGATCAGCGTCAGCGCCACACAGAGCAGCGTGAGCACGATGCCGGCCCGCGGCGGCAGGGAAGCCGCAATCCCCCGCTCGTCCGTGTACATGTGGATCAGGTGGTTGATCGGGATGTGCAGGAGCAGGGTGATCCCGATCCCGAACGCGCCGGAGAGCACCCCGATGATAAATGTCTCCGCGTTGAACACCTGCCGTATATTGCGCCGCGACGCCCCGACCGCCCTCAGGATGCCGATCTCCTTCCTGCGCTCGAGCACGGAGATGTAGGTGATGATCCCGATCATGATCGAGGAGACCACGAGCGAAACCGCGACGAACGCGATCAGCACATACGTGATCACGTCGATGATCGTCGTCACGGACGACATGAGATTTCCCACGTAATCCGTGTAGGAGATCACCCTTTCGTCCTCTCCCGACTCCTCCATCGCCGTGTTGTACGCGTCCAGAAGGGCGATGACGCCCTCCTTGCTTTCAAAGTCCTTCGGATAGATGGTGACCACGCTCGGCTCGTCCTCGTCGGCGTACCCGAACTTGATCAGGTTGCCCTCGAGGGACGCCCTGTCCGCCTGGCCTCTCGCCATATACATCTGCTGCATGTGGGCTTCGTCCATCTCCATGGAGATCACTTCCCCGATCCGCTTCTCGTCGAACTCGAAGAGATTCATCAGCAGCGGGATCATGTTGGTGAGCATCTCCTTCAGGGTCGGAGACTCCCCGGTCCTCCTCAGCTCGCGGATAATCCTGACCGCGCGCTTCATCGTGAGGCGGGTATCGTCGTTCTCGAGCTCGGGAAGACGGCTTGCGTCGAACGAGACGATCTCGGGGATCTTCTCCGGATGGACCGTCACCATGTCGGCCATCATATCGAGGTCCGGGGCGGTCTCCCCGAACGCGAGCCCCGTCGTCACGTCCGTATCGGGGGAGTCGAGCTGGGCCCTCACGATGCCGCTCTCCGCGGCGCCGGCGATGAGGCGGTCGAGCAGTGCGGGCGGATAGCTGATTCCCATCTGCAGGATCCCGAAAGACCCTCCCTCCATCGGCTGCACGACGCCGACAATCCGCAGTTCTTCGGCTCTTTCCAGCCTGTCCGCAAGCGCCTCCGGATCAGAGGTGATATCCACCCACACGCCGAGTTTCTCATCGTACTCGTAGCGCTCATTTGCCGGCAGCAGGCGGAAGCTGATGCCGAGAAACTCCTCCGGGGCGTAGGCCGTGGATTCGCCGAGGCTCGTGTCCGTGCTCCTGCCCGCGAGGACGTCGGCGATCACCCTGTCGAGCTCGGCGGCGTCCTTGAGCCCCATCGTGTAGAGCAGCATGTCCGGCACGCCTCCGGACGGCGTGAGCACGAGCACGCAGTCCGTATCCTTCTCCGGCCAGTGCCCCGCCCGCAGGGTGTAGGAATCCCTGTAGAGCGCTTCATTTTCCGGCATGGGAAGAAACGCGTCGTTCGTCTCCCAGGACGACATGAGCCCCGTCAGGCTGTCGTCGGTCTGAACGCCCATCGCCGCCCAGGTCTGGTCGGGATTGACCTGTCTCCAGCCTCTCTCCTCGCTGATATAGACCTGCGGACTGATGCCGTACCTGTACTCCACACCCCTCGTCAGGTCCTCGATCCCGCTGTAGCCGCTGTCAAACCACCGCTTGAGGGAGGCGAGGTCATTTGTCCCGATCCCGGAGAACATGCTTCCGAGGAGCTGCTGCTCCTCCACCTCCCCGTCCTCGTCCCCCGAGGCCGAGTCCGAGGCCATCGCCATGAAGCTCGCCATCGAGGATTCCATGGAGACCGACGAGGAGGAGATCTGGATCGGGTACTCCGACAGGGCCTGCTCCTCTTTCAGGTGTATGTATCGGTTAGCGCCGTTCGAGAGGGACAGGATGAGCGCGATGCCGATGATGCCGATGGACGCGGCGAACGAGACGAGCAGCGTCCTCGCCTTCTTGGAGATCAGGTTGGAGACCGACAGCGAGAGCGCGGTCAGGAATGACATGGAGGGTTTCTTCTGCCTCGTCTTTCCGGCGGCGGACTCTCCGTCTTCCTTTCCCGGTTCATAGGGATCGCTGTCCTCGGTCACGCGGCCGTCCTTCACCTTCACGGTGCGGGTCGCGTAGCGCTCGGCCAGGTCGGGGTTGTGCGTCACCATGATGACCAGCCGGTCCTTCGCGACCTCCTTCAGGAGCTGCATGACCTGCTCGCCCGTGTCGGTGTCGAGCGCCCCGGTCGGCTCGTCGGCCAGGACGACCGACGGGTTGTTGACAAGCGCCCTCGCGATCGCGACGCGCTGCATCTGCCCCCCGGACAGCTGGTCCGGCTTCTTGTGGGCCTGCTCGAGGAGCGACACCTTCTCCAGGGCCTCCTCCGCGCGGCGTCTTCTCTCCGCGGAGGGGACGCCGGTCAGGGTGAGCGCAAGCTGGACATTGCGGAGAAGCGTCTGATGGGGGATCAGGTTGTAACTCTGGAAAATGAACCCGACCGAGTGGTTGCGGTACGTGTCCCAGTCGCGCTCCCGGTAGCGGCTCGTCGGCACGCCGTCGATGACCATCTCCCCGATGTCATAGCGGTCGAGGCCGCCTATGATATTGAGCAGCGTGGTCTTTCCGGAGCCGCTCGGACCAAGGACAGCGACAAATTCGCTGTCCCGGAATGAGAGCGAGACCCCGTCGAGCGCCTTCTGGACAAGGCTTCCGGTCCGGTATTCTTTGTGTATGTCCCTGATCTCCAGCATGTCATCCCCGCATAGAAAAAACGGGCACAGGAAAACGACGTCTACATCTCCCTGTGCCCCTGAGTGAATTATCCGGTTGAAAACCGCTCGTTAAGGGAACCCGGCCGGGTCAGGCTTTTTCCGCCTCTTCCGCGGCCGATTCGACCTCCTCGACAGCCGACTCGATCTCCTCGACCGGGCTGGCGCCGCTCTCCGGTCCGAAGTGCTCCTGTATGTCGTCGATCGTGTTGTTGACCACTTCATCCACGTCATTCACGAAGTCTTTGACCTTCTTGGCTTTCTCGCTGTCCATGGCCTTGTCCCACTTGTCCTGTGCAGCCTCGGCGACGTCGTCGACGATGCCGGCGGCCTCGTCCGTAATCACGTCCATGTGGTCCTGCACCTTCTGCTGGAGTTCGGAATCCGCCGGGCTGCCGGAACCGGCAGTTGTTCCGAGTCCGAAAGCGATCAGCACGGAAAGAACCCATCTCCAGAATCCATGCATAAACATAGTCCAAACCTCCTTTTCACTGCTGCCGGCCGTCCCCCGGGGAGAACAGCTCCCGGCCCAAAGCATCGGGTCCGCGCCCCGCGTCGGGGGGACGGCCTCACCTCATTCCATTATAGTTTGCGGCGGATTGAAGGTCAATCGTCTGTGCGGTCAATTCGGCGGCGATCCGTGAAGCAGGCGGCGTTCAGACGGAGCGGTGCCCCCCGTCGGTCTCCCGTATCCGGGGCGGGCTGAACGGCATCGAGACGCCCACGAAGATCAGGCCGATCCCTATAATCCTCGTGATCATCGAGGAGATCTGCACCGGGTTCGCGATAACGACCCCCGCGAGGATGATCGCCGCGATGGAGAAAACCGTCGCCGCCCTCGAGGATTTTCCTTTCCTCGACGTCCGAAGCGACCGGATCAGGCTGATCACGGCTACGCAGAGAATCACGATTCCCGCGACATAGGGCACGATTCCGATAAAGAAACGCGTCCTGGCCAGCATCCCCGCTCCGAAGGCAAGCTGAATGATCCCTATGACAAACGGCGCCGTCTTGCGTTTTTCCCTGCCCCGCGCATAGGAAATAATCCGGAAAGCACCCATACCGAGGAGGATGACGCCGAACAGCTTACAGATAAATCCGAGCGATCCCTCCGGTCTAACGACCAGCACAAGCCCAAGGATCACAAACAGCACAGCCTCGACCATAAAGTTCTCAGAAATATTGCCCATGTCAGTCCTCACTCAGCCCGCGCAGCCCCATCCTGCGCATATTCACAGAAAGTATCCTATCACAGCGGACCGGACATTTCAAGAATACCGCCCCCCGCCGGGAGTCCGTCCCCTCACAGATCCTCTTCCTTAGGGACCTTCATGTACGGGCGCTGCGGATGCCAGTACACATAGGGCGTGTCATATCCGACCTCCTCCACCGGGATGTGCCTGCGGAACTTTCCCTCGGCCTCGTCCCTGTCGAGCATCACCTCGAAGTTGAGGTGCCGGATCCCCTTCTCCCGCTCAAACTGCTCCGGATCGCTGTTTTCGACCGCTCCGAACGGGCAGATCATGAAGCAGTAGGAGCACTCGTGGCAGTCGTCGCACTGGAAGCCGCGGTTTCCGAACCGGGGCGGGTCCGCCGAGAGGTCGATGTAGCCCATCATGCAGTTGTCCATGCAGATGTGGCAGTCCGGGTAGCGGCATTTTTCGGGATTCCTGTAAAACGCGCCCTGGGGATTCGTCGGGCACAGCAGCATGTTGGAGCAGATCAGCGCCTGCTCGAGCACCTTGTCGTTGATCTCCGGATCGGGGTAGATGAGGTCCTTCTCCCCGGCCGCGATCCTCGGGCTTATTTCCGCCATCTCCCGGCCGAATTCGTACTGCTCCCTCAGATCCTGCTCATCCGGATGGCCGAACGTGTAGTAGGGCTTCGGCATCCCGGGCATGTTGACGTCCGCGTACCAGTCTTTGTAGCCGATCGGGACGAGTCCGTGGTTCTTCAGGTTCGGAAGAACGATCGGGAAGTAGAGGTGCGGCAGCGTCCCGTGCGTGTTGAACACGAAGCAGTGCTTTCCCTTCTGGTCGGGCATCCTGTCGATAAAATGGTGCATGTTCGGGGTGTCGGCCTTCCACACCGGGGATCCGATCCCGATGAGGTCGTAGTCGTCCATCATCTCGTAGGTGGCGTTTTTCAGCCTCACCATGCGGACCTCGGCGCCGGCGTCCGCCGCGCCTCTGGCAATCTGCTTCGCGGCGGCCTGGGTATTCCCTGACTGTGTGTAGTAGATAATCAGAATCTTCATGCGGGTTTCCTCCTCAAGTAGTACTGATTCCGGTGTATTCCGGCCGCGTCAGCGGTCATGTCCGTTATTATATTGTACCATATGTGCCCCCGGTTCACATTCTCAACAGAAAAAAGCTCTTGACAGAGTGATATCATATTGATATCATCATGTCATCAAATAATCACAGGCCTGTTAATGACCAGGAGGTTTTATCATGCAGGAAAAGGTTCTCTCAACAAAGAAAAACGGATTTCCGATGCTGTTTCTCTTCATCGCGCTGACCGTGGCCTCGGTCTTCATGCTGATCGCCGGAATCAATGCCCGGTTCCCGAGCCCGGCCGTCAACGTCGTCCTGATCGTCCTCTCGGCCGTCTGGCTCCTCGCCGGATGGATACTCCTGCCCGGCTTCAAGGTCATCAAGCCCCAGGAGGCCCTCGTGCTCACACTGTTCGGCGATTACGTCGGGACGCTGAAGGACACCGGCTTCTACTGGGTCAATCCGTTCAGTGTCGCCGTCAACCCCGCCGCCGGGACGAAGCTGAACCAGTCCGGGGACGTGGACGCGCCGTCCAAGACGGTCTTCTCCATAAAGACGTCGACCCCTTCGGGCCAGTCCACGCAGAATATCATCAACAAGAAGATCTCCCTCAAGATCATGACGCTCAACAACAACCGCCAGAAGATCAACGACTGCCTAGGCAATCCGATCGAGATCGGCATCGCGGTCATGTGGAGGGTCGTCGACACCGCGAAGGCGGTCTTCACCGTCGATAATTACAAGGAATATCTGTCTCTCCAGTGCGACAGCGCCTTGCGCAACATCGTCAGGATCTATCCCTATGACGTGGCGCCCGGCGTCGACACGACGGGCGACGGCGTCGCGGACGAGGGAAGCCTCAGGGGCTCGAGCGAAGTCGTGGCGAACCGTATCCGCGACGAGATCCAGTCCAAGGTGGCGGATGCCGGCCTTGAGATCGTCGAGGCGAGGATCACCTATCTCGCCTACGCTCCCGAAATCGCCGCGGTCATGCTGCAGAGGCAGCAGGCATCCGCCATCATCGACGCCCGCAAGATGATCGTCGACGGCGCGGTCGGAATGGTGGAGCTCGCGCTCGAGAGGCTGAACAGGAACCAGGTGGTCGAACTCGACGAGGAGAGGAAGGCGGCGATGGTGTCCAACCTTCTCGTTGTTCTCTGCGGCAATCACGACGCCCAGCCGATCGTGAACTCGGGAAGCCTCTACTGATGGCGGAAGGAAAGAAGAAACAGGTTCCGCTCCGTCTCTCGGAGAAGCTCTACAACGCCATCGCCGCGTGGGCCGAGGACGATTTCCGGTCGGTAAACGGGCAGATCGAGTATCTGCTGACCGAATGCGTCCGTCAGAGAAAGAAGAACGGAAAGTACGTCTCAGAGACGCTCGACGAGCCGCCTGAGCTTGACATCGAGTGAGAGAAACGGGGCGGCCGCGCCGGTATATCCGGTGCGGCCGCCCCGTCATGGTCCCGTGGTGACCGCGCCGGCGGCCATCACGTTTTTTTATGATAGAAGGATACTCTTCTTTCTTCCCCAGTCGGCCCGGAAAGTCTCGTCCCTGTACGTCTTGTAGGACCTGATTCTCGCGTAATAGGTAAGATCCGGCTTCAGCCCCCTGAACGTGTAGACCGTCTGCAGCGGATCCTTGACGTTGACCTGCCTTGTATCCCACTCAAACTCCGGGTTCGTCGAGCACTGCACGATGTAGCCGGATACGCCGTCCTGGTGGTTCCATCGGATCCTGAGCTCGCCGGAAGCCGGATTTCCGACTCCCTGCACATCCGTCACCGGGACGACCAGGGTCGACGGAAGCACAATGGATTTCTCCGCGCTCCACCCCGACCGGTAAGTCTTCCCGCCGACGACCCGGTAGGTTCTCATCCGGACATGCCAGCGGACGCCCGTCTTCATGTCCCTCTTTGTGTGAACCGTCTGGTACTTGTCCCCGATTGTGTCCATATGGCTGTTCCGCGTAAAGCCGCTGTCCTCCGCGTACTGGATCTCATAGCCGGAAGCGGAGTCGCGCTGCTTCCAGCGCACCCTGATTTCCCCGTAGTCCGGACTGCCGATCCCCAGGATGTGGGTCGGCGACGGCGTGAACGGCTTCGTGAGGACGCGGCTCCTGACATTTCCCCAGCTCGAGTGCTCGGTCGTCCACCCGTCCGTCCAGACCGTCCGCATCCGCACATAGTAGCGGACATCATTTCGGAGCCCGCTCACATTGCACGCCGACTGGTATTCGTCCCAGATCCGGAGCCGCTGCGCGTTCTTCGTGAACGACGAATTTTCCGCGTACTCTATAAGATATCCGGAACCGGCCGTGTGCTTCTCCCAGCGGATCCGGAGCACACCGGGCTGCGGGTTTCCGAGCGCCAGGATCTTCGTCACCGGAAGCTTCGTGAGCGTGATGGACTTGTGCCTTCCCCAGGCTGCCCGGTAGGTCTTTCCATCCGCGATCCTGTAGGTCCGGATTCTAACGTAGTAGGTGACGTGGTTCGGCAAACCGCCGATCGTCGTGACCGTCCGCTCAGGGTCATCGATGTTGACCTGGGCGCGGTCAGACGAGAATGTCGGATCCGACGAGTACTGGATCACGTACCCGGAACCCTTGAGATGTTTCCGCCAGCGGACTCTCAGTTCCCCGGACCCTGGATTTCCGACCGCCTCGACGTCCGTCACCGGCGGGACGTTGAGCGCGATGCTCCGGCTGCGGCCCCAGGCGGCGGTGTAATTCTTGCCCCCGTCCTTCCGGAAGGTCTGGACACGCGCGTAGTACGTGTCGCCGATCTCAAGCCCGCTGAACGTGCAGACTGTCTTCTCGGGATCCCTGACGGTAAGCTGGCGGCAGTTTTCCGAAAATGACGGATCATTCGAACACTCCACGACGTAACCCGAACCGGACAGGTGTTTCTGCCAGCGGACGCGGAGTTTTCCCGAGGACGGGTTGCCCAGCGCTAGGACGTCGGTGACCGCCGGATAGACCGTGACGGTACAGGTCGTCTCCGCCGCCTTGAACCGCGCTGTCTCGGGGGCCGTGACTGTCACGACCGCTTTTCCGGCAAATCTCGCCGTCAGCGTGACCTCTCCGCTGTCCTTCACGTAGATCCCCGGCTTGTTCACCCTCATCCGAAGCTTCGCGTCCCCGGTCTGGGTGACGTTCAGCCTGAAGGATGTGATCTCACCGGCGGCGTTTCTCGTGACGCTTCTGGCGGTGAGGAC
>CACYEN010000043.1 GCA_902773435.1 uncultured Lachnospiraceae bacterium | reverse complement strand
CCCTCATCAAGATGAAGAAGCCGAAGGGCCGCTCGGACGACATGCTGATCATCCGCGGCGTCAACGTATTCCCGTCCCAGATCGAGACCGTCCTTCTGAACCACGGATACGCCGCCAACTACCAGATTCTCGTCGGCAGGGTAAACAACACGGATACGCTCGAAGTCAAGGTCGAGATGACGCCCGAGATGTTCACCGACAACCTCGGCGAGATCGAGAAGAGGCAGAAAGACCTCGTCGACGGCCTCAAGTCCATGCTCGGGCTCAAGGCTAAGGTGACTCTGGTCGCGCCGAAGTCCATCACCCGCTCGGAGGGCAAGGCGGTCCGCGTGATCGACACCCGGAAGATCTGAGAAAGGGACGTAAGGATCTGTTCGGCCGGATGTTATCCGGCTATGCGAAACCGGACCGATAACCCCGGATTAACAGAGGAGGATTATAAAATGGCTATTAAGCAGATTTCCGTATTTCTTGAAAACAGGGCCGGTATGCTCAACGCGATGACAGCTGTCCTCGCGAACGCGGGAATCGATCTCCGCGCGCTCTCGCTCGCTGAGACGAAGGATTTCGGCATCGTCCGCATGATCGTGGACGACGTCTACGAGACGGCGACCGTCCTCAAGGACAACAACTACATCGCCAGCATGACGCCTGTTGTGGCGGTCATGATCCCTGACGTGGTCGGCGGCCTCAACAAAGTTCTCTCCGCGCTCACATCGGAGGGCATCAACGTCGAGTACATGTACGCCTCTCTTGCCGGCAAGCAGACCGGCAATGCCTACATGATTATCCGCGTCGAGGAGACCGAGAAGGCTGAGGCGGCTCTCCGCGCCGCAGGGCTTCACATCGCGGACCAGGAGTCGATGGCCGAGATGTAAAAAAGTGCAAGAGACAGAGATAAAGGACTGCCGCGGCATGAACCCCGATCAGAGGCTCAGCCGCGGCAGTCCTTTATTTGTCTGTGTGTGTCGATCAGAAGAAGATGTATTTTTACTTTCTCTCAGAGTCCCAGCAGCTTCCGCGCGTTTCCGCCCAGGATCCTCTCCTTCTCCTCATCCGTAAGCGGGAGCCCCCTCACAAACGCGAGCTCCTCCGCCTGCGCGCTCCAGGGGCTGTCCGTCCCGAACAGCACCCTGTCCGCCCCGAAAGCCCTGACAATCCCGACAAACTCCACGGGACTCAGCATCCCCGTGTCCTCCGCCCTCCAATACCCGTCGTCGAGAGGCGTGAACGCCCCGCCCGAGAAGGCGGTGTCGATAAATGCCCCCGTCCCGGGAAGCAGCTCCGTCACCTCGTCCCAGTTCCGCCACCCGCCCATGTGCGCGAGCACGAGCGTGACGCCGGGGACCTCGGCGAGAGCGTGCGCCGCCATTTTCGGCGAGCAGCGCACGATGCCAGGAAAACCGATGTCAAGGCCCGCGTGGGCGGTGACGATGAGGCCAAGCTCCGCGCATCGGTCAAGGATTCTGAGGAACCGGATGTCGTCGAGATCGGTATCCTGGTAGACGGGATGAATCTTGATCCCCTTAAGGCCCAGATCCCTGATCCTCGCAAGTTCTCCCTTCCAGCCTTCGTAATCCGGGTGTATCCCTCCGAACGAGTGCAGGCGCGGGTATCTCCCGTTCACCTCCGCCGCCGTGTCGTTGATGCGCTCCACCTGCTTCGGGGACGTCGCGACCGGCAGGATGACCGACAGGTCTGTCCCGCTCTCATCCATGCGCACAAGAAGCCCCGCGTCCGTCCCGTCCGAGAACGGGACGGTATGGGACGCGCGGCTAAGCCTGCCGATCGCCTTCGCGGCGATATGGTCGGGAAATGTATGCGTATGAAAATCGATAATCTCCAAAACCTGTTCCCGGTCCTCTTTATTCCGAATCTTCCGCGAGAGAATGGCTCTTCCGGACAGTGACCTTTTCGTCATAGCTGGAGAAGGCATCGTTCACAAGCGCGCGGTCCGGTTTCTTCGTGAAGACCGAGACGAGCGGAACAATGACGAGGCCCGCGATCATGCAGAACGCGCCGCAGTTGATCGGCGACTGAAGGAGCGTCGGGAAGCTCGGGCGCACGAAGATATTCGCGACCATGACGACCGACGAGAAGATGAAGCTCACCCAGCACGCCGCCGCGGACGTCCCCTTCCAGTAGAGGCCGTAGAGGAACGGGGCCAGGAACGCGCCGGCCAGAGCGCCCCACGAGACGCCCATCAGCTGAGCGATAAACGTCACACTGGACTTATACTGGATGATTGCGAGGACTACTGAGATCGCGATGAAGAGGATCAGCAGGGCCCTCATGGTCTTCACCTGCTTCTTCTCGTCCATATCCTTGACAAACGTCCCCTTGATCAGGTCAAGCGTCAGCGTCGAGCTCGACGTGAGGACGAGCGACGACAGCGTGGACATCGACGCCGAGAGCACGAGGATGATCACGAGCGCGATCAGGATGTTCGGAAGCCCGGACAGCATGGTCGGGACGATCGAATCGAAGCCGTTGGCTGCGACGTCCTCTCCCGTCGTGAAGAGACGGCCGAAACCGCCGAGGAAGTAGCAGCCGCCGGCGACGATAACCGCGAAAAATGTCGACACAATCGTACCCGTACTGATCGACTTCTCGCTCTTGATCGCGTAGAATTTCTGGACCATCTGGGGAAGGCCCCATGTGCCGAGCGACGTGAGAATCACGACGCCGAGAAGGCTGACCGGATCCGGCCCGAAGAAGGACGCGAAGGTTCCCGGCACCTCATTGACCGAGGGATCCGAGATCATGGCCATTCCCTGGTAGGCCGCCATGAATCCGCCCTTGCTCTCCAGCACGGCGATGATGACGGCGACGATGACGACGAGCATGACGCAGCCCTGGATAAAGTCATTGATCGCGGTCGCCATGTAGCCGCCGGCGATGACGTAGATCCCGGTCAGGATCGCCATCACGATGACGCAGACCGAATAATCGATATTGAACGCCATCTTGAAGATTCTTGAGAGACCGTTGTAGAGGGAGGCCGTGTACGGAATCAGGAAGATAAATGTAATCACGGAAGCCGCGATGCGGAGAGAACCCTCGCCGAAGCGCTTGCCAAAGAAGTCGGGCATCGTTGCGGAATCGAGATGTTGGGTCATGATCCTGGTTCTTCTGCCTAGAACCACCCAGGCGAGCAGCGAGCCGAGGATCGCGTTTCCGATTCCGGCCCAGGTCGCGGCGATTCCGAACTTCCAGCCGAACTGGCCGGCGTAACCGACAAAGATGACCGCGGAGAAGTAGGATGTGCCGTAGGCGAAGGCTGTCAGCCAGGGGCCTACCGATCTCCCGCCGAGAACGAAACCGTTCACGTCTGTCGAATGTCTCCGGCAGTAGATGCCGATTCCGATCATGATCGAGAAAAACACAACCAGCAGAATTACTTTGATCACCATTTTTTTACTCCTCTTTTCGATCAGTATTGTCCGCGCGCCGCAGATGCCTGTCCTTCTTATCCGGCTTCCCTCGTTTGCTTCAGCAGGTCGACGCTTTAAACTGTTATAGTTTAACGCGGCAAAGTGTCTTTGTCAACAGGAAACTCCAACGATTTCGCATTTCCCTGTTTTTTCAGAACCTCCCGGATCCTTAGCGTCGTCAGCCTCGTCCCGTAGAAGTCCTTCGCGGTGCATCCGGCACGGCCGCCTCCCGCGCAGGCGCAGGCACACGCGCAGGCGCAGGCGCATCCTCCGCCGCCTCCCCCGCTTCTGCCGCCTCTGCCCCCTCTCCTTCCGGAGCTCCGCGCGGAGTGGTTCGCGTAGTAGAAAAAGCCGAGTCCGCGGTGGGCTTTGTAGTTGTCCTTCGGGTGGATCCTGTCCCTCAGCAGCGTGAGAAGGATGACAAAGACCGCCGGAATCACGACGAAGAGAACGGCCATGACCTTCCGTGAGACGCCGTTCTCACGGGCGACCGTCTCCGGATCCCGCTCATCCGTCCTGCCGCCGCCTGTATCCGTCTTCGAGAGGTCAAACGCGTAGGCGTCCTTGGGGTAGATGATCTGAACCGTCATGTCCTCGCCGGCGCGGAGGCTTCCCGTCCAGACGTAATCACCGCCGTCAGTCTCAAAGCCGTCCGACGCGCTCTCGGAGCGCTCCAACTTCCAGCGGATCTCATAGAGATCCACTGCGATCTCGTCGAACCAGCCCGGGGTAAAGCGGTAGACACAGGTGCCGGTCTCGGTGTTGTAGCGGTACATATTTGTCTGATGGAAGGCGAACCGGATGTCGGCGACCTCATCCTTCCTGTATTCCCGGTCGAGATCGATGCGCACGTAGTCCCCGCTGTCCCGCAGATACCTGATACCCTTCACCGCGCCGCTGAGGGCCCGGATCTCATCGATATGGGAGTTCGGGATACCCACCCTGACCCAGGTGAGCGGCCCCTCCAGTGTGTCGTTGAGCACCTTCCACCGGATCTCGTATTCCATGTCGCAGGACGCGTCGTCGCGGACCGAGACGCTGATCCGGTACTCCAGGATCTCATCGAGCGCGGTCTTCGCGCGGACAGGTTCCGCGCTGAATCCGAAAGAGAGCGCCGCGACGAGCAACGCGGCGAGGACCGTGATCCATCTTCCAAATACGGCAGGGACGCTGCGCCCGCGTCCATATTTTCCTTCAGTTCTCTTGTCTTTCCCCATCATCTGCTCCTCACTGCCCTTGCTGCTCTCACAGCTCTCACAGCTCTCACAGTTCTCCACGTCCTCCCGTTTCCCGGGCGGACGGGCTTCCATTAAGATCAGTCTGCCTTCCTGAGCGGGCAGATTCCCTTCATCTCCGCAGACTCCCGTCTGCGTTCCCTCGCGGCCGCGCTGTTCCAGATCCGCTTCCAGGAATCCCTCAGCATATCCCCGAGCGGCTCGCCGCTCAGCCAGCTCTGGCATGGGACAGCCTTGCCGTCCGGCGTCACTGCCATGTTGCTGAGGCAGGCCCCGCACATCGGGACGTCGAGTCCCGCTGCCCTGAGCTTCTCATCCGGGATCCAGCCGGGCGAGGTGAACGAGATCTCCATATCGTGGCTGTACGCGAACTCCGCGGCGGCCGTCACGATCTCCGTGATCTCCTCAGTTGAAAGCTGTGTCTCGCGGGAAATGGCTCTCTCCGCGTTTCCCGTCACGATCAGCCCCGAGCAGGTCACGTAGCGCACCCCGGCCGAGTGCAGGAATTCCAGCATCTTCGGGTAGCTGCGGTTGAGAGAACAGAGGGGCGTGTTCACACTCAGGTTCATCCCGGCGGCGAGGGCATTCCGGATCCCGTCGGTCGTCCTCTTCCAGTTGCCCGCTCCGACCAGTGTGTTGTGGATCTCCTCATCATCAGAGTAGAGCGTCACCTGGACGCTGTCGAGCTCGGCCTCCCTGAGGCGCGTGACGAGCTCCGGCGTGAGCAGGACTCCGTTCGTGTTGAGTCTCGTCACGAACCACCTGGCGTGGGCGATGAGCTCCGGGAGGTCCTCCCTCAGGGTCGGCTCCCCGCCAGTAAATGTCAGCTGCGGGATCCTCGCCTCCCGGCATCTGTCGATGATCTTCTTCCACTCCGCGGTACCTAACTCCGGGACCGAGGCCATCTCCTGTCCCGCGGCGTAGCAATGGACGCAGCGCTGATTGCAGTGCCAGTTCCCCTCCCTTGTCATCGACGAGACCATCAGGTCCATCCTGTGGGGCGCGGTCATCTCGGGCGCGTATTCCTGAAGATTCAGGATGCCGATCTCCTCCGTGGGAATCTTCCCTCGGGCGATGTCCTCAAACACGCCGACAATCGTCAGGAGGTCAGCCCTCAGCGTGCTGTCGTCCGCCTCCGGGTAGACCGCCCTCACGCGGTGAAACGCGTCCTCCATGATGCCGGAGAGGATCCCGTCGTCCATCTGGCCGCTCCCGAATTCATTGATACCCCGTATAAATTCCGTGAGAAGAATCGCCCAGGATTCCCCGATCGGGAGAATATCCTGTCCGTTCAGGATCACGACGGAGGGTTCCGTCCTGAACCATCTGAATTTGGGAGGGATCATATGGATCCGGATGACGCCGGGCCCGTTCGGGTTCCATGTCGTGTGGACGACGCCTCCCCAGTTCTTTCTCTCATACAGTTTTTCTCTGAGCAAAATGAACCCCTCCCTGTCAGAACGACAACACGATGATCAGAAGATTCAGGACAAGTATCACGGCTGACGCCGCGTAGAAGCGGATGTAGCCGCTCCTCCCGGAGAGACTTCTCTCCCCCTCGAGCTTCAGTTCCCCGTTGACCTTCTCCGTCACCTTCTCCATCATGACCGCGTTCGCGAACATCCGGTACAGCGCATGGAGCTGGACAGCCGCGCAGACCGCGTA
This sequence comes from uncultured Lachnospiraceae bacterium, assembly GCA_902773435.1. Lineage (GTDB taxonomy): Bacteria > Bacillota > Clostridia > Lachnospirales > Lachnospiraceae > Chordicoccus. The sequence continues at coordinate 4,908 of CACYEN010000043.1, read as the reverse complement.
GACAAAGATATTCTGGGGATAACCGAAAAGCTTTCCCGCCAGGCTGAAGAGAGAACAGACCGCCGCCCCGACGACGCCTCCCCATGAGTTCTTTTCATAGGTGAACCTGCGGTCAAGCGAACCGATTCCTTCGGCTGTCATCTCCGGCAGCCCCGGCACCTTCTCCCTGAATTTCGCGTAGAGATCCAGGACATGGCCCTGCATCTTCGAGTCGCCGGCCTCATAGCCGAAGAGAAGCCTGTCCTTCCCCCGCCTGATGAGGTAGCCCTCCTCCGTAATCCTGAAGCCTCCTTCGGAGACCGCGGTACTCCATTCCGCGTAGGTCACGGATGACGCGCGCCCGAAGAGGTCTCTGCTCACGGTGCGGTCCTCAAGGAGCATGGTTCCCGCTTTCTTCTGCCTCTTCTCAACGAGGGCGGCGATGATAAAGACCGCCGCCAGCAGGAAGATGCCGGCGAGTGTGACCGGCATCCTCAGGCGTCCGTCGGCGACAACGGCGAAGACGCCATAGAGAAGGCCGATCGCCACCATGGCGAGAACGGCAAATATCCCGTTGTAATAATCGGTCCGCTCGAAATGATAGTTCGTCCACCGCGGAAGAAACCCCTCCCGCAGCCTGTCGTCTCCCTTGCCGAAGACGCTCAGGTCAACGGCTTCAAGTTGTTCCGAATTTCCCATCTGTACCACCCCGGCTCCTCGTCGGACAGCAGAGCTGCCGGCACGAATCCTCAGATCGTCTGTAACGCAAAATACGCCATCAGGCCCGCGACCGTCTTTGCGTCGCGGATCTCCCCGGAGAAGACCGCCCTTCGCAGCTCCTCCGGATGATAAGCCCCGACCGCGATCTCCTCGGCCTCATCCAGCTTCTGGTCCCCGGCCGGCTCCAGCTCCTCGGCGAGGTAGATCTCCGTCGTCTCGTCGCACCAGGCCGGCGCCGTGTCGACCGTCGCGAGATACGTCAGCTTTCCGGCCCTGTAGCCGGTCTCCTCGAGGAGCTCCCGGCCGGCGGTCTCCTCGCCGCCCTCGCCCTCGTCGCGGCACCCCGCCGGCAGTTCGAGCATCTCCCTGCCCACGACCGGCCTCATCTGCGTGATCATGAGGATCCTGCCGTCGGGCAGAACCGGCACCGCGCACGCGCCGCCGCCTTTTTTGTGGTGAACCGCGTCCCAGAGCTCTGTCCTTCCGTCCGGAAGGATCACGGTATCCCGGCAGAAGTCGAGGATCGCGCCCTCATACACCGTCTTCCGCCCGGTTCTCTCCAGTCTGTGTTTATTCTCAGCCATCTGCGTTTTCTCCGTCAGCTGTGTTTGATCTCCGTCAGCCGAGTTTCTTCTACGTCAACCGCGTCCGCTCTCAGTCAGCCGGAGGCTTCCGCCGGCTTCCCCGCTCACTCGATCCAGCCCGCCGCCACTTTTCTCCACTGGTACTTCGCGAGATCCACCCTTCCGTCCGGGCACGGAATCCCGTCCGCCTCGAGCAGCTCGATCTGCCTGTTGCCGCCTCCGAACGCGAACGCGGAGGAGACCTCTCCGTTCCTGTTCACGACGCGGTAGCAGGGAATCCCCTCCGGGTCAGGGTTGACGTGAAGGGCGAATCCGACGACGCGTGACCATCTCCGGTTGCCCGCGAGCGCGGCGACCTGTCCGTATGTAGCGACGTTTCCCCGCGGGATCTCTCTCACAACCTCATAGATTCTCTCAAATGAATTCATGGTTCTCCGATCAACACATGAAGCGGGACGTGAGATCCGCCCCGCTTCTTTAGTGTCCTGTTAAGGCCTGCCATCTGCTCCGGCTGTACCGTCCCGATCAGTAGTTCTCGGCGTTGACCTCAAAGTAGGCCTGCGGATGAGCGCATACCGGACATACTTCCGGGGCCTCCGTCCCGACGACAATATGGCCGCAGTTCCTGCACTCCCAAACCTTCACTTCGCTCTTTTTGAAGACTTCCTTCATCTCGACGTTCTTCAGCAGCGCGCGGTATCTCTCCTCGTGGTGCTTCTCGATCGCCGCGACCATGCGGAACTTGTCGGCGAGATCGGAGAAGCCCTCCTTCTCCGCCGTTTCCGCGAAGCCGGCATACATATCCGTCCACTCGTAATTCTCGCCGGAAGCGGCCGCCTCGAGATTCTCAGCCGTCGAGCCGATCCCTTCGAGTTCCTTGAACCACATCTTGGCGTGTTCCTTCTCGTTGTCAGCCGTCTTCAGGAAGAGCGCGGCGATCTGCTCGAAGCCTTCCTTCTTCGCCTTTGACGCGAAGTACGTGTACTTATTCCTCGCCTGAGACTCTCCCGCGAAAGCGGCCTCAAGATTCTTCTCTGTCTGTGTTCCGGCATACCTGTTTGCCATGTCTCAATCCTCCTATATATTTTTTTCATTTCCGGCCCGGTTCTCATCCGGGCCAAAATCATACCCGTTCACTTTGTCTGCACCCTCTTGATCGACGAGCGTCTGGAGTAGTACTTCACGCCGCTCTTGATCATATAGGCTCTCATCCTGACGTAGTAGTACTTCCCTGACTGGAGATTCGCCTGCCTCGCGTGATCCGAAGAGGCCTTGCTGATGACCTTGGTCTTCACGATATTCGTGAACTTCGCGTCCGAGGCGATCTCGATCTCGTAGCCGGTGCACTGGGTCGTCTGCCTGGTCCAGTAAATGATGATGTCGTTCTTGAGTCCCGTGACGGATTTGATCGACGGGGCCCGCGGAATAATCTTGTAGGAGAAAGTCTTGCTGCCCGAGTAATTCCCCTTCAATGTCAGCTTCGCTTTCGAGACACCGACGTACTTGCCTCCCGACACCACGTTCATCTTATAGGCCGTATCGGCCAGCTTGACGCCGTCGACCGTGACCTGCACCTCCGGCTTCACGAAAGATCCCCCGTTGTAGGCGGGAAGCTTTGTGATCTTGACCGACGGAGTGACCGGCTTCGGGACAATGTTGAAGTTCACCGACAGCTTGCCGAAATATCTCCCCTGCCCGTTCACGATGATCTGGGCCTGGCCGACGTTCGTATTCCGCCTGTAGGAACAGACGACGTAGTTGGTGCCCTTTGTCAGGATCTTGGACCCGTGGCGAAGAACCACGGCCGGGCGGATCGGATTGCCGCTGTAGACGTAATCCTTGTTGACCTTCAGACTGAGCGTGCACTCCTCGCCGAGATCAACGTACTCAAAGAGCGAAACCGTGAAATTCCTGCAGAAGTAATACCCGTACTCCGTGCAGTAGGTCCGCATGACCGGGTCGGTTGTGAACGACCAGGAGTCGACCGACGCCGTATCCAGCGTCTTCAGTGTGCCCGAACTGATCGGCTGACCCGAAGATTTATTCTGCGTAAGGGAGAGGTCGTACTTCCCGTCGTTGTCGAGGTCGAACTCCCAACCCTCCGTCAGGGGGTTCATGCCGATCTCGCCGTTGTCGTAAAGCCAGAAGAGTACAAGGTAAATAATGTCGTAGCGGATGCCGTTGAGACTTAAGGGGCCTTCGAGCAGGGAATACGTCCGGTAACTGGTGGAATCCTTCTCAAGACATTTCCAGATGGTCGTGTCGCTCATCAGGCCGTAAAGTGTGAGGTCGTAGACCGCGAGATCTCCCTTATCGGTCTGGCTTCCCTCGTAGTACACTTTGGAAATGTTATTGCAGTTCTTGAAAACCTCGGTGTAGATCGTCGTGACCGTCTCGGAGATGCATACGGTCTTCACCTTGTTGAAACCCTCGAAATATCCGGGCGGGACCTTCTCGATGCCGCGCTTGAAGACGACCTTCGTCGCCTTATCCTTCAGGCTGTCCCAGGGCATCGTCTCATGGGCTACCCAGAAGTTGATCCTGTCGTTGTCCGTCATGCTGTTGCTGTCACTGATCCCGATGCCGGAGACGTAGACCGTCTTATCCACGCTGTCGTAGTCGACCTGCATGATCTTCCCGCTTCCGGCGGGGTATCTCCAGATTGTTTCCGCGGAGACAGGAACTGCGAACAACACAGCCGCGGCCAGAAGAAAGAAGAGGCCGCTCAGCGCCGTCATGAGTTTCTTCATAATGCTTCCTCCTTTTTATGTGTACCCGCATGTCCCTCGCGGGGAGCACAACGCGGGAAACCGGAACTTGTAGGCCACCGCCCGATGAGATAGAATAAGGGCGCGAAACATAAACCTTCACAGACCCCGGATAAGCATAAGTGCCTGAAAATCCTGAAAGGACACCGTCATGAGAAGTATCTCCCGCTCCGCCGCATCTCTCGCCGTCATCGCGCTCACCGCCACCGCTGCCCTCGCGGGCATCTCCGTCCTGTCTCCCCCGGGGATCGAGGCCGCGGACGGATGGCGCGAAGAAGAGGACTACTACGGCATTCCGAGGACCGGCTCAGCACCTTCCGAACTCACGGATCTCTACTGGTTCGACATCCTTCCCAGGATCGGCGAGGCTGGCTGGGAGGGAGAATTCATCTCCTTCTACGACGTCGCCGTAAAAATGTACGTCCCCTACGTCCTTCAGCCGGTCGATCTGACTGCAGAGGAGGCGGCGAAAGGGTGTATCGCGGCATTTTCCGACGAAGATACCGGGTACAGCCTGTCCGTCATGTACATCGACGCGGGAGGCCTTTCGCTCAGGGACTACGCCGCGAAGCTCAAGGCCGACAGCAGCTGTGACAAAGTCAGGTCCAAGACCGTGAACGGCATCCCCGCGGTTCTCTACGAGATCCCCGGCGACAACACCATGTGCGTCACGATGGCCACGGCCAGGGGCTACTACCTCGACTTCGTGTTCTCGCCGGCTGACGACGACACGATGAGGAACATGGCGGAGGCGATGACATTTTCCATCATGCGCGAGAGCGATCCCGAATCCATCGTCGAGGACCCCTTCCTCGCCGCAATCGCGGATGAGTAAGTCCGGCCGCGGATCCTTCCTG
>CACYEN010000042.1 GCA_902773435.1 uncultured Lachnospiraceae bacterium | reverse complement strand
CCGCCGCCGTTGATGCAGCCGCCCGGGCAGCCCATGATCTCGATGAACTGGTACTTCGACTTGCCCTCGCGGATCTCGTCGAGCAGGACGCTCGCGGACTTCATGCCGGAAGCGATCGCGACGTTGACGACCGTGCCGTTGATGTCGATTGACGCCTCGCGGATGCCGGCGTCATGGCCGCGGACCGCCGTGAGTTCAATCGGGTCATGCTCCTTGCCTGTGAGCTTGTAGTAGACGGTACGGAGGGCGGCTTCCATAACACCGCCGGTGACGCCGAAGATGACGCCCGCGCCGGAGTAATCGCCCATGATGTCCTGATCCCACGGCTCATCCGGGAGACGCTGGAACAGCATACCGCTTCTGCGGATCATGCGGGCAAGCTCGCGGGTCGTGATGACCGCGTCGACATCATCGAGGCCGTCGACCTTGAGCTGATCGCGCTGTCTCTCGTACTTCTTGGCGGTACACGGCATGACGGAGACGACGAAGACGTCCTTCGGATCGATCCCGTTCTGCTTCGCCCACCAGGCTTTGATGATCGCGCCCTGCATCTGGTGCGGGGACTTGCAGCTTGAGAGATGCGGAAGAAGATCGCTGTAATTCATCTCCGCGAAGTTGACCCAGCCCGGCGAGCAGGAGGTGATCATCGGGAGCACACCGCCCTCTGTCAGGCGGTGAAGAAGCTCCGTCCCTTCCTCCATGATCGTGAGGTCGGCGCCGAAGTTGACGTCATAGACGCGCTCGAAACCGAGACGGCGCATGGCGGCAGCCATCTTTCCGGTGACCGGGGTTCCGATCGGATAGCCGAACTCCTCTCCGAGGGCTGCGCGGACCGCCGGGGCGGCCTGGGCGATGACGTGCTTGCCGGCCTTCATCGCCGCGTCGATCTTGTCAATCTCGGAGTGCTCCATCAGGGCGCCGGTCGGGCAGACGCTGACGCACTGACCGCACTGGATACACGGCGAGTTCGCGAAGCTGCGGTTCTCGGCCGGAGATACGAACGTCCTGAATCCGCGGTTTTCGAATCCGAGGATCCCGAGTCCGTGGGCATTGGAGCATCTCGCGATGCAGCGCCCGCAGAGAATACATTTTGAAGTATCCCTGACGAGGCCCGGAGCGAGGCGGTCGATGTAGGTCTCGGAATGAACGCCGTTGTAGGCGTCGTCCCTGGCACCGGTCAGCTGCGCGACGTGCAGCAGCTCGCAGTTGCCGTTCTTGTCGCACTGCTGGCAGTTCTTGTTGTGGTTGGAGAGCAGGAGCTCCACGCTGCGGCGGCGCGCCTCGACGGCATTCGGGCTTCCGATGCGGATCTCCATGCCGTCAGCGACCGGATAGACGCAGCTGGCGACAAGACCGCGCGCGCCGGTGGCCTCTACGAGGCAGACGCGGCAGGAGCCGACATTGCACTCGCCGTGATTAAACGTACACAGTGAAGGAATCTCATACCCGCAGGCCTTCGCCGCTTCAAGGATTGTCTGTCCGGCCTCAACCTGATAGGGGACGCCTTCAATCTTGATATTTATTAAAGACATTATTTTCTGTACCTCCTCTTTCAGACCTTTGAGATTGCCTTGAACTTGCAGGAGCTCATGCAGGAACCGCACTTGACGCACTTGGCGGCGTCGATCGTCATCGAAGCGAGCTTGTGGTTCGGAGCGATGTAGTCCGTTCTCGTGATGCAGTTGGCCGGGCAGTTTCTCGCGCACATGCCGCAGCCGATGCAGAGCTCAGGATCAATGCGGTATTCCATAAGGTTCTTGCAGATATGGGCCGGGCACTTCTTGTCAACGATATGGGCGAGGTACTCATCTCTGAAGTGGGTGAGCGTCGAGGTAACGGGGTTCGCGGAGGTCTGTCCGAGGGCGCAAAGTGAATTCTTCTTCACGGTGTCGCTGAGCTCGTCGAGCTCCTCGAGATCCTTCATCGTCCCCTTGCCTTCCGTGATCCTTGTCAGGATCTCGAGCATCCTCTTCGTGCCGATGCGGCAGGGCGAGCACTTTCCGCAGGACTCGTCGCAGATGAAGTCCATGTAGAACTTGGCGACGTCGACCATGCAGTTGTCCTCGTCCATGACGATCGCGCCGCCGGAACCCATCATCGATCCCTTCGCGACGAGGTTGTCGAAATCGATCGGCTCATCCAGATACTCTTCCGTCAGGCATCCGCCCGAAGGACCGCCTGTCTGGATCGCCTTGAACTTCTTTCCGTTCGGGATTCCGCCGCCGATGTCATAGATCAGCTCACGGAGAGTCGTTCCCATCGGGACCTCGACGAGGCCGACGTTGTTGACCTTGCCGCCGAGCGCGAACACCTTGGTGCCCTTGGACTTCTCCGTTCCGACCGCAGCGAACGCGTCAGCGCCCTCGCGGAGAATGTACGGCACGCACGCGAGCGTCTCGACGTTGTTGACGCAGGTCGGCTTGCCCCAGAGACCCTTTACTGCCGGGAAGGGCGGCCTCGGCCTCGGCATTCCGCGCTTGCCCTCGATCGAATTGAGAAGGGCTGTCTCCTCGCCGCAGACGAAAGCGCCGGCACCGAGACGGATATTGCAGTTGAAGCTGAAGCCCGATCCCAGGATGTTCTCACCGAGAAGGCCCGCTTCCTTCGCCTGCTTGATCGCGAGGCGGAGACGCTTGACAGCGATCGGATACTCAGCTCGGACGTAGAAATAGCCCTCGGAAGCACCGAACGCGTATCCTGCGATCATCATGCCCTCGATGACCGCGAGCGGATTTCCCTCGAGGATACTGCGGTCCATGAACGCGCCGGGGTCGCCCTCGTCGCCGTTGCAGACCACGTACTTCTGGTCAGACTGGACATTGTAGGCGAACTGCCACTTGCGGCCGGTCGGGAAACCGCCGCCGCCGCGTCCGCGGAGCCCTGATTTCAGAACTTCGTCGATAACTTCCTGCTGTGTCATCGAGAGCGCTTTCCTAAGTCCCTGGAAAGCTCCCATTCCGAGCGCCTCGTTGATGTCCTCGGGGTTGATGACGCCGCAGCCGTGAAGCGCGACTCTCTTCTGCTTCTTGTAGAAATTGATATCGTCCTGCTTGGAGACCTTCTCCTTCGTAGACGGATCGACATAGAGGAGTCTCTCGACAATCGTGTTGTTCACGATGTCGGAGTCGATGATCTCCTCGGCGTCCTCGATCTTCACCATGCGGTAAAGCGTGTCCTCCGGAAAGATCTTGACGAACGGTCCCTGCGAGCAGAAACCAAAACATCCGACGATATTGACGGTCGCCTTGTCTTCAAGACCCTTCGCCTTGAGAAGCTCTTCGAACTTCTCCTTGATCTCGAGGGAGTGGCTGGAGAGGCATCCCGTACCGCCGCAGAGAACGATGTGGCGCTTCCCGTCGGCACCTGTGAGCTTCTCGTCAAAACACTTTGTACAGGCCCCGGTCTTCTCAACTAACTGTTCGACTGATCCGATCATGCGGCTGCTCCCTCCTTATCTTTCAGTTCCTTAATAATATTGGCAACCTGATCGACAGTGACCTTCGGGTACACTGTTCCGTTGATACTGACCGCCGGCGCGATGCCGCACGCGCCGATGCAGCGCAGAGCGTCAAGCGTGAACAGACCGTCTTCTGTCGTCTCGCCGGGTTTGATGTTCAGAATCTCCGAGAACTTGTCGATGATCTGCTGCGCGCCCTTGACGTAGCAGGCAGTGCCGAGGCAGCAGCCCACAACGTATTTGCCCTTCGGCAGCAGTGAGAAAAATGAGTAGAATGTTACGACCCCGTAGATCTCGGCGACCGAGATTCCCGTCTCCCGGGACACGATCTCCTGAACATCCAGCGGGATGTAGCCGTACTCGTTCTGGATGTCGCTAAGAATCATCATCAGCGGTGTCTTTTCCTCTTTGTAGCGACCGCAGATTTCTTCAATCTTCGCGACGGCAGAAGCGCTCAAGCCTCCCATATCTGACCCTCCTGTGTTAGAAAAATTTATTAAATATTAGTTAATTCGAATTATGGTTAAAATACACAAGTAACCATGTTCCGAATTGTTCATATTTTGTCAATAATAACATATTTTCTCAGCGTTTAAAAGGTCTTTCGTCAAAATGACCCACCGATATTTGACCATGTAGAGAGAAAAACCGTCACAGGATGAGGCAGTCGTACCGGATCATCTTTCCCTCAATCGAGATATCCGGTTTCAGCCCTCCAAGAAATGGCCCCTTAAGAGGCCGTTTGATCACAATTCTCTTCGGCTGCGCCGTCATCGCGGCGGCGAGAAGCTCCTCTCCGCTGCTGCAGGGCTTCTCGAGCTTCTGGAGCAGCTGGAACTTCTTCTTCACCATCGCGCTCTTCCTTCTCTCCGGGAACATCGGATCGAGGAGGACCATGTACGGGGACTCCTCCCCGGACCTGATCCCCTGGATACTGTCCCCCTTCTTCAGCGTCATTCTCGACGCGATGTCCCTGAGGTCGGGATCGAGAGCGGCCCGGAGAAGCGCATCCTGAAGAAGCTCCGCAATCACCGGGTTGTACTCGTACATCGTCACCCGGAACCCGCAGGCCGCGAGGATGAACGAGTCCTCCCCGAGTCCCGCCGTTGCGTCGACCGCCGCCGGAGACTCCCCTGCCTTCCGGACCCCGGAAGCCCTGACGAGGAACTCCTTCTGCAGGTTTCCCCTCCTGACCCGGGGGAGCATGTCCCTGAAATCCGCCACGAGCGACAGATTTCCGTCCGTAAGCATCAGTCCTTCCGGACCTCTTAAGAGATAAGGCGCCTCCGTACTCAACTGGCCGCCTCCCTCAGATGAGCTTGATGGAGGTAAATGTCTTCCCCTCCATCTCACTGTCCACTAGGATCTCCTTCGCCTTCTTCAGCGAGCTGTAGCCGGTGATGACGCTGTCGTCCTCATTTCCGAGAAGGAACACGTCCCCCTTGAACATGCTCGAATCGAACGCAAACGCGTCCCTGTTGAGCGGGTTGGTCCTGACGTTCTCATAGTAGATCACGAGATAGACGGTCTTCTCCTTCCCGTTCATGCTGCGGAACTTCGCCTGATAGACGTCGTAGAGGATATTGCCTGCATCCGACGCGAGCAGCCAGATCCTGCAGGGCTCTTTCGAGATGAGCTCGTTCTTCACGCTGAGGGAATCCTCCGGGTTGCCGAGAATCAGCCGGATCTGTGTCTCGCTCTTCTCATGCATCGACATGATGGCGTTCTCCGAGAGGTCCGCGACGTCCATCAGGTACTCGTTGAGCCCGTCGACGGTGTACTCCTTCTCCTTCACGAGAAGGTTGTAGAAGCGGCTCTCCGCCGTCATCCTGATCTTCTCCCCCTGGACGAGCCCGGAGTCCTTCGAGAGCCTGTAGGTGATCTTCGAGACGTCCGCGCCTACCAGGTCGTCGCGGGGCACCACCGACACGGCGCCGCTCCCCGTGTCCCCCTCGAACTCCAGCTTCACGTACTCGAACGGATCGATCTTCGGAAGAAACATGGGATAGAGAAACAGCGCGGCGATCAGCGCCGCAAGTACGACGAGAAGGACTATGAGGGCCCTCATCATTTTCTTTTTCCCTGATCTCCTGCGTCTATTCGCCATGACGAACCTCCTTCTTCATGCGTTCGGTCTTTAAGTCCCCGTCACTCCAGATAGGCCCTTAGGGCGGTGACGAACTTCTCGGCGTCGGTCCTGGAATTCAGTTCCTCCGCGACCTTCTCCGCCTCCTTCACATGGTCGGTGATGATCCCGTCCGCCTTGCCGTCAAGAAACTTTCTCATGCTCTCGTCGGAGTTGACGGTCCAGACGATCACCTTTTTTCCAAGCTTGTGTACCTTTTCAATCGAGTTCATATTCGCCGTGTCCTCCTCCATGATGAGCAGGTCGGCGTCGAGGTTCCAGAACGGGCCGTACCCCATATAGTAGAGCAGCCCGGTATTGACTTCCGGGTAGGTGTTCTCGGTGTAGCTGATCAGATCCCGTTTGAGGGAAATGACTACACAGTTGCCGAGAAGATTCCGCTCTTTGATCATCCCCACAATGTCGTCCGCCATCTGCCTGTCGGCGGTGTTTCCCTTGAGTTCGATGAAGAGAACCTCCCTGTCCGAGGAGATATCCAGCATCTCCTCGATCGTCGGGATTCCCGCGGTGTAGGTTTTCCCGGACCGGTTCTCCCTGATGGTCAGCTGCCGGATCTCCTCGAGGGTCATGTTCTCAGGCTTTCCGGGATTGCCGCAGAGGCGGGAGAACGTCGAATCGTGGTTGATGATATAGAACCCGTCTTTCGTCCGCTGGACGTCGATCTCGCTTCCGTAGGCGCCCTCCCGGATCGCCGCCTCTACGCCCTCCGCGGAATTCTCCGCGGCAAGATCACCCCCCGCCCGGTGGGCGATAATAGCGGTTTCGTTGATCGTGAAAAAGTCCGCGGAGGAGACTTCCATATACACGGAGTAAAACGCGCAGAGTCCTATGGCCGTGAGGACCGGCGTCCTCGCCCTCATGCGGACGAGCTCATTCTTTTCTTCCATGAGGACAATCCTGCCCTCTCTGTAAAGCCTGTAGAGTACCGTGACAAGCAGGATCATCGAGCCCGTGATCAGCATGTTCAGGATAAACTGAGCTATGTCTCCGGCCACCTCGAGGAAAATCACGGGGAACCGGGCGAGCCTTCCCGAACTTCCGAAGGCTTCCGCGATCAGCTCCGGCACCGCTCCGAAGAGCAGCTCGATCACGAACGAGACCGCGAGTGCGATTCCGATAACGGGGAGAAACAGCTTCGGAAAGTCAACGAGATGCTTCTTCACGAGTCCCGCCGACACTTTCTTTGCCGCCTTCACCTTCTCTTCGGACAGCATCACACCCGGGAATGTATAGATGTTAATGAAGGAAAACCACAGGGCGGCCGCGATACCCGCGACGTAAAGCGCCATATAGCCCGGCGTCCCGAAAATCACGGACGTGATGAAATTCGGCAGCCTGATCTCGCTGGTCAGCGAGATCGTATAGCCGACCCCGATGAGCGGGACCGCGAACGTGATGAAGATGATGAGCGGGATCCCCGACGCGCTGACGAAAGACCGGAGTCCCCTGATCCCCTCGAGATAGGTATGCCAGACCTTCTGCTTCCTGCCGTCGATGATATTCCTGCTGTTGATGATCTGGGCGAGGATCTCGAGCGCCGTGTAAAAGAACAGCGTCACCAGGAGAAGCAGTATCAGGAGCCAGCCCTGCCATGATCTCAGGAGCTTCGTGATATCGGAGCCCGTGATCGCCGCGATGCCCATCCCTTCAACCAGCACATTTCCCAGAGCCTTGATCCCGAAGATGGCCGCCGCCAGCAGTCCCTTTGTGAGGAGCTGGAACTGAAGCATCTCCGGCACCGCATGGAACGCGAAGCGGATGAACTGCCGCGCCTTGATTTTTTCCTTGATTTCCTGCATGTTATCCGTCTGTGTCTATATTTTTCCGCTATTTAAACCGGCTATGACTTTATCACGGCAATGAGAACATTCTGTGATAATTTTATGTTTTTGTTTACTTTTTGTTACGGATGTGTTAACTTGTCGCTTGTTCGACATAAGGAGGTATGAATATGAACCGGACATCAAAACATCTGAACCTGAAAATGACCGTGCTTGCGGCCCTCGCCGCCTGCACCGTCCTCGCGTCTTCCATGACGGCAGCCGCCGACGGAAGCAATTCCGATATTATATACAGCTTTCTGACAGAGGACATCGGTCTCAACAGCGCGGCGGCATGCGGCGTCCTCGGCAACATCTACCAGGAGTGCAAGATGGACCCGACCGCTTCGGGAGGCTCCTTCTACGGGCTCTGCCAGTGGGGCGGCTCGAGGCGCTCGGGCCTCTACTCCTACTGCGAGGAGAACGGCCTGGACCCGGCCTCTCTGACCGGACAGCTCCACTATCTTCAGTACGAACTCGAAAACATCTACACCGGAACACTCTCCGAGCTCGGCGACGTCAGTAACACTGCTGACGGCGCGGCGTCCGCCGCGGCGATCTTCTGCACGAACTTCGAGCAGCCCGGCAATCTGGACTGGGAGAACTCAACACGCGGCAGCTATGCCGTCGACATCTTCTGGGCTTCCTACGTGGAATGATCCTTAAACCCGGGCACCCTGCCGATTCCCTCCCTCAATCAAATAAAGTATTAAAGTATTCTGTCACGGGCTCTTGATCTTCTTTTCAAGAGCCTGTTCTTCATGCTTGATCTCCCAGTGAATCAGGAATGTCAGGAGTCCGCGGAGGACGATGATGACGCCGAGGATCCCGAGTTCCTTCCACTCGCGGACGACGACGGTTCGGAGGACCTCGCCGCCCATCTTGAATTCAAGCGCGAGCGCGATCCCCTGGGCGAGGTCGAGCCGCATCTCGATGTCGTGTTTCGTCCACCTGTAAAAGCACTGGACGGCTGTCACGATCAGGATGCACACGCCGAAGAGCTCGAGAAGAATGACGCTGAGTTCCACAATGGAGTGGATGATGGCCTCAAACGCCGAGATAAAATCTGCCATTCGCGATACCTCCTCCCTTAAATACCCTGGATTACGGGAATAACTTCGAATCGCTTAGCTGACTAACATTATACCATAGAACGCGCCGGTAAAACATCAGGGATTGAGGGATGACCCGCTGCCGTGCCCCGAATTCGCGGCGATCCTCGCTGCCGCCTCGGCGGCCTTCAGCCCGTCGATCGCAGCCGACATAATTCCCCCCGCGTATCCCGCCCCCTCTCCGCAGGGAATGAGGCCCGGGAGGTCCGACTCCATCATTTCGTTCCTCAGGATCCTGACCGGGGACGACGTCCTGCTCTCGAGGCCGCACACGTAGGCCTCCGGACCCGTAAATCCCGGGTAGCTGTTCTCGAAAATCTCCATTCCCTCGATGAAATCCCCCGTCAGCCCCGCGGGAAGCAGCTCATGGAGCGGCGCTCTCGAGGCGGGCCCCTTCAGGCAGAGGAGGGCTGCTTCCCCGGCCGTCATTTCCCCGGGTGAAAATGTACTTCCCCCCCGGAAGCGTTCCCTGAATTCCGTGTAGCGTTCGACCGGGATCCGCCCTCCGGCGAGCGTGAAAGCCCTCTCCTCCAGGCGCTCCTGGTACTCCAGCCCCGCGAGAGGTCCCCCGGCCCCGAAGTCCTTCTCCCCCACCGTCATGATCACCGCACTGTTCGCGCGGGGAGAATTCCTGTCATAATCGCTCATGCCGTTGACCGCGAGCCTCCCGGGCTCGGAGGAGGCGTTCACGATATAGCCCCCCGGACACATGCAGAAGCTGTACACGCCCCTTCCGGAGGCAGCCTTCGTGGCAAGCCGGTAGCTCGCCGGGGGATAGGTCCCGGAGGACCCGTACTGTCTTATGTCAATCATGCTCTGAGGGTGCGAGACCCGGAAGCCGACCGCGAAATCCTTCCTGACGAGGGGCACCCCCCTGCCGAGGAGCATCCTGAAGGTATCCCTCGCGCTGTGGCCAGGGGCGAGCACGACGACGCCCGTCCCGTACACGTACTCCCGGCCTTTCCCGCCCGTTCCCGGCTCTCCTCCCTCGAGGACGCGCACCCCGGTGACCCTGCCGTCCCCGGAGAGGATCTCCGTCACCTTCGAGTGAAAGCGCACCTCGCCCCCGAGGGCTTCGAGCTGCTTCCGCAAATTGACGATCACGGTTCTGAGTTTGTCGGTCCCAATGTGGGGGTACTGCTCGTAAGCGATCTCCGGGGGAGCCCCGGCGCCGACAAATGTATCGAGCACGTAGGCGTTCCTCCCCTTCGGGTCGCGCACCCCCGTCGACAGCTTTCCGTCCGAAAACGTCCCTGCCCCGCCCTCGCCGAACTGGACGTTGGATTCCGGACGGAGCCTGCCGCCGCCGAAGAAGCCGTCCACATCCGCGACGCGCTCCTCCATCGGGGCGCCCCGCTCGAAGACGACCGGCTTAAGCCCGTGCTTCGCCATCTCGAGGGCCGAGAAGATGCCGGCCGGCCCGAAGCCGACCACCGCCGGCCTCATCGGCGCAGCTCCCTCCGGAAACGAAGGCCCGGCGAACCGGTAGGTTCCGGGTTCGAAGACGGAGACATTTTTACCGGCCCGAGCGGCGCACTTCCTCTCCCCGCTCTCAAGAGAGACGCGCACCGTGTAGACGTCAAAGATGTCCGGCTTCTTCCTCGCGTCGAGCGAGTGCTTCTCGACCGACCACGAGAAGGCCGCGTCCGGCCTGAGACGCAGAATCTTCCTGATCCGGTCCTCTATGTCCTTCTCCGGCGCGCCGGCCGGCACCTTAAGCTGTGTGACGCGGAGCATCCCTTAGCACCATCCTTTCTGTCACGGATATGACAGACGGGCGTCCTCCGCCGGTCTGTCCGTCCCTGCGGCATCCCCGTCCCTGATAAAAGAGGCGGAAGAGCTGTCACTTCCGGCATCTCCTCCGCCAAAGCGCTCCTGCGGCGCTCAGAAGATCTTTCTGAATGTTCCCCCGCACTTAGCGCATCTGTACTTTCTGTAGTTTTTCGTGAAGACGGATTCCCTGACCCGCGGGATCTCGGCTCCGCACCCGACGCACACGAACAGGTGCTTCACCGCTTTCTTCCGGGGATCGGCCTCCGTCTCGGCAAGCCCGTATTCCCTGAAGGAGTTCGTCCTCTTCAGATCAACCCCGAGCTCCTTCCCGGCCTTCGCGGCGTACCGCTTCCAGCGGGCCCCGTGGTTCATGCACCCGGGGCAGGTGTGGAGGAGTTCGTGGAGGAGAACGGACCTCAGCGCGTCCTCATGGCCCTCCTCCAGGAGCGCGGCCATCACGCTGACCGTGAATCCGCCCGGGAACCGTTCCCGCCTGCACTGCCCGAACCGCTTCCTCGCGCGGTGGTTGATTTCGAACCTCTCCGGTCTTACGGCCGGAATTCCGATCCGCAGGAGGTCGCCGATACAGGCCTCCGCGGTCTCCTCAAGATATCTCTGCTTTTCCTCTTCCGTCATCCGGTCTTCAGCCCTTGTTCTGCTCCTCAACAAGCCTCGTGCTGTGGTATCTCTCGCGCAGGCGCGGCTTGTCGATCTTGCCGGTCGCGTTCCTTAAGACCTCCGCGAAGATGATCTTTCTCGGCCTCTTGTAGCGCGGCAGGTCCACGCAGGACCGGGCGACCTCCTCCTCGGTCATCTCCATGCCCTCATTGACCTGGATGATCGCCGCGGCGATCTCCCCGAGGCGCTTGTCCGGAAGACCGATGACCGCCACATCGTGGATCTTCGGATGGGCGGCAAGGAACGACTCGATCTGGACCGGGTAGAGGTTCTCTCCGCCGGAGATGATGACGTCCTTCTTCCTGTCGACGAGGAAGATGAACCCGTCCTCATCCTGTCTCGCCATGTCGCCGGTGTGGAGCCAGCCGTCCTTCAGGACTTCGGCCGTCGCCTCCGGGTCGTGGTAGTACTCGACCATGACGCCGCGGCCCTTCACGCAGAGCTCTCCGACCTCGCCCTGCTTAACGGGATTGCCTTCCTCGTCGACGATCTTGGCCTTCCAGTGGAAGCCGGGGACGCCGATGGCTCCGACTTTGGAGATATTTTCCATGCCGAGGTGGACGCACCCCGGGCCCGTCGACTCGCTGAGCCCGTAGTTGGTGTCGTACTTGTGGTGAGGGAAATATTCGAGCCAGTGGCGGATCAGGCTGGGCGGAACCGGCTGGGCACCGATATGCATGAGCCTCCACTGGGACAGGTGATAATTCTCAAGCTTGATATCCCCGCGCTCGATCGCGGCGAGGATATCCTGCGCCCACGGGACGAGCAGCCACACGATCGTGCAGCGCTCCTCGGAGACCGCGCGGAAGATCGCCTCCGGCGAATGTCCCTTGAGGAGAACGCCCCTGCTGCCAGTGTAGAGCGAGCCGAACCAGTGCATCGTCGCGCCGGTGTGGTAGAGAGGCGGGATACACAGGAAGCAGTCATCCTTGGTCGTTTTGTGGTGGATCTTCTCCATCT
>CACYEN010000041.1 GCA_902773435.1 uncultured Lachnospiraceae bacterium | reverse complement strand
CCACCCTCTTCGTCCCGATTTCGCTCAAGCGGAAGCTTCTGATTCAGATCCACACGTAACAGTTAAAAAAAGGATGGATACCTGCGGTATCCATCCTTTTTTTAGTCGATGCGACTGGATTCGAACCAGCGGCCTCTGCGTCCCGAACGCAGCGCTCTACCAAACTGAGCCACGCATCGATTGCTGACGTTTATTCCGTACAGCAAAAACAATTATATCTTTACTTCAATTTGTTGTCAACCGGAATTTTCCCGATATGTTTTCATACGTCCCCCGCTCCGCTCACCTTCCGGAGGCCACAAACTTCGCGGCCTCGGTTCCGGCGATCCGGCCCGAGTTCACGGCGAAGCCCATGGAATTTCCGGGAAGGAGGAACATGTAGCTGTCATTGTAGAGATTGCAGGCGTCCGAGCCGGCGGCATAGAGTCCCGGAATCGGCCTGAATTCGTGGAGAACCTCGCAGTTCTCGTTGATCCGGATCCCTCCGACGGTGCCGTACCCGCCCGGGAAGATCGTCGCCGCGTAGAACGGGGCCTTCACGACCGGGCGCAGCAGTTCTTTCGCCTTGAAGAACTCGTCGTCACAGCCGTTCCCGCAGTACTCGTTGTACCGCTTCACCGTGGCCTCGAATTCCTCGGCATCGATCCCCGTCATCGCCGCGAGTTCCTCCAGGGAATCCGCGCGGAAGACGCTCCTGTTCCCCCGCTCGAGCGCGGCGTCCACCGCTGCCGCGAACCCCGAGACGTCGGGGTCATTTCTCACGAGGCTGGTCCTGTCCACGCCGTGTTCCGCGTAGTACTCCGCGATCGAGGTATCCACGACCGAGTAGAGCAGGCGCCTCTCCTGCAGGGAGGCGGCGTTTCCGAGAAACGTCGTGTTCTCCATCTGCTCCTCGTCCATCACCCTCTTTCCGGAGAGATTGACGAGCAGGTTCGGCTGCATCATGACGTTCGGGACGCTGGACGGCAGGCTGTCGAGCCCGCCGCAGAGGGCGGCCTGCTCGATCCTGACCGGCAGACGGTCCGCGCCGGCGTCCCAGGCCATCCTGAGTCCGTCGCCCGTGATCGCGGGGGACGAGAAGTTGAACAGGTCCTCCCCGTACCTGTAGCCGGTCTCCTCGCGGATCATCTCCGGGTTTCCCGAAGCTCCTCCGCAGGCGATGATCACCGCGCTGCAGTCGATGACGAAGTTCCGGCCGATCCTGTCGGTCGCCAGGACGCCCGAGATCCTTCCCCTGCCGTCCTTCAGGACCTTCTTCCCGACGCACTCGTAATAGATGCTGACGCCGAGCTCCTCCGCGCGCGCGGCGAGCTTCTCGTTCATGACTTTCGCGGCGGCCGGGCCGATCTTTCTTCCGGTCTTCACGATGTGCCAGGTCGGCTCGGACTTGGAGAAGTAGCGGAAGGCTCCCTCGAACTCGACGCCCATCTTCTCGAGCCACTCGATCGTATCGGCGCTCTGCCCGAAGTACCTGCGCACGAGGCGGCCGTCGATGTTGTAGTGCGAGTACTCCATCATCATGCGGCAGGCCTTCTCGACCGTGAGATCAATCCCCATCTCCTTCTGAAAATGTGACTCCACCGCGAGAATTCCCATCCCCGCGTTCGCGAGTCCTCCCGGAATCGCGCGCTTCTCGGGCACGGCGACCTTCGCGCCTTTCTCGGCGGCGGCGACCGCGGCGGCAAGGCCGGCGGGGCCGGCCGCAATGACAACAATTTCGATCTGGTATTCGGACATAACGCGCCTCCTCACTTTGCTGTCCATATTGTAACAGGGGGGACCGTCCCCGCAACAGCACATTTATCGGGGAAATGTACAGACACGCGCGGGGATTGCGCGCGCGGCTCTTTTTCTCTATACTGTATGCTATGACGGAAAAGAACCAGACCCCGCGCTTTCGCAGCGGTCCTTCACTTATACGATTCTTTCTGAGAGGAAGCCTGCACGACTTCCTGTTCAGTATTCTCTTCGCGTCGCTCGTATCGCTGCTCGATATGCTGAATCCGCGGATCATCTCCTTCGCGGTGGACAGCGTCATCGGTAACCTTAAGCCCGTCCTCCCCGCCCCTCTCATGGATGCGCTGAACGGAATAGGGGGCATCTCATACCTGAAGTCCCGCTTCTATCTCATCGGCCTCCTGGTCGCGGGGGTGGCTCTCCTCGCCGCCGTCTGCCGCTATCTCTTCCACGCCCTCAACGCGCGCGGGGCCGAGAAGCTGGTCAAGCGGATGCGCGACACACTCTACGCCCATCTCCAGAAGCTTCCCCAGTCCTGGTACGGCGAGAACAGCACCGGGGACATCATCCAGCGGTGCACGTCGGACGTGGACCTGATCAAGACATTTCTCTCGGAACGGCTCACCGAACTCATCCGCATGATCGTCCTCATCGTGATGGCGGTCTCGTTCATGGCGTCGATCAGTCCCCGGATGACCTTCTTCTCCTCGCTCTTTATTCCCGTCGTCGTGCTGTTCGGGCTCATTTTCCATGTGAAGATCAGCGGCGCGTTCATGAAGGTGGACGTCGAGGAGGGGAAGCTCTCGGCGATCGTCCAGGAGAACCTCACCGGGGTCCGCGTCGTCCGCGCGTTCGGGCGCGAGCAGTTCGAGCGCACCCGCTTCGAGGACCACAACACCCTCTACACGAATCACTGGGTCCGCCTGATCAACATCCTCTCGGTCTACTGGTCGATCGGCGACCTCCTGACCGGCCTCCAGCTGCTCCTCGTCACCGTGCTCGGCGCGGTGTTCTGCGTGCGCGGAAGGATCACGGCCGGCGAATACATCGCGTTCGTCTCCTACAACGCGATGCTCACGTGGCCCGTCCGCGCCATGGGGAGGACGATCTCTGACATGAGCAAGGCCGGCATCTCGGTCGGACGTCTTCTCTACATCATGAACGCCTCCCCCGAGGAGGAGCCCGTGGACGCCCTCACGCCGCCGCTCGACAGGACGATCACGTTCTCGCACGTCTCGTTCCGCTACCCCGGCTCGGCCGGCGAGGCGGAGGCCCTGCACGACGTCTCGTTCGAGATCCCCGCGGGGACGACGCTCGGGATCATCGGGTCGACGGGATCGGGAAAAACGACGGTCGCGCGGCTGCTCGAGAAGCTCTGGCCGCTTGAGCCGGGGTGCGGCAGCATCACGATCGGGGAAAATGACATCCGCGACATCAGCACGTCCTATCTCCGGCAGGGAATCGGGCTCGTCATGCAGGAGCCCTATCTGTTCTCCCGGACTCTCTCGGAGAACATCCGAGTCTCCTCGCCCTCCTCGACCGACCGGGATCTCAGGAGGGCGGTCAGGATCGCGAGCCTGGAGGAGACGATCGACCACTTCCCGCAGGGATACGACACGTTCGTCGGCGAGCGCGGCGTCACGCTCTCGGGCGGGCAGAAGCAGCGCGCCGCGATCGCCCAGATGCTGATCCGCAAGACCCCGGTCATGATCTTCGACGACTCGCTCTCCGCGGTCGACGCGGGGACGGACGCGAGGATCAGGGAAGCCCTGAAGACGGAGACGGCAGGCGCGACGGTGATCCTCATCGCCCACCGCATCTCAACCGTCATGGACGCGGACCAGATCATCGTGCTCGACGGCGGCCGGATCGCCGAGCGGGGCACGCACGCGTCCCTGGTCGCGGAGGGCGGCATCTACGCGAAGACCTGGAGGCTGCAGACCGCGGCTCCCGCATCCGGAGAGGGGAAAGGAGGAATCGCGTGAACGGACAGAAAAAAAGCACGTCCCTGCCGTTTTTCGGCATCCCGAAACTGTTCCCCTGTCTCCGGCCTTACCGGGGCACGATCATTTTCATGATCACGCTCGGATTCCTCTCGAGCCTGATCGACGCGATCTACCCGCTCTTCAACCGGTACGCGCTGGACCACTTCGTGAAGGAGAAGACGCTTCTCGGACTGCCCGCGTTCATCGGCCTCTTCCTGACCATCCTGGTGTTCCAGGTCCTGATCAATTACAGGAGCGCCTACGACTGCGGGAGAATCGAGATGATGACGGACAGGGACCTGCGGAACGCGGCTTTCCGCCATCTGCAGACGCTGTCATTTTCCTACTATAACCAGAACAGCGTGGGCTACATCCACGCGAGGGTGATCAGCGACACCGGCAAGATCGGGGAAGCCGTCTCCTGGCGCATGATGGACTCGGTCTGGAACGGGGCCTATATCGTGAGCGCGGTCCTCGTCATGCTCACGCTGAATATCCGCCTCGCCGCGGCGGTGCTTCTCCTGCTCGCGGCGGCGACGGTCCTGATCCTCCTCTTCCAGCGGAAACTGATCGCTCTCAACCGCAGGATCCGCGAACAGAATTCCGTCATCACCGGCGGATTCAACGAGGGGATCACCGGCTCCGCGACGATCAGGATCCTGGCCGCGGAAAAACTGATGCAGCAGGATTTCGAGGCGGAAACCGAGAAGATGCGCCGCATCTCCGTCAGGACGGTCCGCTTCTCGGCCCTGCTCGCCTCGATCGTGACGCTGATGTCGGCGCTCATGCTGGCGGTCGTGCTGGCGCAGGGCGGACGCCTGACCGAGAGCCGGATCATCGAGATCGGCACGCTGTCGGTGTTCATGTCCTACGCGCTCGGCATGATCGAACCTCTCCAGAACGTGATCGCGGATATCTCGGCCCTCATCGCGATCCAGGCGAACATCGAGCGCCTGACGCGCCTCCTCGCGGAACAGTCCGACGTCTCGGACAGCCCGGAGGTGATCGAGCGGTACGGGGACACGTTCCACCCGAAGAGGGAGAACTGGGAGCCGCTTCAGGGCGACATCGAGTTCCGGGACGTCACGTTCCGCTACCCGGACGGCGAGGAGAACATCATGGAGCATTTTGACCTGAAGGTTCCCTACGGGACAAATGTCGCCATCGTCGGGGAGACCGGGGCCGGCAAATCGACGCTCGTCAACCTCGTCTGCCGCTTCTACGAGCCGACGGAGGGACAGCTGCTCATCGACGGCCGCGACGCCAGGGAGCGCTCGCAGCTCTGGCTGCACAGCAGCCTGGGATACGTCCTCCAGTCCCCCCATCTCTTCTCGGGATCGGTCCGCGACAACCTTCGCTACGGGAAGCCCGACGCCACGGACGACGAGATCTGGGACGCCCTGAGGCTCGTCGCCGCGGACGGCATCGTCAGGGCGATGGAGGGCGGTCTCGACAGCGAAGTCGGCGAGGGCGGCTCCATGCTCTCGGTCGGCGAGAAACAGCTCCTGTCCTTCGCGAGGGCGCTGCTCGCGGACCCGAAGCTTCTGATCCTCGACGAGGCGACCGCCTCGATCGACACGCTGACGGAGAAGGCGATCCAGAACGCGATCTCCGTGGTGACGAAGGGGAGGACTTCATTTATCATCGCGCACCGGCTCTCGACGATCACGGGCGCGGACATCATCCTCGTCGTGGCCGACGGGCGCATCATCGAGCGCGGGACGCACGAGGAGCTGCTTCACAGGGGAACTGTCTACTATAACATGTACATGACGCAGCTGTCGGGGAATGCCTGAACCGCGACTCACATACAGGAGGTTTTCCATGTCCATCGATTACCGCTCCGTCAGCACCCGGGGCCTGTCGGAAATCGTCGAAAAAAAATCCCGCTTCCTCGGCGAGGCGGTTCACGCCGCCACGCTCGAAGAAGCGGAAGCTTATATCGCGTCCGTGAGAAAGCGCTACTATGACGCCCGCCACCACTGCTTCGCGTTCGTCACCGGGGAGCCCGGCACGCCGGACGAGATCATCCGGTCAGGGGACGACGGCGAGCCGCAGGGCACTGCGGGGAAGCCGATGCTGGAGATCCTCACCGGCCTCAGTCTTCACCGGACGCTCGTCGTCGTGACCCGCTACTTCGGCGGGACGCTGCTCGGGACCGGCGGCCTTGTCAGGGCCTACTCGGCCGCCGCGAAGGCGGCCTTCGAGGCGGCCGGGATCGTCACCGTCGTTCAGGGAGCAAAGATCCGGATCACCTGCTCCTACGCCGCCTACGGGAAGTTCCAGTACCTCTTCGCGCGGGACGGGATCACGATCGCGGATACCGCGTTCTCTGACATGGTCGCGATGGACGTCGTCGTTCCGGCGGGCCGCAGGGAGTACCTGTACGGGCTCGTGACCGAGACGACCGACGGACAGGGGATCTGCGAGGACCTGGGTGAGGTCACCTACGAGACTGCGGAGGATTCCTGAGTCAGGAATCCTCCGCAGTCTCTGTAGGCGGAACCCTCCGCTTTCGCCTTCTCCGTTCATGGGTTCTCCGCCCTCTTCGTCGTCAGCTCGGCCCATCCGGCGCGGAATCCCGCGCGGATCGCGACGTCCCTCGAAAATGTATGCGAAACCGCCGTCCCGTAGAACGGGACCTTCCCCGCCCTCAGCACCTCATTTTTCAGGAGTTCCGTCAGCATCACGCCGATCCCCCGTCCTCTCGCCTCCGGGACCACGTCGATCCCGATCTGCCAGAGGTGGGCGCCGTCGCTGCTCACACCCGCCATTCCCAGAATCTCACCGCCCTCCGTGGCGGCCACGCCGATCTCATCCGGCGCGGTCCCGCAGAAGGAGAACGCGTTCGTAAAGCGCGGATCCCCGCGGAACGCCTCGATCTCCTCCCCCCGGAACCAGCTGATCCCGAAATCCCGGCTGTCCTCACGTCCCGGCATAAGCGCCAGGTAGAACGGATGCAGCTGGTCGATCATGTACCCTCTCGAGAGGAGTTCGCGGTCCAGTTCCCGCATCACCCCCGGTTCCATGAACCAGGCTCCCCCGAAATCCGCGTAGCGCCGCCTGCACCACTCCAGCATGGACTCCTCGCCGGTGAACAGCAGCTTGCCGTGGAAAGCGGCTGCCTTGAGAAAGCAGGGTTCTTCCGTCCGGAAGCGCCTGCGCCCCTCGAGCGGCCTGTAGACGTGGAACTGGTTCCGGCCGTCCGCCGCCTCTTCCTCCGTGCAGCAGTAGTCGAGAGCAAACTGCCTGCAGACGAGCGCGCCGCGCGCCCTCTGTTCTTCCGCTGCCTTCTCCGCTCCCTTCACCGGTCATTCCCCTCCCTGTCAGATGCCGCAGCGCGCGGCCGCGCGGGTAATTCCCTCATCCGACGACCTCGCCGTCCCAGGTGAATTCCTCTTCGTCATCGTAGATGTAGCCGTCGTATCCGTCGTTCCCCTCGCCGTAGCCGCCGTCCGCTCCGTAGCCGTCGCCGCCCGTGTCGTAGTCGCCGTCGTCGTAGCCGCCGCCGTCGTAGCCCCCGTCATAGTCGCCGCCATCGTAGTCATCGCCGCCGTAGTCATCGCCGCCGTCGTAGGCGTCATCGCCCTGATCGCCGCCGTCCCAGTAGTCGTCGTAGACGATCTCCCCGTCATCCCCGCCCTCTCCGGCCGGAATCACGGTCTCGTCGTAGTCCTCGTAGTCATAGTCCCCGCCGTCCGCGTTCCCGTTCCACTCCTCGTACTCGTGATAGTAATCGTAATCCTCGTACCCGCTGCCGCAGAGAGTGCATCTCCTGGCGGGCCTGTACTCGGCGGCGACGTAGTCATAACCCGTAAATTCGCAGTATTCTCCGGGCTTCATGCCCGAAAGGCCGCAGATCTCAACCTGCTCGACATCAGCGGGCTTCCTGAACTCCGTGACCGGCATGCCCTCCGTCACCCTCTCCATGACCTTCTTCCAGAGCGTCTTGTGGTATTCCCTGAAGACGTCCTCCTCCGGCAGCACCGCATTGCTGTCGTATCCGCCCCAGATCCCCATCGTGTAGTAGGGCGTGTAGCCGGCGAACCAGACATTTCTGTAGTCGTTCGTGGTTCCCGTCTTCCCCGCGACGGGCATCCCGGAGTCAAGCTGCACCGCCGTCGCGGTCCCCTTCTTCACGACGTCCTCCATGGCGTTCGTCAGGAGCCACGCGGTATCCCGGCTCACGGTCCGCCTGGTCTCCGGCGTGTTGTCGATGATGACGCTGCCGTCCTGGTCGAGGATCTTCGTGTAGAAGACCGGCTTGATGTAGTTCCCCTCGTTCGCGATCGACGCGTAGGCCGCGGTCAGCTCGAGATTGCTCACGCCCCTCGAGATGCCCCCGAGCGCCAGAGGCTGCACGATGTCCCGGTTCGGGTCGAGCGACGTGATGCCGAATTTCAGCAGCTGGTCATATCCCGCCTGGGGCGTCAGCTCCGTCAGGATCTTCACCGCGACGACGTTAACAGAATCGCGGATCGCCTCGCGGACGGTGATCCATCCCCTGTAGTTCCCGTCGGCGTTCCGGACGTTCTCCCCCGTCACGTAGGCGAACTCCTTGTCCTCGATGTACGAAGCCAGGGATTTTCTCCCCGTGTCAAGCGCCGGCGCGTAGACGGAGAGAATCTTGAACGTCGATCCCGGCTGCCGGCGGGTGCCCACGGCCCGGTTGAGCGTGAGCGAAGCGGTCTTCTTCCCCCGCCCTCCCTCGATCGCCTTCACGTATCCGGTGTGCTGGTCCATGATCACGAGCGACGACTGGGGCTGCGGTACGAACTCCGTCTTCTCGGCAACGACCTCGTCGCCCTCCTCAAGAACCGCTCTCTTGTAGCGGCTGATGTACCGCTTCCCTTCGGCTTCCGAGGAGAACAGGAGGTCAAAGGAGGCGTCGCTCTCCTGAAAATGCCCCCTCAGCATCTCCCTGCTGTAATTCTTCTCCGTGCCGTCCGCCTTCTTCACGGTCAGCGCCCAGTCGAGGGCGTATTCGGTTCCCTTCGGGAAGTTCGCGGGATCGCTGTACTCCTCGTCGCAGATCTTCTGGATCTTCCGGTCCTGGGTCGTATAGATCCGAAGGCCTCCCGAGAAGAGCATCTGGTAGGCCTGGTTCTCGGTATAGCCCTTCTGGGCCTGCAGGTCGGTCACGACCTGCTCCGTCAGCGCGTCCACGAAATAGGAGTAGACCGTATCCTGGCCCGAGGCCTTCTGCTGGGCTTTTTGGATCCGCTCGTACACGGGATCCGAAAGCGCCGCGTCCTTCTCCTCCTCCGAGATGTAGCCCTGCTCCACCATCTTGGTCAGGACGCGTTCGCGCCGGGCGGCATTCTCCTCAGGATTCCGGATCGGGTTGTAGCGGGCCGGGTTCTTCGTGATCCCGGCTAGAACGGCGCACTCCGAGAGATCCAGCTCCCAGACGTGCTTGTCGAAGTACTTCTTCGACGCGGCCTCCACGCCGTAGGTCCCGGCTCCGAGATTGATCGTGTTGAGATAGTTCTCGAGAATCAGGTCCTTGTTCTTCAGCCTCTCCTCCAGCTTAACCGCGAGGTACTGCTCCTGGAACTTGCGCCGGATCCGGTCGATGAGGGTCCTCTCCTCCGTCCAGTCGGTGAAGACGTTGTTCTTCAGCAGCTGCTGCGTGATCGTGCTCGCGCCCTCGGTGAAGCGGAAGCGGTTCCTCAGCCCGACCACCGCGGCGCGCGCGATACCCCTGATGTCGATGCCGTTGTGCTCGTAGAAGCGCTCGTCCTCGATCGCGACGACTGCGTGCCGGAGGTCGACGGGGACATTTTCGATGGATACCGCGGTCCTGTTGGAATTCGAAGAGGTGAGCTTCTGGAGCTGGCTGCCCTCGGAGTCATAGATGAACGTGGCGAACCCGCTCGGCGAGATATTGATGTCCCCGACCGGCGGCGCGCTCGCGATAATGCCGGAGATCATCCCGGCCGCGCCGAACACGGCGACCGTGACGGCGAGGAGGACCGCAGTAAAGAGAACGCGCAGGGCAATGATGCCTGCGCGCTTTTCAATGATGCGGGAGGACGTTGCCAGGTCGCCCGCTTTCTTTTCAAGTGCGTGTCTCGAGTAATCCATGTGGGTATTATAGCAAAAGAGGGGGCCGTTTTACAAGAACCGCCCCCTCCGCTCTTTGACTTCCGCTGTCTGCCCCGGACTTTCTCAGACTTTCTCGGGCTCCGGGTAATCCACTCCGCCGGTCTCGACCGTCATGGTCTTTATTCTCTGGTCGGCCAGCGGCCTGTCGCTGTAATCCGTCTTCGTCCCGGCGATCCGGTCCACGACGTCCATCCCCTCGGTCACCTTCCCGAACGCGGCGTACTGGCCGTCGAGATGCGGTGCGTCCTTGTGCATGATGAAGAACTGGCTCCCCGCGGAATCGGGGTGCATCGCCCTCGCCATCGAGAGCACGCCCTCCGTGTGCTTCAGGTCATTTTTGAACCCGTTGGACGTGAATTCGCCCCTGATGTCGTATCCGGGGCCTCCCATTCCCGTCCCGGTGGGGTCGCCGCCCTGGATCATGAAGCCCGGGATCACCCTGTGGAAAATGATGCCGTCGTAATATCCCTTCTTCACGAGGCTGATGAAGTTATTGACGGTGTTCGGGGCGATCTCCGGGTAGAGCTCCGCACGGATCACGCCGCCGTCTTCCATTGTTATTGTCACTACAGGATTTGTCATATCTTACTTCCTTTCCCTGATCAGCCGAGAACGAGCTTGGCGGACCCGTAGATCCCGGCATCGTTTCCGAGCTTCGCGAGTACGATCGGCGTGTTCTTGCTCGCCGAGAACGCGTACTGTTTGTAATATCTCGTGAGGATGTCGACCAGCGGCTGGCCGGCCTTCGATACCCCGCCCCCGATGACGAACACATCGGGATCGACGACGCAGGCATAGCCCGCGAGTGCCTTGCCGAGATAGGACGCGAACCGGTTGACAATTCTCGAGGCGACCCTGTCTTCCTGCTTGTAGGCGTCAAAGATGTGCCTCGAGGAGAGATCCGTCAGCGAAAGGACGGTCGGCTCCTCCGGGTCCTTGGAGGCGAGCTCTTCCCTCGCCAGCCGGACGACGCCGGTCGCGGACGCGACCTGCTCGAGGCAGCCGCAGTTTCCGCAGTTGCAGGGATCCTCGATCTCGTCTTCCGCGTGAGTGTGTCCGATCTCGCCGCCCGCACCGTGGGCGCCCTCGACGATCCTGCCGTCCACGATGATGCCTCCACCGACGCCGGTTCCGAGAGTGACCACGATGACGTTGCTGTAGCCTTCCGCGCCGCCCTTCCACATCTCGCCGAGAGCGGCGACGTTGGCGTCATTTCCGGCCTTGATCGGAAGACCGGTGAGTTCACCGAGGACTCCCTCGATGTCCGTCTCACCCCAGTGAAGGTTGACGGCGACCGATACTTTACCGTTCCTGACCGGACCCGGGATGCCGACACCGATGCCGGCGACCTCCGCCTTGTCAATCCCGGCGGATTCGATCTTGCCGAGCACAGTCTGCGCGATATCCGGAAGGATATTCTCGCCCGCGTTCTCCGTCCTGGTC
Source organism: uncultured Lachnospiraceae bacterium (assembly GCA_902773435.1). GTDB lineage: Bacteria > Bacillota > Clostridia > Lachnospirales > Lachnospiraceae > Chordicoccus. The sequence continues at coordinate 15,273 of CACYEN010000041.1, read as the reverse complement.
GGGATCTCCCATTTCTCGACGATTTCCCCGTCTGTCCTGAAGAGACCGCACTTGATTGTCGTTCCGCCGACGTCGATGCCGAAACAGTAGCTGCTCATACCTTGCCCTCCCTTTTCATGATCATATTTTCCTGCACGCGGCGCTTGAGTTCCTGGGCCGCGTTGTATCCCATCTTCTTCTGCCTGTGGTTGACCGCCGCGGTCTCGACGATGACCGCCAGGTTCCTGCCCGGACGGATCGGGATGGAGTGGGCGACCACCCTGTTGCCGAGGAATTCCATGTACTCGTCCTCGAGCCCCATCCGGTCGTACTCCCGGTCGCGGTTCCAGTCCTCGAGCTTGATCACGAGGTCGATGGCCTGGGTGTCCTTGACGTGCTCAACGCCGTAGAGCGTCTTCACGTCGATGATCCCGATGCCCCGAAGCTCGATAAAATGCCTCGTCATATCCGGCGCGGATCCGACCAGCGTCACGTCGGACACCTTGCGGATGATGACCACGTCGTCGCTCACCAGGCGGTGGCCGCGGCGGACCAGCTCAAGGGCGGCCTCGCTCTTTCCGATTCCGCTCTCGCCCATGATCAGGACACCTTCGCCGTAGACGTCGACGAGGACCCCATGGATCGAGATGCTCGGGGCAAGCTCGACGCCGAGCCAGCGGATGATCTCCGCCATGAAACCGCTCGTCGTCCGCTCCGTGACAAGCGTCGGCACTCCGTGCCTTCTCGATATCTCCAGCATCTGCTCCGACGGCTCCGTGAGCGTCGTGAAGATCACGCAGGGAATCCCGCTGGAAATGAACCTCTCGTAGATCCGGTTCCGCTCCTCCTCGTCGAGCTGCATGATATAGGAGTACTCGACGTACCCGATGATCTGGACCCTCTCCCTCACGAAATGTTCGTAGTATCCCGTCAGCTGCAGCGCGGGCCGGTTGATGTCCGGCGTCGTCAGCATGACGGTGGACATGTCGATGTCAGGCGTCAGGTTCGTCAGTTTCAGGGCCTCTGCCAGCTTTGACAGACAGACCGTCGTCTTCATTGGTTTGATCACCTCCCTGTTTGATGCCTCCGTGAAAGAACTGCCAGACTTTTCCGGCAGCTCCCCTGTTCATCGAGGGGGCGTGCGCGAGCTCCTCCTCCGTCGCGTCCCGGATCGCCTCAAGCGTTCCGAACGACCGGAGCAGGGCTTTCCTCCGCGTCTCCCCGATCCCTTCTATGTCGTCGAGAATCGACCTCACCTGCCCCTTGCTCCGCAGCAGACGGTGGTACTCGATCGCGAAGCGGTGCGCCTCGTCCTGGATCCTCGTGACGAGCTTGAATCCCTCGGAGGCGGTGTCGATCGGGATCTCCCTCTCATGATACCAGATCCCCCGGGTCCTGTGGTAATCGTCCTTGACCATTCCGGCGACCGGAATGTCAAATCCCATCCCCCGGAGCACGTTCTCGGCGATGTGGACCTGCCCCCTGCCCCCGTCCATCAGGATGAGATCGGGCAGCAGGGTGAATCCCTGGGCCCCTTCCTTCGCTCTCCGGAAGCGCCTGGTCAGCACCTCCTCCATCGAGGCGTAGTCGTTCGGCCCCTCGACGGTCCGGATCCTGAATTTCCTGTAGTCGGTCCGCTTCGGTTTTCCCCGGTCGTAGACGATCATCGACCCGACCGACTCGAACCCGCTGATATTGGAGATGTCGTAGGCCTCCATGCGCTGCGCGGATGCGATTCCGAGGAGGTCCCAGATTTCGCGGACGGCGCCGACCGTCCTCATCTCCTCGCGCTGAAGCCGCTCGCGGTCCCTGGTCAGGGCGTTCCTGGCGTTCTCCTTCGCCATCTCGACCAGTTTTTCCTTCATCCCCCGCTGTGGGACGCGGATCGACACTTTGGAGCCGCGGCGCTCGGAGAGCCATTTTTCAAGGAGTTCCTGATCGGGGATCACGCTCTCGAGCATCAGCTCCCTCGGAACGAACGGGGTCCCCGCGTAGTACTGTGTGATAAAGCTGCGGACGAGCTCGCCCTCCTCCTCCGGGTCTTCGGCTGTCAGGAAGAAGTGCTCCCGCCCGATCAGGCGGCCCCCGCGCACAAAGAAGACCTGGACGACCGCTTCCGTGCGGTCCATGCTGCCGTTCTCCTCCTTCGCGAGATCAGCCGCCGCGGCGATGATGTCGCGGTCGTCCCCGTCGGAGGACGTGATCTTCTGGCGCTCCCCGATCACCCGGATGCTCTCGATGAGGTCCCGGTACCTGGCGGCGTCCTCGAAGCGCATCTCCTCCGAGGCGAGTTTCATCTTCTCCGTCAGGGATGCAACCTCGCCCGCGGTGTCGCCGTCGAGGAACCTGACCGCCCCGGCGACGCGCTCCCGGTACTGCTCCGGGGTGATCCGGCCCTGGCACGGGGCGTCGCAGCGGCCGATGTGGTAGTTGAGGCACGGCCGCCCCTTCCCCTCCGTCTCGGGGAGTCTGCGGCTGCAGCTGCGGATCCGGTAGATCCTTCCGACCAGCTCGATCATGTCGTGCACGGCTCCCGCGGTCGGGTAGGGCCCGTAGTACTTCGAGCTGTCCTTCTTCATCCCGCGCGCGAGAACGACCCTGGGATAGGTCTCCCCGAGCGTGACCCGGATGTAGGGGTAGGTCTTGTCGTCCTTCAGCATCGTGTTGTACTTGGGCCGGTGCTCCTTGATGAGGTTCGACTCGAGAACCAGGGCCTCGAGCTCCGAGTCAGTCACGATGTACTCGAAGTGGTCGATGTCGGAAACCATCCGCCGCACTTTCGGCGATTTATTCCCGGTTTTCTGAAAATACTGCCTCACCCTGTTTCTCAGGGACACCGCCTTCCCGACGTAGATGATCACGTCGCGGGCGTCGTGCATGATGTAGACGCCCGGCTTTGCAGGCAGCTTCTTAAGTTCGTCCTCGATGATGAACTGGCCGCTCATGTCAGACCGACGTCTCCTCCCGTCCCGCCGAAGATATCCTCCGGGTACGGGGACACGGGGGCGCTGTCCGCGCGGGTTTCAGGCACCGCCTGGGGCACCTGCCCAGCTTCGCGGTCCGTCTCCGGCTCCGTAATTCCCTCGCACTCACGGTAGATCTTCATGAACTCCCCGCCGGTGATCGTCTCCTTCTGAATCAGGAATTCGGCGATCTTGTCCAGTGTGGCCCTGTGGGCCCGGAGCAGCTGAAGCGCCTGCTCGTAGGACCGCCTAAGGAGCGCCATCACTTCGCGGTCGATCTCGGTCGCCGTCTCGTCGCCGCAGTTGAGGACGGTCCTGCCGTCGAGATATTTATTTTCCTGGGAAGCCAGCCCCATGAGGCCGAACTTCTCCGACATGCCGTACTGCGTGATCATCGCGCGGGCGATCGCCGTCGCCTGCTCGATGTCGTTGGCCGCGCCGGTCGTGACCGTGTCGAACACGATCTCCTCGGCGGCCCTGCCTCCGAGCGCCGTGACGAGCCTCGCCTCGAGCTCCTTCTTCGTGCTGAGGAACTTCTCCTCCTCGGGGACCTGGAGCACGTAACCGAGCGCTCCCATCGTCCTCGGAATAATCGTGATCTTCTGGACCGGCTCCGTGTTCTTCTGGAGAGCGGTCAGGAGCGCGTGCCCGACCTCGTGATAGGACACGATCCGCCGCTCCTCCGGGCCGAGTATCCGGTCCTTCTTCTCTTTTCCGACGAGGACGACCTCGACGGCGTCAAGGAGATCCTTCTGGCAGACCGACTTGCGGCCGCGCTTCACGGCAAGAATCGCCGCCTCGTTGATCATATTGGCGAGGTCGGAACCGACCGCGCCGCCGGTCGCGAGCGCGACGGCGTCGAGATCCACGGTGTCGTCCATCGAGACGTCCTTGCTGTGCACGCGCAGGATCGCGATGCGGCCCTTGAGGTCCGGCCGGTCGACGATCACGCGCCGGTCGAAACGGCCGGGGCGCAGCAGCGCGGGGTCAAGGATCTCCGGGCGGTTGGTCGCCGCGAGGATCAGGAGCCCCTTTGAAGAGTCAAATCCGTCCATCTCCGCGAGCAGCTGGTTCAGCGTCTGCTCCCTCTCGTCGTTTCCGCCCCATCTCCCGCTGTCGCGGGTCTTGCCGATCGCGTCGATCTCGTCGATAAAGATGATGCACGGCGCGTTCTTCTTCGCCTCGTCAAAGAGGTCGCGGACGCGGCTCGCGCCGACGCCGACGAACATCTCGACGAACTCGGAACCCGAGAGCGAGAAGAACGGGACGTTGGCCTCGCCCGCGACCGCTTTCGCGAGCAGGGTCTTGCCGGTTCCCGGAGGGCCGACGAGAAGCGCTCCCTTCGGGAGCTTGGCGCCGATCTGGACGTATTTTCCCGGATTGTGGAGGAATTCCACGACTTCCTGGAGGCTCTCCTTCGCCTCGTCCTCCCCGGCGACGTCGCGGAACGTCACGCCGGTATTCTTCTGGACGTAGGTCTTCGCCCGGTTCTTTCCGACGGACATCACACCGCCGCCCCTGTTCATCCGGTTCATGAACAGGCTGAACACCACCATGAAGAGGACGAACGGGATCAGGAAGCTCAGGATCATGGAGATGGCCTCGCTCACCGCGCTCGTCTCTTTCTTTGAAAATGTCACCTTCGCCTCAACCAGCCTCTCGGTCAGAGCGGTGATATCCTCCGTCCGGGTCGTGTAGTAGCGCGTGAGCCCCGAGGCTCCCTCCGGCTCCTTCAGCATGATGTCGATCGTGTCGGTGTTGATCACCACCGACTTCACGACGCCGCTGTCGAGCATACTGATAAACTCGTTATAGGTGACCTTCCGCGACGAGGAGTCGCCGAGAAGGCCGGAGAACACGCTCATGCACAGCATGCTGACGAGCACGCAGACCAGGAGGATCAGCAGGGACTGCCTGTTCCTGTTGCCGTTCCCGTTCTGGTCTCCTTCGTTCCGATTATTGTCCATTCATATTTCCTCCCGGCGGTCTTCTTTTCTTATCTTACCGCTCGTTGAGATACGGATAGCGCTCCACCGCGTTCCGGTAAAAGGCGTTGAGCGCTTCCTCTTCCTCGATCTCCCCGCTGAAATACGGCCTGTACGCCTCAAGAAAGATCTCGGAAAGGACGCGGTCGTAATAGGTCAGATCCTCGGCGTCGCATGCCGCCGCCGCTGCCGCGTAGACCGCTATGTCGTTCTGCCCGCCAAACAGGGGGTTTCCGTAACTTAAGTCTGTCCGGATCTGATCCATGGCGGCGGAATTGTTCGTGATCATGCCGGTCTCGAGGGACATGCGGGTCATCACCTCGCTGTCGCAGGTAAATGTCCACAGGATATCGGCAGCAAGATTCCTGTTGTCGGTCCCGGCGGCGGCGCAGAGCCATCTGCCGCCGTTCATGTAGCTCGAAGGGCCCCTGCACACCCTGAAATCCCCGGCCGAATCAGCCGGCGCGTCCCTGCCGATGTACTCAGCTGCCTCTTCGGACGTCATAAAATATCCGAATACGTCAGAATTCTTTCCCAGCGTCTCTATCCACGGCAGGGTACCGGTCTCCAGGTTTCCGATATACCCGGCGTCCCGCGCCTCCGTCATCTCGCGGACCCACCGGACGGCGTTGTCGTCGATCGTGATCGTGCCCTCCGCGTCAACCCAGGGGATCGACTTCCCGATGAGCGGGTAATAGGCCGCGTCCGGTCCCGCGAAGAGCCGGTACCCGCCCTTCCTGAGCTCCGCCGCCGTGTTCTGGAGGATCGGCCAGGCCGCCACCTTGAGTTCGATGAGTTCGGGTTCTGAGGTCCCCCAGACCGCTTCTGCCGCGGATTTTCTGTAGACGAAAGCTCCGCACGGGACGTTCCAGGACACCGCGCGCTGGAAACCGTCCTCATCGCTCACGAGCTGCCTCGTAAAGCGGTACTGCGACGTCGTCCCGTCCGCGATTCCGAGGTCCTCCATCGTGAGGGCGACGTCGGCGCCCGCGCTGCAGTACTTCGTCGCGCTGTCGGCGTCGATCATGAAGATATCGACGCGCTCGTCGGGGGAGAGGCTGTCCCGCCCGATCAGGCGCTCGTCCAGGTAGTCCGTGTACTGCCGGGAATCCGGGATGACGACCCAGCGGACCTCGGTCTCCCCGATGCTTCCCCTGCCCGTCAGCATCCCGTCCTCCTCCTGCCAGGACTCCGCGTCACTTGCGTATCCCGGGTAGTATTCCTCCATGAGCGGCACGAGATCGAGGTCGAAGCAGCAGATATTCAGAACCTGTCCCTCTGAACGGAAGAGATCCGCAAGATCAAACCCGGCGGTCCCCGGATTCATCGTGACGGCCGTGATTCCGGCCAGAAGAACCGTGGCAAATGCATTCATGAAACGCTCCTCTCCCATCATGAGCGGCGGCCCGCGGGTCCCCCCGCGGATACCGCCCCAAGAAAGGTCATTCCTGATTATGATACCATGATACTTTAGTCAAGCGCAATGTGTATTCTCCGAAGGAAACCGCCTGTTTTCAGGCGTAAAGGAGGGGTCAAAAAGTCCCGGACCGTCTATCCTGCGGTCCGGGACTTCTGTTTAGTTCACTCCATCGGGCAGACGTCAGATCCTGCCTCTTCGATGATCTTTCTCTCGGATTATACAAGCTCCAGAAGAACCTTCATCGCGCCGTCGCCCGGTCTCTGGGCGATCTTCACGATGCGGGTGTATCCGCCGTTCCGGTTCTCATACTTCGGGGCAATCTCATCGAACATCTTCTGAACCATATCGATGTTCTTTGTCTTCTTCTTGCGGCCCTTGCCTTCCTTCGGAACCTCGACGACCGGATAGAATACGCGGTTCATCTTTCTTCTCGCGTGAAGCCTGGACGGAAGGTCCTTCTTGATCTCCTTCTGGATGTCCTCGAAGATCGCAACCTTTCTTCCGTCGCGCTCTTCCTTTACGCGCTTGCCCTCAGCGTCCTTGCGCGGAACCTTGCAGGTGACGGTCACGTTCTCGAAGTTGTCCTTCTCACGGACAGCGAGAGCGATGAGTCCTTCGGCGATTCTCGCGACTTCCTTGGCCTTCGCTTCAGTCGTCACGATACGGCCGTGATACAGGAAGCTTGTGACCTGGCTTCTCAGTAAAGCCTTTCTCTGTGAAGCGGTTCTGCTGAGTTTTCTGTAACCTGACATGATGTAAATTCCTCCTTTTCGCGGCGCGCTGCCGCCATGCTCTTCGGTCTTACTGACGGTGCGTGAAAAACCGTGGGATGTAGTAGATATTTCCTGAATATCGGACAGGAGAATCGGCTGACGCTGTTCTCCCCGTCCGGCATCTTCTTATTATGTGCCTGCTCTCCAGGAATCGGATTACTCTTCGCTCGCCCTGAGGGAGAGACCGAGTTCCTTGAGCTTCGCGAGAACCTCTTCCAGAGATTTCCTTCCGAGGTTTCTGACCTTCATCATATCCTCGGAGGTCTTGTTGCAGAGCTCCTCGACAGTATTGATTCCCGCCCTCTTCAGGCAGTTGTAGGAACGTACGGAGAGCTCGAGCTCGTCGATGTTCATCTGAAGCTTATCGTCGACGCTGTCGTCGACATTGTCGACCATTACCTCAGCTGTCTTCGCGGTCTCCGTGAGATCCACGAAAAGCTTCAGATGCTCGCTGAGAACCTTGGCCGCGAGGCTGACAGCCTCCTCCGGGCTCACGGTTCCCCGCGTCCAGACATCGAGCGTGAGCTTGTCGAAATCGGTCTGCTGGCCGACACGGGTGTTCTCGACGCTCATGTTGACACGGTCGACGGGCGTATAGATCGCGTCAACCGCGATCACGCCGATCGGCTGATCGTCGGACTTGCCCTTGTCGGCGCTCACGTAACCCCTGCCCCTGGTGATCGTGATCTCCATGTTCAGCTTGGATCCCGTGGCTCCGTCCAGCGTGGCGATCACCTGGTCCGGGTTCATGATCTCGATATCGGAGTCGACCTGGATATCCGATGCCCTGACGACGCCCTCGCCCTTAAATTCGATGTACGCCGTCTTCGGCTCATCGGTGGACGAGTTGTTGCGGACCGCCAGGCTCTTCAGGTTCATGATGATCTCGGAGACATCCTCCTTGACGCCCGGAATCGGGCTGAACTCATGGAGAACGCCGTCGATCTTAACCTGGCTGACTGCCGCGCCCGGAAGCGACGAGAGCATGATCCTGCGAAGCGAATTGCCGAGAGTGGTTCCGTAACCTCTTTCGAGCGGCTCAATGACGAACCTGCCGAATCTCTTGTCCTGCGAGAGTTCTTCTATCGCAATTTTCGGTTTGCTAAAATCAAACACCTGTACTCCTCCTTAAAGGTTCGCAAAGAAACAGCAGATCGAGCGGTTGTCAATTACTTGCTGTACAACTCGACGATAAGCATCTCGTTGACCGGGACGTCGATTGCGTCTCTGGCCGGCGCGTCCTTTACGAATCCTTCGAGCTTGTCGCTGTCAGCTTCAAGCCACGTCGGAACAGTTCTTCCCTCTGTCGCAGCGATAATGCCGTTCTCAGCCCTGTATCTCGGAGAGGATTTCTTCTTCTCCCTGATCTCGATCCTGTCGCCGGCCTTGCACTGGTAGGACGGGATGTTGACGCACTTGCCGTTCACGAGGACGTGCTTGTGGTCGACGATCTGGCGGGCTTCACGCCTTGTCCTGGCGAAGCCGAGCCTGAAGATGACGTTGTCGAGACGGAGCTCAAGCATGCGCATCAGGTTGTCGCCGGTCATGCCGGACATGCGGTCGGCTTTCTTGTAGTAATTGCGGAACGGCTTCTCAAGAACGCCATAGATGAACTTGGCCTTCTGCTTCTCGCGAAGCTGCTGGCCGTATTCGGAGATCTTTCTGCCGGATCTCTTCAGTTCCCTCTTGGACTTCTTGTCATAGCCAAGCTGCTGCGGCTCAATGCCGAGTGATCTGCATCTCTTGAGGACAGGTACTCTGTTAACTGCCATTTTTAAAATTTCCTCCTGATTAATGCCAGTGTACTTTACACAGGCTCTCCGCCTGTTCCTTCATACACCGCGCGCCACGGTCCTTATTACGGCGCGCTGACTTTTAGTTTCCTTATAAACCAACAACAGCGATTATACGCGTCTGCGCTTCGGCGGACGGCAGCCGTTGTGCGGAACCGGTGTGCAGTCCTTGATGCTGAGGACTGAAAGACCCGCGGCGTTGAGCGCGCGGATAGCCGCCTCCCTGCCTGATCCCGGGCCCTTGACGAAGACGTCGACCGTCTTCAGGCCGTGAACCAGGGCTGCCTTCGTAGCCGTCTCTGCTGCCATCTGTGCTGCATAGGGAGTAGATTTCCTTGAACCGCGGAATCCCAGGCCGCCGGCGGATGCCCATGAGAGCGCGTTGCCCTGAGCGTCCGTAAGAGTCACGATCGTGTTATTGAAGGATGACTGGATGTGAGCCTGTCCATGTTCAACGTTTTTCCTGACACGGCGCTTCGACGCCGTCTTCTTATTTGACTTCTGAGCTGCCATAAAAACTAACCTACTTTTCCTTTCTCTAGAGCGGACCTTCCTCTTCAGGTCCGTCACAATGTCCCCGGGCGGCGATGCGCTGCCTCCCCGTCCCCGGAAACGCCGGTTTCTTATTCTGACGTCACCCTGTCCGGCTGTCGGACGCGGGATTTACTTCTTCTTATTCGCGACAGTACGCCTCGGACCCTTGCGGGTTCTCGCGTTGTTCTTCGTGTTCTGTCCGCGGACGGGAAGTCCCTTCCTGTGGCGGATGCCCCTGTAGCATCCAATCTCCTGCAGTCTCTTGATGTCCATGGCGACCTGTCTGCGAAGATCACCTTCGACGATGCAGGTTCTGTCCATGACATCCTTGATCCTGCTGACTTCGTCGTCAGTCAGGTCGCGGACGCGGGTATCCGGATTCACGCCGGCTTCGGCGAGAATGCGGTTCGATGTCGTTCTGCCGACACCGTAGATGTAGGTAAGACCGATTTCGACGCGCTTGTCTCTCGGCAAATCCACTCCAGCTAAACGTGCCATTAAAATATCCTCCTGGAATCATGTACAAACATAATATGTAGTGATACCCCTCATGAGAGGGTCTCCTAATTGGGGCTTCCGGTGTCTCCACCGCGCCCAGCCGCGGCATATAGATACGTCATCTTGCAATGCCGCCACGGCCTTTCCGGCGAAATGACGCGCCGGTATTAAGCACTATATATCGGCTGCGGAGAGATATCGGCTTCCGTACAGCTGATCTATAGTAAACATTCCGCAGTCCGTATTGCGCGGAATGCTTAAGGCTTAAATCAGTAAAGACCATTTTCAATCTGCCGGCTGTCTTTTCTCAGCCCTGTCTCTGCTTGTGCTTCGGGTTCTCACAGATAATCCGGATAGAGCCTTTTCTCTTGATAACCTTGCACTTCTCACACATCGGCTTAACCGAAGACCTGACTTTCATCTCTCTCCTCCTTTCTCTCTCATGGTGTCGCCCGGCAGTTCCGCATATCCGCTCAGCACAAAGCGGCGCGCAGAATTGCAAAAAAGCGCAGTATCTATAGTACCACGCTTTTTTTTGAAATGCAATATGAATTTGGAAAAACCGTCACGCGGCCGCGGCGCCCGCCGGCGGCCCGCGGAATCCGCTTTACTTGTCTCTCCAGATGATCCTTCCCTTGTCGAGATCATATGGGGACAGCTCAATTCTGACCTTGTCTCCCGGCAGGATCCGGATAAAATTCATTCTGAGCCTCCCGCTGATGTGGGCGAGCACGACGTGCTTGTTCTCGAGCTCGACCTTGAACATCGCGTTCGGCAGCTTCTCCAGTACTGTGCCTTCAACCTCGATTGAATCGGCCTTGGACATGTATGATTCCTCCTGAAAATGAGATATGATTCGATAATGTTGTCTGATGAGTTCGGACGGCCGTCACAGCGTGAAGATCTCGGGATCCCCCTCCGTGATCAGGACCGTGTTTTCATAATGGGCTGACGGCTTCCTGTCAGCTGTCCTGACAGTCCACGCGTCGGGCATCCAGTCCACCCTTTTGGTCCCGAGGTTGATCATCGGCTCGATCGCCAATGTCATGCCCGGCACCAGCAGCAGCCCCCTTCCCTTCTGCCGGAAATTCGGCACCTGGGGTTCCTCGTGCAGATGGGTTCCGATCCCGTGTCCGCAGAGATCCTCGACGACGCCGTATCCGAAGGATTCCGCGTACGCGCCGATCGCCTTCGAGATGTCGTAGAGATGGCAGCCTGCCCTGGCGTAACGGATTCCCTCGAAGAAGCTCTGCCTCGTCACCTCGATGAGCTTTTGGACCTCGGGATCGACATTGCCGACCGGCCAGGTCCTGGCGGCGTCCGAGTGGTATCCCTTCCAGATGAGCCCCGCGTCCAGCGACACGATGTCGCCGTCCTTCAGGACCCTGTCATCCGACGGAATGCCGTGGACGACCTCGTCGTTGACCGACACACAGATCGAAGCGGGAAATCCGTTGTAGTTGAGAAAATTTGGAATGCCTCCGAGCCCCCTGATCAGCCGTTCGCCCTCCGCGTTGATCTCCGCGGTCGTGACGCCCGGACGGATCATATCTCTCAGAGCGGCATGTACCTGTCCAAGCTTTTGTCCGGATTCGCGCATGAGACGGATCTCATCCGCGGATTTTACCCTGACAGGCATAGATTACGCTCCGATTTTGCTGACGATCTCGGCGAAGACATCGTCCATTCCCTGTGTTCCGTCAACCGTTACGAGGACACCCTTTGCGCTGTAGAAATCGATGAGCGGCTGTGTCTGCTCGTGGTAGACGCCGAGACGCGTCTTCACGGTCTCGGGCTTGTCGTCGTCGCGGAGGATCAGGTCTTTTCCGCAGGTGTCGCAGACACCTTCCTGCTTCGGGGGATTGAACTTGATGTGGTAGGTCGCCCCGCAGCCGACGCACGCGCGCCTTCCGCCCATCCTCGAGATGATCGCCTCGTCGGGGACGTCGATATCGACCGCGTAGTCGATCGAGGTCCCGAGGTTCTCAAGCGCTCTGTCGAGCGCCTCGGCCTGGGGAATCGTCCTCGGGAATCCGTCGAGGATAAAGCCTTTCGCGCAGTCTTCTTTCGAGATTCTGTCGGCGACGAGGTCGCAGACGAGTTCATCCGGAACGAGCGCGCCGGCGTCCATGTACTCCTTGGCTTTCCTGCCGAGCTCGGTCCCTTCCTTGATATTGGCCCTGAAGATGTCTCCCGTAGAGATGTGCGGCACGCCGAGATGAGCGGCTGCCCGCTTTGCCTGTGTTCCCTTGCCCGCTCCCGGGGCTCCAAGCATAATCAGCCTCATAATATCCCTCCAATAAAGAAACCAAGGGAACGTCCAAAACACTTAAGTGCCTCAAACCCTCCCTCGGTAAGATCAGCATGTAATTATTCGCTCAGGAATCCCTTGTAGTTTCTCACGACCATCATGGACTCGATCTGCTTTACGGTCTCGAGAAGGACACCGACGATAATGATGATCGATGTGCCGCCGAACGAGACGCTCGCGTGGAACACGCCGTTAAAGAAGAACGGAATGACCGCGACGATGATCAGGCCGATCGCACCGATGAAAATGATGTAATTGAGGATCTTCGTGAGATACTCCGTGGTCGGCTTGCCCGGACGGATGCCGGGGATGAAACCGCCCTGCTTCTTCATGTTGTCCGCGACCTCGAGCGGGTTGAACGTGATCGAGGTGTAGAAATAGGCGAAGAAGATGACGAGAGCGATGTAGATCAGGACGCCGATCGAATAGAACGGACGCGTGAAGTCGAACCAGTTGTTCTCATTCAGAATCCCCAGGAATCTCCCGAGAGCTCCGCCCGCGTTCGACTTTCCAGCAAATGTGGCAATGATGCCCGGGAAGGAAAGCAGAGACGACGCGAAGATGACGGGAATGACGCCTGCCGTGTTGATCTTCAGCGGGATATGGGTCGACTGTCCGCCGATCATCCTTCTTCCGACCGTCTTCTTGGAGTACTGGACCGGAATGTGCCGCTGAGCGCTGTCAAGAATGACGACAAGCACGACGACGCCGATGATGATCGCCGCAATGATGAGAGCCGCAAGCGCTCCGCGGGCGATCGTCTTGCCCTTGATAAAACTCTCGTAGAGAGAGCTCAGGTCCTGCGGCACCCTGGACACGATGTTGATGAGAAGGACGATGGAAATGCCGTTGCCGACACCTCTCTCCGTAATTCTCTCACCGATCCACATCAGGAAGCAGGAACCGGCTGTAAGGCAGACCGCAACGGTAAATGCCTTAGCAAAATTCATCCCCGGAATCAGACCCTGGTTGCCGAAGCCGATCGCCATGGCAATGGACTCGAACAGCGAAAGACCGACTGTCAGATATCTCGTGATGGCAATCATCTTCTTTCTGCCATCCTCACCATCGCGCTGCATCTCCTCAAGTGCCGGGATGGCAATTGTGAGCAGCTCGATGATAATGGACGCAGTGATGTAGGGTGTGATTGACAGCGCCAGAATTGACATGCTCGAGAAGGAGCCGCCGGTAAACGCGTCAAAGAAGTTGAACGCGCCGCTCGACTGGTTCTTGAAAAACTCCTCGAAGTAGCTGCTGTTCACGCCCGGAACAGGGATCTGGCAGCCGACACGGATGATGACCAGACATATAAACACAAAGAAAAGCCTGCGTCTAATGTCCTTAACTTTCAGAGCGTCAATCATCGTTTTAAACATCAGATCACCTCAACTGTACCGCCTGCAGATTCGATCTTTTCCTTCGCGCTCCCGCTGACGGCGTTAACTTTCACCGTGAGTTTCTTTGTGAGCTCGCCGCCGCCAAGAACCTTGACGCCGTCGACGATCTTTGAAACCGCGCCGCTCTCGATGAGAAGCTCCGGTGTCACTTCCGTCCCGTCCTCAAATCTGTTGAGAACGTCGACGTTGATCGCGGTGATAACCTTGGAGTTGCGATCCGTGAAGCCCCTCTTCGGAAGTCGTCTGTAAAGAGGCATCTGACCGCCTTCAAATCCGGGTCTCGGAGCGCCCGAACGGGCCTTCTGGCCTTTATGGCCCTTGCCGGCCGTCTTGCCGTTTCCGGAACCGTGTCCGCGGCCTCTGCGGAAGTTATCGCTCTTCCTCGATCCTTCAGCAGGTGATAAATTCGATAAATCCATTATGCCACCTCCCAATTATTCGACTTCTTCAACTTTAAGCAGATAACCGACCTTGGCGATCTGCCCGCGTGTCGCGGCGTTATCCGGAAGGATTACGCTGGAGCCGAGCTTGTGGAATCCCATAGACTCGACAACCTTTCTGTTCTTCGGAACAGCGCCGATCGTGGACTTTACAAGTGTAATCTTTAACTTTTTGTCTGCCATCTTCTGCCTCCTTATGCCAGGATCTCTTCGACGGTCTTGCCGCGAAGGCGCGCGACCTCTTCGGGAGTCTTGATCTCTTTCAGGCCGGCAAGCGTAGCGAATACGACATTCTGCTTGTTGTTGGAGCCGAGAGACTTTGTACGGATGTTCTTGATCCCGGCAAGCTCGATGACAGCACGGGCGCAGCCGCCCGCGATGACGCCGGTACCTTCGGGTGCTCTCTTGAGGAGAACCGTAGCCCCACCGAACTTACCGATATTGTCATGCGTGATGCTGGCGAAGTCAGTTCTCGCGACGGTGATCATGTTCTTCATCGCGTCTTCCTTGCCCTTGCGGATTGCTTCGGGAATTTCAGTGGCCTTCCCGAGACCGGCGCCCACATGTCCGTTGCCGTCGCCGACGACGACCAGAGCCGAGAACCGCATGTTGCGACCGCCCTTGACGACCTTCGTTACGCGCTTGATCGCAACGACCCTGTCTTCCATGCCGTTATCTTCTTTTTCTCTATCTCTTCTTCTATCCTCGTTTGCTCTCATGTGCTATCCCTTTCCCTTAGAATTCAAGGCCCGCTTCTCTGGCCGCGTCAGCAAGCGCACGGATCTTTCCGTGATAGATGAATCCCCCGCGGTCAAAAACGACGTTCTTGATACCGGCCTGAAGGGCTCTCTCGCCGATCACCTTTCCGACTTTGGCGGCTGCTTCGACGTTATCCGTATACTGAAGGCCTTCCTTGACGTCAGCCTGGAGAGTCGACGCGGATACAAGGGTTTTGCCCGCGATATCATCGACGATCTGCGCGTACATGTGCTTGTTGCTGCGGAAAACCGCAAGTCTCGGGCACTCGGCGGTGCCGTTCATTCTGGCGCGCATCCTGCGGTGCTTCTTCGCACGGATTTCGCTTCTGGGTGTCTTCTTTATCATGGTCTACGCTCTCCTTTCTTTATTTTTTACCGGTCTTACCGACCTTGCGGCGAATAATCTCATCAGAGTACTTGAT
>CACYEN010000040.1 GCA_902773435.1 uncultured Lachnospiraceae bacterium | reverse complement strand
CGGCGCTGTGGCACAGTTCGCTGCGGCCGGCAAGGAGACCAAGAAGAAGGATCTCGCCGGTATGGCGATGACCTACGGTTACGTCTACGTCGCCCAGATCGCGATCGGCGCTGATTACAACCAGGCTGTCAGGGCGATCGCCGAGGCGGAAGCCTATGAGGGACCGTCGCTCATCATCGCCTACGCACCGTGCATCAACCACGGCATCCGCAAGGGCATGGGCAAGTCCATCACTGAGGAAGAACTCGCGGTCAAGGCCGGCTACTGGTTCAACTTCAGATTCAACCCGGCGCTCAAGGCCGAGGGCAAGAACCCGTTCTCGCTCGACTCCAAGGCTCCGACGGATTCCTATGAAGAGTTCATCATGGGTGAGGTCCGCTACAGTTCGCTGAAGAGAGCCAATCCGGAACGCGCCGCGAAGCTCTTCGCGAAGTCCGAGGCAGAGGCGAAGGAGAGGTACGAGAACCTTGTCAAGCTGGTGGATTACTACAACACGGCTGAATAATCCCTGAAGGACCTTTCCGGTCAGGGAGACCCTTTGAGGAGCCGCGCATTGTGCGCGGCTCCTTTTTGTGTTAGTATATGCGAAGTGCCAAATAAAACGGCCGAAACCGCCCGGGGCGGTCGACGCCGGCATCTGTCAGGAGAGTCTGTTTTGAACTATATACTGTATCTGCTGTTTGTAACCGTGCTGCCCGTACTGATCGGCTGTCTGACCGTGAGCGACGGCGACGGAAAACCCTATACGGTCATCAGCCGCTGGTGCGCGGGTTTCGTCTCGATGCTCGCGCTGACCTACATTCCCGCGGCCGCGTGCATCTTTTTTCACAGGTCCCTCACCGACCTCATCGTCGTCCTCACGCTGGTCTACGCCGCGGCGGGAGCGGCGGGAGCCGTGAAACTCGTGAAAAACCGGGAGAATCCCGTAAAGAGCTTCTTCACGATGATCAGGACGGGGAATCTCTTTGAGCTCCTCGCCTTTGTACTTCCGGCGATCCACGCGGCGGTGACATTTTTCATGATGCACGTGGACGACGACGACGTGGCTTACGTCGGGGCCGTCACGACTTCGGTTGACACGAACACACTGATGAAGTATGACGCCGTGAACGGAAGGCTGATCACGGATTTCGCCGTGAACGAGATGGACAGGCTCACCGCCTCCCCGCAGTTCGCCTTCTATGCCTACGTGTCGAAAGTGTTCTCCATCAGGCCGGCGGTGCTCTGCCATACATTCTTCCCGCCTGTCCTGACCATGTTGTTCTTCGCGGCGTTTCTTCTCGTCGGCCGGGAGCTGTACCCGGAGGACAGGAAGAAGTCCGGGCTCTTCTCGGTCTTCGCGTTCCTGATCTCGATCAGCTCCTACTTCTCGGTCTACACCGCGGGGACGTTCATCCTCGTCAGGAGCTGGCAGGGAAAGGCCCAGATCGTGGGCCTGATCCTTCCCCTCATCTTCGTGCTCGCGATGCGCGTGATCCGGAGGGGCGCCTCACTGCCTGTCGATACGCTGTACGGATTTGTCCTGCTCGGGGCAGCCTCGCTGCTCACGTCGATGGGGGCTGTGCTGGCCTGTCTGGAGCTCGGAGTCCTCTTTGTCGTCGCTTCTTTTATGAGAAAGGACAGGATGATTCTTGTCAGGATGCTTCCGGCGTACATTCTGCCCGCCGTGATGCTGATCATATATTTCGTCGTACTCTGAGCCTGGAAAAGGAACCTGCCAATGGATAAAGCATTCAGTATTATCACCCGCACGATAGCGAGGGTCTATCCGACCGGTTTTTATCTCTATTATACGATCGCGGCGATCGCGTTCATTCTGGCGAGACGGAAGCGGAGGAGGGAGGATACGCTCCTCGGCCTCTACTCGGTCGTCATGTTCTGCCTGATCCTCATGCCCTTCTTCACGCTTCTCATCTGGAGGTTCCTGAGGAACGGCGGCGTCTACTGGCGCGTGCTCTGGCTGATTCCCTACTCGATCCTGATCGCGTTCGCGGCCGTCGAGCTGATCTTCAAGCCGAAGAAGAGCGCGCTGAAAGTCCTGACGGCGGGCGTAATCACCGCCGCGGTCCTGCTCGGGGGGACGAATGTCTACAGGGGCGGCGCTTTCCAGAAGACAACCTGCAGGGAGAAGCTTCCCCAGATCACGATGACGACGATGTCCGTGATCAACGAGAACGCGGAGAAGACAGGCAATCCCTACAAGAGCCTGTGCGCCCCGGTCGACATCTTCTGCCAGATCAGACAGGTCGACGCCACGATCCTGCAGTACGGGAGCAGGCAGTTCCGCCTCGAGGATCTCGACGAGAGCTGGTTCCACGAGTACTACTACATGGTCATGTACGGGCTGACCAAAGACCACAAGGGCCTGATCACGCGATTCATGCTGCACAACAACATGAATTATATTGTATTTCCCAAGAAATACAGTCTCATGAAGACGCTGCTCTACTCGAAATGCCAGAAGCTCTATGACCAGGACGGGTGGCAGATCTGGTACTACCCGACGGTTCCGCCCGGCGACTACGCCTACGACTTCAATTCCTGAGCGGGGTTTACGTGAAAACGGACTCCGGACCCGGCTGCGTGTATTTTTAAACGAGAAAGGAAAGAGAATTCCATGTCAGAATCCGCTCACAGATACAGAGGCTATGAACTTCTCCGCGAGGAGCCGCTCCCCGACATCCATGCGGAGGGCGTCCTTCTGAGACACGAAAAGAGCGGGGCGCGCGTCGTCCTGATCCCCTGCGAAGACGACAACAAGGTCTTCAACATCGCGTTCCGCACCCCGCCGGCGGATTCGACCGGCGTCGCCCACATCATCGAGCACACGGTCCTCTGCGGCTCCAGGGAGTTTCCGCTCAAGGATCCCTTTGTGGAGCTGGTCAAGGGGTCGCTGAACACATTTCTCAACGCGATGACCTATCCGGATAAGACGATGTACCCGGTCGCGAGCAAAAATGACGCGGATTTCCGGAACCTCATGCACGTCTATCTCGACGCGGTCTTCTTCCCGAACATCTACAACGAGAAGAACATCTTCCTCCAGGAGGGATGGCACTACGAGATGGAGGACGAGGACCAGCCTCTTAAGCTGAACGGGGTCGTCTACAATGAGATGAAGGGCGCCTTCTCGACGCCCGAGTCGGTGCTGGAGCGGGAGACGATGAACGCGCTCTTCCCCGACACGGCCTACGGCGTAGAGTCCGGGGGCGACCCGAAGCACATCCCGGAGCTGACCTACGAGGCGTACCTGGACTTCCACCGGCGCTATTATCATCCCTCCAACAGCTTTATCTTCCTCTACGGGGATATGGACATGGAGGACACGCTCGCCTTCATCGACGGGCACTATCTGAGCCTCTTTGACCGGATCTCCGTCGACTCGCGGATCCGTTTCCAGGAGCCGTTCGGGACCCCGATCCGCGTCGAGCGGCCGTATCCGGTTCCGGACGACGAGCCGGACGGGGACAGCACATACCTGTCCTACAATATCGTGACGGGAAACCAGCTCGACATTAAGGAGATGACGGCCTGCAGCGTCCTCGACTACGCGCTGCTGTCGGCGCCCGGCGCCCCGGTGCGCCAGGCCCTTCTGGACGCGGGGATCGGCAGGGACGTGTACGGGGAATTCAACGACGGCATCCTGCAGCCCTATTTCTCAGTGATCGCGAAAAATGCCGGCAGCGGCGACGCGGACCGGTTCGTCCGGACGATCAGGGAGGTCCTCGAGGACCAGGCTGAACGCGGGATCGACAGGAAGTCGCTGATCGCCGGGATCAACGGGCAGGAGTTCCAGTTCCGCGAGGCGGACTACGCCGGATACCCGAAGGGGCTGATGTACGGCATCGCGATCATGGATACCTGGCTCTACGATGAGAATGAGCCGTTTGCCCCTCTGAAAAAACTCGCCGTCTACGAAGAGCTGAGGCGGGAGGCCGAGAGCGGTTTCTTCGAGACATTCCTGAAAGAGAAGATTCTCGGGACCGGCCACGCCGCCCTGATGATCCTCTCCCCGAAGAAGGGCCTTCTCGCTGAAGAGGAGGAGAAGACGCGCGCGAAGCTCGCCGCCTCGAAGGCGGCCATGACCGGGGATGAGATCCGGGGCGTGGTTGAATCCTGCAGGAATCTTGCCGCCTGGCAGTCCGCGGAGGACCCGGAGGAGATCATCGCCACGCTCCCGATGCTCGAAAGAAGCGACATATCGAGGGAGTCCCAGCCATTTGACAATGAGGAGCGCATGGTCGGGACCGCGGATCTCTCCGGGGAGGCGAGGGAGGTGAAGACCGTCTTCCACGACGCGCCGACGAACGGGATCGGTTACCTCGAGCTGCTCTACGATATCGGCGACCTCAGCGAGGAGGAACTGAGCTATGTCTCCCTGCTGAAGGCGGTGCTCTTCAACATCGGCACCGAGAACCACAGCCACATGGAGCTGAACAACGAGATCAACGCCGAGACCGGCGGGATTTCGGCCACCATCGCGAGCTATGACATGCCGGGCGATCCGTCGGACTACCGCGTCTTTTTCTCGATCCGCTGCAAGGCGCTCTACGATAAGCTGGACGCCGGTACGTCCCTCATCAGGGAGGCGCTCTCGACCTCGAGATTCGAAGACGCAAAAAGGATCCGCGAGATCATCTCCCAGACCCGGTCCGCTCTCCAGATGGGGCTGCAGCAGGGGGGAAATGTCGCGGCGGCGACGCGCGCGCTCGCCTACGTCTCCCCGGTGGGAGCCCTCACGGACCGGATCACCGGGATCGATTTCTACCGCTTCGTCAGGGATCTGGAGGCGGGCTTTGAGGAGAAGGGCGGAATAATCGGCGGGAAGCTGGAGTCCCTCGCCGCGAAGATCTTCACCGCCGGGAGGCTGCTCGTCAGCTACACGTCCGAGCGCGAGGGGAGGGAGGTCCTCCCGGGCGCCGTGTCAAACTGCCTGATCCCGGGTGCCGGGCTTCCCGGCGCGCACAGAAAAGTGGCCCCCTATGGCAATCTGAGGGAGGGCTTCAGGACGTCCGGCCAGGTCCAGTTCGTCGCAATGGCGGGAACGGTCGACAACGCGGTCTTCCCGCCGAGCGGAGTGAGGACGGTCCTCCGCCATATCCTCAACTATGAGTACCTGTGGCAGAGAGTCAGGGTCATGGGCGGCGCCTACGGCTGCAGCGCCCTTGTCCGGAGAAACGGGGACGGCTTCATCACCTCCTTCAGGGATCCGAACCTGCGGAACACGAGGGACGTGTATCTCGGCATCCCGGATTACATAGAGGGATTCACGGCGGACGAGAAGACGATGACCAAGTACGTCATCGGGGCGATCGGGATGATCGACACGCCCCTGACGCCGTCAATGTTCGGGTCGTTCTCGCTCCGCGTCTACCTGCAGGGCATGACTGCTGAGGAACTGGACGCGCGGAGGCGCGAAATTCTCGGGGCTTCCGACTCGGATATCCGGGCCCTTGCCCCGGCGTACCGGTCGCTTATCGAACAGGATAATTTCTGCGTGATCGGCGGCGAGAGCCGGGTCAACGAGGACAGGGAGCTGTTTGATTCCGTCACGGCTCTTCTCTGAATAAACGGAGGTCGTCTATGGATTCATTCAAATCGGGCTTCGCCGCGATCATCGGGCGCCCAAACGTCGGCAAGTCGACGCTCATGAACCACCTCATCGGACAGAAGGTCGCGATCACGTCGAACCGGCCGCAGACGACGAGGTCCAGGATCCGGACGGTCCTGACGGAGGAGCGCGGACAGATCATTTTCATCGACACGCCCGGCATGATCCGTAACGCGAGGAACAGGCTCGGGGAATATATGAAAGATGTCTCGCAGGGGACGCTCTCCGACGCAGACGTCATCCTGTGGCTCATCGAACCCTCTTCCCACGCGGGGGAGGGTGACCGGGGGATCGCGGAGGCGCTCTCCGCGACGGATACGCCGGTGATCCTCGTGATCAACAAGATCGACACGATCAGGAAGGAGCAGCTGCTCGGGATCATTGACACCTGGAAGGAGATCTACCCCTTCCGCGAGATCATCCCGGTATCCGGCCTCAGGGGGCTCAATCTCGGCGACCTGAAGGAGACGATCTACCGGTACCTGCCCGAAGGGCCCATGCTCTACGACGAGGAGACGCTCACGGACCAGTCCATGCGGCAGATTGCCGCCGAGGTCGTCCGGGAGAAAGCGCTCCAGATGCTGTCGGAGGAGATCCCGCACGGCATCGCCGTGACGATCGAGAGATACCACGTCCGTGACGACGGGCTCACGGAGATTGAGGCCTCCGTCATCTGCGAGAGGGACAGCCACAAGGGCATCATCATCGGGAAGGGCGGGAGCATGCTGAAGAAGATCGGCAGCGCCGCCAGGACGGAGCTCGAGAGAATGACGGAGGGAAAGGTGTTTCTCAAACTCTTCGTCAAGGTGAGAAAAGACTGGAGAGACAACGAACGCCTTCTCCGGGACTACGGGTACGGAGAGGACTCCGGCGCAAAGAGGAGCTGACGCGAGGTGAGAGACACTGTGACGCTGAAGGGCGTGGTGCTCAGCGCCTCGCCCGTGGGCGACTACGACAAGAGGCTCGTGATCCTGACCGGGGCGCGGGGGAAGATCACCGCGTTCGCCCACGGGGTCAGGAGGACGAAGAGCGCGCTGATCGCGGCGGCGAATCCGTTCGTGTTCGCCGACTTCGCGCTTCGCGAGGGCAGGGATGCCTACTCGCTCGTCCAGGCCGACGTCATCGATTATATGAGCGAACTGCCTGCGGCGTATCCGGGCGTGTTCTACGGGATGTATTTCCTGGAATTCGCGTCCTATTACGGGAGGGAGGGCCTGGAGGCGGGGCAGACGGTGAACCTGCTCTATGTTGCGCTGAAGGCGCTGGCCCGGGAGAAGATGCCCGCGGGACTCGTCCGGGCGGTCTTCGAGCTTCGCCTCATGAGCCTGAACGGAGAATTCGCCGTGCCGGGCGAGGACGCCCTGCCGGACGCCGAGGCGAGGGAGGCCGCGGCCTTCTGCGCCGGCGCGCCGCTTCGCAAGCTCTTCTCGCTGTCCGTCGGGGAGAAAACGGCGGAGGTTCTCTCGAAGTATGCGGAGAGGATGGTGAGGAGGACGACGGACCGGCCGTTCCGGAGCCTTGAGATTTTAAAGGAGCTCGGGAGCCCCTGACGGCGGAATTGCGCCATACCACTTGCTGACATCAGGAAAATGAGGTAATATTGCCTCTGTGGATTCGGCTCTTATAGATTCAGTATGTTGAGGAGACAGATGATTATGGAAAAGACGATGGAGAAAATTGTTGCGCTCTCAAAATCCCGCGGTTTTATCTTTCCGGGTTCCGAGATCTACGGAGGTCTCGCGAATACATGGGATTACGGCAGCCTCGGCGTTGAACTCAAGAACAACGTCAAGAAAGCCTGGTGGCAGAAATTCGTGCAGGAGAGCCCGTTCAACGTCGGTCTTGACTGCGCGATCCTGATGAACCCGCAGACGTGGGTTGCGTCGGGACATCTCGGAAGCTTCTCCGACCCGCTCATGGACTGCAGGGAGTGCCACGAGAGATTCCGTGCCGACAAGCTGATCGAGGATTTCGCCCAGGCGAACGGCATCGATCTCGGCGGTTCCGTCGACGGCTGGACCAATGAGGAGATGGAGCGGTTCGTGGAGGAACACAACGTACCGTGTCCGTCCTGCGGAAAGCACAATTTTACCGGAATCCGCCAGTTCAACCTGATGTTCAAGACGTTCCAGGGAGTCACCGAGGACGCGAAGAACACGGTGTACTTAAGGCCCGAAACAGCGCAGGGCATCTTCGTCAATTTCAGGAACGTCCAGAGGACGTCGAGAAAGAAAGTGCCGTTCGGCATCGGCCAGATCGGCAAATCCTTCCGCAACGAGATCACACCGGGCAACTTCACATTCCGCACGCGTGAGTTCGAGCAGATGGAGCTCGAGTTCTTCTGCAAGCCGGGCACCGACCTGGAATGGTTCGCCTACTGGAAGGATTTCATGAAGAAGTGGCTTCTCGATCTCGGGATCAAGGAGGAGGAGCTGAGATTCAGGGATCACGACCAGAAGGAGCTTTCTTTCTACAGCAACGCGACGACCGACGTCGAGTTCACGTTCCCGTTTGGCTGGGGTGAGCTCTGGG
>CACYEN010000039.1 GCA_902773435.1 uncultured Lachnospiraceae bacterium | reverse complement strand
TCTTCAAAAGCGTCGTCGCGGAATGCCATCACGCGGTCCATGACGCCGACGGACGAGGAGGACTTGCCCTCATTTGCCGGGATGGAAGCCGTCGCCATGTTGATGTTTCCTTCCTTGTCCGCCACATAGGTCGGAAGCTGGTTCGGCGCGATCACCATCGCGAGCTGGCCGGCGGCGAACATATCCTGAAGGTCATAGCGGGTCTGGGTGGCGGGGTTCGGGTTCGTGTAGCCATTTTCAATCAGGCTGAGCGCGAAGTTGATCGCCTCGGCGTTCTCGGCGGAATTGACCGCCCAGTCTCCGTTATCATCGACGAAGCCGCCGCCGTTGCCCCATGTGTAATACGCGAACGCGGCCTGGCCCTCGTCGGTCGTCATGTCGATGCCCCACGGATAAATCTCGCCATCGTAGAAATCGATGATCGCCTGGCAGCAGTCCTCGAGTTCCGCCCAGGTCGTCGGCGGCTCGATGCCGACTTCCTCGAAGATGTCGACGTTGTAGAACAGTGCGCGTGCCGACGCGAGATCGGGAACCGCCCAGACCGTGTCGTCGATGATAGACTGATCGATGAAGGACGGGAAGAAGTCATTGTAGAGCTCTTCCGGGCAGTAGTCGGAGACCGGAAGGAGCAGACCCTCATTTGCATAGTTCGCGAATACGTCGATGTTGAGGATGTCCGGCGCGTTGTTGTTGGCGATGCGCGTATCGACTTCGGTGTAGACGTCATTCCACGACACAACGTCGAGGTTCAGCTTGATATCCGGATTCGCTTCTTCGAATTTGTCGACAAAATTGGAGCCGTCCATGCCTGTCCCGAGGAACCAGTCGTTGGTGTTCGGTCCATACTGGCAGATAATCACGTCGAGTTCGATCGGATCGTCGGCAGCAGCCGGTACGGCGGCACCCGCCATCATGGTGCAGACCATTGTGGCTGCGAGAAACAGGCTTGTGAATTTTTTCATGTTCCATTCCTCCTTTGAAGAATTTTTTTGTCACAAATTGACAAAACCATTTTAAAGCCGGACGGTACACTTGTCAATGTGTCGGTTCCAAATGCAGCCGGATGAAATAAAGCATGCCGTCCGTGCCGGGTTCATCATGCGGCTTCAGGGGGAGTCAGAAATCGTCGTCGCCGAAGAGATCGTCATCATCATCGCCGCCGAAGAGATCGTCATCGTCGCCGAAGAAATTGTCATCATCATCGTCATCATCGTCATCACTGAAGGGATCACCGTCGCTGAAGGGATTATAAGCGGCATCATCGCCGCTCTCCTGCATCTCTCTTATAAATTCCCACTCCATTGCCTGCTCGACACTGTCAAGCTTTCCGTCCCGGTCAAAGTCAAACGCACCTCCAAAAAAACCTCTCCTGTCAGACATCTTTCCTTCCTCCTTTATGGAGAATTCTACCACTGATGAACCCATTTCACAATCTTCCGAACCCCCCGTCCGGCCGCGGACCCTGGACAGCTCGTTGATATGAAAAGTATATTGACTATTATTTTCATATTTCATAAAATAAACAGCAGCGAGAAAACACAAATCCGGTTTTTCTGCGAATCTGTCCCGATGCGATATACTCACAGCTTGGGAAGGCGGATAGACACATGAAAGAAAATGCAGCAAGAAACGAAGCGGGCGTATGCCCCTGCCGGGAGAAATGCCCTCTCGGAGAAGCGGTCCGCATGGTCGGCGGGCGCTGGAAGCTGAAAATTCTCTGCGCGATGTATCTGGACGGGACTCTGCGGTACAGCGACCTCAAGAAGAAAGTCAGAGGCATCACGCCCGCGGTTCTCTCCTCCTCGATGAAAGAACTTGAGCAGGACGGACTGGTGACGAGAACTCAGTACGAGGAGATCCCTCCCCGGGTGGACTACTCGATCACCGGCCGCGGGAAAGAGCTCTGGCCGATCCTGCACCAGCTCGCCCACTGGGCGCTCGGTGACCCGGCTGACGGCGGGGAAGACGCCGCAGCCACGCAGGGGGAAGTACAGTTAGGAGTAAATACTGGAGATGGAAAAAAAGAGTGAACACCTTCGCGGAAGACTCGCGGACTACTTTTCCGCGGGAGTCAAAGTCCCGGGAAGCCGCATGCTGGGGGTTGAGACCGAGCACTTTATCGTCGACGCGGAGAGCGGCGAGGCACTGCCCTATTCCGGTGAGCGCGGTGTGGAGAGCATCCTCCGGGAACACATGCGCCGCGTCCCGGGGGCGGAGCCGATCGGGGACGAGCACCTGCTCGGCTTCGTGACCGACGACTACACCGTCACGCTGGAACCCGCCGCGCAGTACGAGATCAGTATCTCGCCGAGAAGCGAAATCAGCGGGATCAGGGATATCTACCGCGGGTTCCGCAGGACGCTGGACGCCGTCCTCAGGGAATACGGCGCCGTCCTCGTGAACGAGGGCTACCAGCCGGAGAGCCGGGTTGAAGAGCTCGCGCTCATCCCGAAGGAGCGCTACCGCTTCATGGACAGGTATTTCAGGGAGATCGGATCCGGCGGACCCGAGATGATGCGCGGGACAGCGTCCACCCAGATCTCTGTCGACTACTGCTCCGAGGAAGACTTCAGGGCCAAGATCCAGGCCGCGCTCCTCATTACGCCGGTCCTGCAGCTGCTGACGGACAATACGGTCCGCACGGAGGCGGAGAATCCGGTCCCGTACTTAAAGCGTGCCGAAATCTGGCGGCGCACGGACCCGGACCGGTGCGGATGTCCGAAAGGGGTATTCTCCCCGTCATACGGCTTCTCAGACTACGCGGACTATCTCTGCGGTGTCCCGCTGGTCCTGAGGCAGGACGGCGATGAGACGGTATATACGGGAAAGGCGGCCGCTGAGAGCGTCTACGCCGAAGATGCCCGAGCCGGGGATATCACCGAGGAAGATGTCCGGCACGTCATTTCCATGGTGTTCCCGGACGTCCGGCTGAAAAACTACCTGGAGATACGCTGCGCGGACTCGCTGCCGGAAAATGAGATGCTCGCCTACACAGCCCTCATCAAGGGCGCCCTGTACTCGGAAAGACTGCTGAAAGAGTGCGAAACTTTCATCAGGGAGCACGGTATCACGGAGGCGGACATCTTCTCCGCCCAGAGCAGCCTTATGGAAGAGGGATGGAGAGGACAGGTCTACGGAATTCCGGTCCTCTCCGCCGCGGAGAAGCTGATCGACTTCGCGGAGGAGGCGCTCCCTGAAGCGGAGAGACATTTTCTCCGGCCGATGCGGTACAGGATCTCACCCGCCGGGCGCATCACGGAGGAATACCGCGTCCTCATCGAGAAGGACAGGGAGAAAAACCGGGAGGGCGCGCTGGCGCTCAGGGCGGACATGGAGCGGTCGCCGCTCTATTTCCGCGGGAGATTCACCACGCTGACACCGGCGATCCCCAGGGTTTACGGGAGCGATACGCTCCGCGTGTTTTCCCGGATTGTAAAGACGGCCTACGGGATCTTCACCAAGGTAATCCGAGAATACCTGGACTTTGAAGACTACCGGGCGCTGTTTCCGTTCCCTGAAGAGCTGCGGGACCTGATCGTCTCCTCCGGCGGCTTCGGAAGCCTGCTCCCCGTCTCGCGCTTTGACATCTTCTACCACGAGGACACCGGTGATTTCTATTTCTGCGAGGTCAACACGGACGGCACCAGCGCGATGAACGAGAACCGCCTCCTTGAAGACCTGATGATCCACAACCCCGCCCACGAGGAGATCATACGCCGCTATGACCTTCGGAGGTTCGAGACGCTGGACAGCTGGGTGAAGACCTTCCTCGATCTCTACTTCGCCTGGCCCGGCCATGTGGAGAAGCCGACGGTCGCGGTCGTGGATTTTCTCGACAAGGGCATGGTCAGGGAATTCGAGGAATTCGTGAGACGGTTCCAGAGGGCCGGCGTCAACAGCGAGGTCTGCGACATCCGGGAGCTGCGCTATGAAAACGGCGCTCTCCTCTCCGCCTCCGGCCACCGGATCGACGCGGTCTACCGCCGCGCGGTGACGAGCGACATCATGAAGTTCGCGGACGAAGTCAGGCCGTTCCTCGACGCTGTCCGTTCAAGGAAAGTCTTTCTCGCCGGCGATATCTGCACTCAGGTCATCCACAACAAATGGCTGTTCCACGTCCTCCGCGAAGAGAGGACGAAGCGGTTCCTGACGGAAGAGGAGAACGCTTTTGTGGAGGCGCACATCCCGGAGACGCAGTGGTTCGGCCGCGGCGGGATCTCTCTTGACGACGTGCTGAAGAACAAAGACGAGTGGATTCTCAAGCCGCTCGATTCCTACGCCTCCGCCGGCGTGTACGCGGGCGTTGAATTCAGTGACGCGGAGTGGAGGGAGAAAGCGGAGAGTGTCTGCGACAGAGGCTATATCTGCCAGAGATACTGTCCGCAGTACAGCACCCGGAACATCGACTTCGCCTGGGGCGACGGCCGCTACCACTCCTACATCCATATGGCCGGACTCTACGTCTACAACGGAGAATTAGCAGGGGTTTATTCCCGTCTCGCAAAGGGAAACGGGATCATCGCGACCTACAGGAATGAGATGACAGCCGCGACGTACTATCTCTCCGACTGATGTAAACAGCCGATCAAAACGGCCGATGAAAATCAGCCTGAAAAGGGGATGAGGCGATCTCCCGCGTGAGATCGCCTCATCCCCTTCGCCTGTCCGGCTCATCCGGCGGGAAACCGTCTCAGAACCCCAGATCCTCGTTCACCAGTATCACGTGAATTCTCCCGTTGTGCTTTGAAAACCTCGTAATCAGGAACTGGCAGCAGATCGTATCCGCCGACTTGCAGTTCATGCATGAACCGGTCCTCGCGCACGGCGTGGACAGGCCGAACCTCTGGGCATTGATCGGGGCCGCGACATTGCGGGCCCGCTTCATCGCGCCGTCGACGTCGGAGCACACCTTGTTCATGCCGACGATGAAGATCACCTTCCGCGGCCCCTGGGCGATCGCGGATACCCGGTTGGCATTGCCGTCGATGTTGATCAGGACGCCGTCCTCCGTCATGGCGTTGCAGCTCGCGAGATAGACGTCCGCGTCGTAGGCGCTCAGCATGGCGGCACGCTTGTCCTCGGCCTTATCCCTGTCGATAAACTGATAATCCCCCGCGTTCAACGCGTCCACGAGCCCGATCTCACGGACGCTCATGCCTCCGCCCATCGTGACCGTGCTCTTCTCCGGAATCAGGGAGAGGGCAATCTGGCATGCCTCCTCACGGGTCTCCGCGAAATAACCGTCCATGTTCCGCGATTGAAGTCCCCTGATCACCTTTTCCGACAGCAGCCTGTTTCTCTTTTTCCTCATCGCACATGTTCTCCTTTCCATGCAGTTTCTGATTCGTTTGCGATTTTCCTCATCGTCCCCGGAAATCCGGGATGTTCCCGAACTCCTCCCAGTCACAGGCTTCGGGAATTCCCCCGAGCCCTTTCACCGAATAATCATAGCCGTCGCGTCCGTCAAGCGCGCCGGAGCGGAAGGAAAAATGAATATTTGACGAAAACGTGTTGTCAGGACCCGGGTAAAAGACGGTGACGCTCCAGCTGTCGTCCCAGCGGGAAGTTTCACCGGGGCCGGTCACCTCCACCCGGCAGAGACTCTCATAGATCGCCCTGATCTCTTCAGGGTCGGTGAAGGTTTTGTTCTTCCCATCGTGGAAGAAATAGATGCTGAGAATATCGTCCGCGGTGCAGCCGGTGTAGAAGTCATAGGCGGCTTTGCCCGCAGCCTCAAAGAGGCTGCACGGAAAGCTCAGCTCATGGGTCCTGAGATATTCTTCCTCCTCATCTTCAATCCTGTCAAAGTATTCCTCCCAGTCGCCCGGGTACATCACCCCGGGAACGAAGGACAGGGCGTCAAGTCCGTCCGCTTCATACCGGCCGTCCCCGCCCTCGATCATCCCCTCCTGGATGGAAATGCCGAGAATCGGCCTGTCCTCCTCATCGGTAAATGTAAAACCGTGCCCGCCGGCGGTACTGTACACCCCGTCGGGACCGCCCGTCACGCGAATCCGGCCGACAATCTCCGCGACGGCCCGGATCGTCTCCTCATCCCGGATGTACTGGGCGGGGTAGCCTCCCTCACATTCCCAGTTAAAATGGGACAGGCAGACCGCCTTCGACAGGACAATGTCTTCGGGGTTTATGCCGTTCTGTTCCGCGTAGAACTCGATGTAGGGAATGCCCTGCGGTTCCCCGGGGATGGATTCGGACGCGGACACCGACAGGGCGCCGCCGGCAAATATCACAGCCGATAACAGGATCGCGGCAGAACACATGAATGATGTTGCTTTCATTTTCATTACCCTCCATACACAAAAAGACAGATGTCTCCATCTGTCCGTTACAGCAGGTAAAGAAAGCAGCAGCGGTTTCCCGCCACTGCTTTTACATGTCTGTCCTCAGGATCACCAGGGCCTGTTGTAGATGACGACCTTGGTCCCTCTCGGAATGTTCTCATGGATCCAGTACGCGTTGTCGAGATACAGGCGGACACAGCCGTGAGAGCAGCTCACGCCCATGCTCCCGTCAACAATATACTGGGGTGTGGCGGTATCGGCGTAGATCTGGGAGTGGAACCAGATCATTCCCACGATCTGCGTGTAATACCAGCACTTGCTGCCTCCCTCGGTGAGGAAGTTCCGCCCGCGGAATCCGATCGTAAATGTTCCGACCGGCGTCGGTGTGCCGGGGGCGCCGACACAGCACGGATACGTCTTGATCTTCTCCCATGTGTACTGCTTGCCCTGGAAGATATAGACCGTGTGCTTGCCCTGGTTGAGAAGGATCAGGTACTTCGTCTTACTGTCGTTCTGGTTGGCCCTCACGTACTCATCCTTGAGAGCGTTCGGATACAGGCTGAGCAGCGCGTTGACGTAGCTCTTTGAGGTCTTGGTCACGCCGGCCTTCGCCTGCAGGCCCATGATGATCCCGCGCTTGATGAAGTTCTGGATCGCGGACGCGTCGTCATCCTTGAACTTCGCGGCGGTCGGATTGTGGGAGGTATAGAACCTGAAGTCGTAGATATTGCTGTAATCGACGCCGTTGTAAGTCGTGATCGGGTTCTTTATCGAAGTGATGCCGGTCGTGGTCTTGCGCCTCGCGGCGTACTTGTAGCCGTACTTGCAGTAATGCCTGTAGTACTTGTAGTAGCTGCTCTTGTACTTTGCCCTGAGGTCGGGATTTCCGTAGCGGTAGGACTTCTCGCTGAAGGTCTTGATCGCCCGGTGCTGCAATCCCATGCCCGTGTTCACGAAATACTCGAGAACACCGATGTCATCCTCGGGGAATTCCTTGGCCACAGAGGGATACTTCGAAATATAGTAAAAATAGTTGTAGACCTTCTTGTAATCGAAGCCCTCGTAGACGGTCACGGGATTCTTGATCTTGGTGATGCCGGTCGTCGTATTTGCTCTCGACGACTCGCTGTGCCCGTAATTCTGGTAGTGCAGGTAATAGGACCTGTAGTCCATGCCGAAGGCCTTGCGCAGGTCCTGGTTGCCGCGTCTGTAGGACTTCACGTTGAATGTGGAGATCGCCTGCTCCTGCTTGTTCATTCCGTTGTTGACGAAATATGTCAGGACGACCTTGTCGGACAGGCCGGCAAGGTTCGTGTGGACCTTCGTCGTATAATACGTGTAGTCATAGACGTACTTATAGTCCTGGCCGTTGAGGACAGTGGAGTGCTTCGCGGCCGCGGCAGGCATCGCAGAGAGGATCCCTGCACAGATCACCGCGATGACAAAGAGTACGGATATAAGCTTCTTTTCTTTCAAACCTTTCATCGATTTTCTCCCGGGTGGTGTATACCAAGCAAAACACAGTCTGATGCGCAGGTCAGACTTACATATAGTTTACCATAATCTTGAGATCAGTATCAAGTATCAAGATTCTTTTCCCACGGCGTCCGTCGATCGGAATCGTGCCGGCGATTCGTGGATTTACAGCCCCGTCCGCATAATATTGCCTTTGTGACAATATACGTGGTATACTCGTATCGTTAATACAAAGAAACACCACTCTTAATAAACTTAAAAAAATGAAGGGAGTAAATAATTATGAGTGAAGAGATCAATAAGCTGAATCCCGATGAGCTCGAAGATGTAGTCGGCGGGAAGACCGTTCAGATTGATAACCCCGCGTCGCCCTATTCCAACCTCAGAAAGGCTCCGGGCCTTAACTCCGAGGTCGTCCTCAAGCTCCGCAACGGAGAGTATCTGGAGACCACCGGCAGAACGGCGAAGAAGGACGGCTATGTCTGGTATGAGGTGTATGTGATCAATTCCGAGGACTGCGGCGGCTGGATCGCCGGAAGCCTGATCGGTTATTGATAAGAGAGTCACGAGACCGCCGGCTGAGCTCACAGCCGGCGGTCTCTTTATTTCATTTCAGTTCCCGGCTACTGCACAGGTCAGCCGGAGGATTCAGTCCGGAGAAGCGGGGTCCCGATGTCCGCTGTATTTCCTCTGCTTTGCGATCTGCTCCGTGAGGTGTATGTTCCTGCTGTTCCAGAAAACCATCTCATTGCCCGCCAGCGGTTTTGAAAAGATCAGCGTCTTATACTTCATACAGACGGGATCTTGCACATTCAGATAGGGTTCGCCGAGATAGCCGTTGGCCTTATAGAAGGCGATTGCGGCGTCATTGTTCACGGCGTCCGTATAGAGCCGCGCGAACCGGTATCCCCTGGCAGCCGCCATATCTTCGAACAGCCTGATCGCAGCGGTGCCAAGGTGCTTTCTCCGGCAGCTTTTCCGGATACCGAACCACCCGAGCCAGGCGCTGTCGGGATCTTCGGGATAGCGGTAGATACCGATGATGCCTGCGCAGGTTCCGTCGTGACAGATCAGGAAATATTCATAGTCGGATGAGTTCTCAAGGGATTCTTCATAGTTCGCCCTTGCGCTTTCACCGGGGAAAAGTTCCGCCTGTATTGAAACGGCATAATCAATATTGTTTTCCGTGATTCTCTCCAGATTCATGGCGGTTCTGCTCCTGACCGGAAAAATAAAAACCCGACAAATCCTTAATTCAATGGATTTATCGGGTTTTGCCTTAAGAGGCGACACCCGGAATCGAACCGGGGATAAGGGTTTTGCAGACCCGTGCCTTACCGCTTGGCCATGTCGCCGTATTATTCATTTTTTCAGTGACCCCAAGCAGATTCGAACTGCTGTTACCGCCGTGAAAGGGCGATGTCTTAACCGCTTGACCATGGGGCCTTATACAAAGATATGCG
>CACYEN010000038.1 GCA_902773435.1 uncultured Lachnospiraceae bacterium | reverse complement strand
TTGTCCTTCGTCGAGATCCGCGGATGGATGCCGTGCTGGATGGCGTAGTTTTCGGCCGGAAGACCGAACGCGTCCCAGCCCATCGGATGGATGACGTAGTGGTCGCCGTCCATCATCTTGTATCTCGCCCACACGTCGGAGATGACGTACCCTCTCCAGTGGCCGACATGGAGGCCTGCTCCCGACGGATATGGGAACATGTCGAGGCAGTAGTACTTCTTTTTCTTCCCGTCGTTCAGGTTGATGGGGTTCTCCTCCCATCTCTTTCTCCACTTGTTTTCGATTTCGATATGATTATAGAGAGCTGCCATCTTTGAAAATGCCTCCTGTCGAAATGTTCGGTTCACATTCCATAATAATAGTGAGCGGCTTTTTGTTTGTCAAGCGTCACGACTGCCCGATAATCTCGAGAAAACCGGCATTTGTTCCCCTCAGTCCCTTCGACGCCCTGTGGGAAAAGAGGAGGTCCGGATTACAGGCGGTGCAGAGGCCGGGCAGGCTCACGGACGACATCGGGATGCCCGATTCGATCATGATCGCCCGGTTCGCGAGCTGAAGGTCCAGCAGATACTTCCCGTTCTTCTTCGGCGTCACGAACTGGGATGAGAACCTCTCCGCGACGTCCCCGCTGACCTCGTAGCACCTGCCGCAGATAGAGGGCCCGATCGCGGCCTTCATCCGGGAGGGATCCGACCCGAATTCCCGCCTCATCATGTCGATGGTCACCTCCGCCATCCTGGCCGCGGTCCCGCGCCAGCCCGAGTGCGAAAGGCCGATCGCCCGGTGCTCGGGGTCAACGAAATAGAGCGGGACACAGTCGGCGTAGAAGGTCACGAGGACGACGCCCGGCTCGTCGGTGACGAGTCCGTCCACGTCCGTCCAGCCGAGTTCCCTCGTGAAGCCGCGCCCCCTGTCCTCTCTCCCGACCCGCCTCACATTGGTCGTGTGCGTCTGATGGGAGAGCACCATGTTCTCCGGCTCGAATCCGACCGCGGAGGCGAACCTCCGGAAATTCGTCCTGACATTTTCGGGGTCGACGTCCCTCTTGAATTCCAGGTTCATCGAGGCGAGATGGCCCGTGCTCACGCCGCCGAACCGCGTCGAAAACGCGTTTCTCAGCCACTTCTCCCTGTCGAGTTCCGGAAATGAAAGCCAGAGGAGATCGCGCGACCTCCGGAGCCTCATCCCCTCTCCCTCACTTCCGATCCACTTGATTTCCATTGCGACCTCCCGATCATCTGATGAACTCGAACGCCTGCTCGATGTGGCTGATTCCCCCGGGGGTGATCCCGATCACGTCAAACCGGCAGGGAACACTGTCGGAATACCCGTGCGTCACTAGATACGTGAGCGCCGCCCTCGAGATTCTCCTCTGCTTCCTGACGTCGACGCTGGCGAGCGGACTTCCGCAGCCGCTCCCGGAGCGGTACTTGACCTCGACGAAGACGATCACGCTGCCGTCCATCGCGACGATATCGATCTCCGCGCTCCTCGTGCGGTAATTCATCTCCGCGATCTCAAATCCCCTGCCGCGGAGGTATTCGGCCGCGAGCTCCTCATTCGTCTTTCCGACAGCCCTTGTGTTCAAGGCCATGCGCCCTCCTCACTGCATACCGAAGGTTTTTCTTCACAGGTAGGCGTGGATGAACGACCGCCTGTGTATGGGCGTGGGACCGTATTCCCTGAGCGCGGCGATGTGCTCCGCCGTCCCGTAGCCCTTGTTCCTCGCGAACCCGTATTCGGGGAAGACCCCGTCGAGCTCCGTCATCAGGCGGTCCCTCGTCACCTTGGCGACGATGCTGGCCGCCGCGATCGAGACGCTCTTCGCGTCCCCGTGCACGATCGGGCACTGGGGAATGGATACCCCCGGGATCGTAACGGCGTCGTTGAGGAGAAAACCGGGCGCGGGATCAAGGGCGGCGATCGCCTTTCTCATGGCGCTGTATGTCGCCTGCAGGATGTTGACCGAGTCGATGACCTCCGGCGGCTCCATGCCGATGCCGACGGCGACGGCCTCGCTCATGATCACGTCGCAGAGCTCCTCCCGCTTCTTCTCCGAGAGCTTCTTGGAATCGTTGAGATAGAGGATCCTCCTGTCCGGCGGAAGGATCACGGCGCAGGCGACGACGGGCCCGGCGAACGGCCCGCGGCCGACCTCGTCGATCCCGGCGATCAGGCCTTTTTCGGAGAACCGCTTCTCGTACACCGAGAGCGCTTCCGTCCTGGCGATCTCTTTTTCGAGGCGGAGGCGCCTCTTCTCCTCTCTCTCCCGCTCGAGCTTAAGCTGCCTTTCGGTCATGGTTCTCTCCTCTCCGGCGTTCCCGGGCTTCCCTCCGGCGCCGGGCGCTCAAGCGAGATGCGGCCGAGTTTTCCGGACCTGAAATCGTCTATGAGGCAGGCAGCGGTCTTCTCATAGTCCACCTCCCCGCCCCTCTTCAGGGCCCCGCGCTTTCTTCCTATGATCTCGAAAGCCTCGGGGACCGGGCAGTCCGCCCCGATCCCGTAGCGGTCCGAAAGCCCCGGGCTTTGGAGTTCCCTCATGAGCCCGATCAGGAAGCCGGCGAGCTCCTCCCTGTCCGTGTTCTCATCCGGGATCGACCCGATGAGGGCGATCTTCTTCCCTATGTCCTGGTCCTCGAATTTCGGCCAGAGCAGCCCCGGCGTATCGAGAAGCTCGACCCGGCTGTTCATCCTGATCCACTGCCTGCCCTTCGTGACGCCGGGCTTATTGCCGGTCTTCAGGGAAGAGGACCCGGAAAATGAATTGATGAACGTCGACTTTCCGACATTGGGGATCCCGCACACCATCGCCCGGATCGGCCGGTTCGCGATCCCTCTCCGCCTGTCCCTCTCGATCTTCGCGGAGCACGCCTTCAGGATAAGGGGAAGGAGCCCGCTGAGCGACGACCGGTTTCTGAGGTCGCAGGCATAGGGCCAGATCTCCCTGGCCTCAAAATAGCGGATCCACTCCTCCGTGACATCCTCGGTGGCCAGGTCCTTCTTCCCGAGCAGGATAATCCTCGCCTTTCCGTTCGCGAGACCGTCGAGCTCGGGGTTTCTGCCGGAGAGGGGAAGCCTCGCGTCGGAGATCTCGATGACGAGGTCGATCAGCTTCATATTCTCCCGGAGCTCGCGGAGCGTCTTTGTCATGTGCCCCGGAAACCACTGGTATTCCAAAGTTCTCTCCTTCTATCGCACGAATCCGGCCCTTCTCACCGGCTGGCCGATGAACCAGACTTTTCCGATGATGTTTGACCTGTTGATATTGCCGACGTCGGCGAACCGGCTGTCCTCGCTGTTGTTCCGGTTGTCCCCGAGCACGAAGTACTCGTCGGAGGCGAGCTTCACCCCATTCTCCGCGGCTCCGGGCTTGCTTATATTCGGGAACTCCTGGTTCTCGATATAAGTCTTCCCATCGATCAGGATCAGCCCGTCGCGGATCTCGATCGTCTCGCCGGGGAGCGCGATGACGCGTTTTACGTGGATCCCCGCGTCGATCTCGTTCCGGCTGCTGTAGGCGATGACGTCGCCTCTCCTCACGCCGGTGACGACGTAGGCCGCGCGGTTCACGAACACGCGGTCCCCGCTCTCGAACGTGGGACTCATGGAGTTCTCCTGTATCATGACGGAGCCGAAGAAGACGGCCGCGACGGCGGCCGAGAAGAGCAGAATGACGAGGAGCTGCAGGAGCAGCATGAGGAGCCTCCGCTTCTTCTCTTTCCTGATCCGGCGGTTGATCGCCTCTTTTGTCACTGATTTAGCCATATCTGAGTTCCCCCAAAGACATGTCCTGCTGATATGAATAAGGGGAGCCGGATCCATCGCATCCGCTCCCCGAAAAACCATAACCGCCCTGCGGCACTTATCTGATAACTTCCTTGACCTTGGCGCTCTTGCCGGAACGCTGTCTGAGATAGTTGAGCTTGGCCCTTCTGACCTTGCCGTGTCTCACCACAACGATCTTCTCGACGTTCGGTGAGTGAAGCGGCCACGTCTTCTCGACGCCGATGCCGTTGGATGTCTTTCTGACCGTGAATGTCTCGCGGTTTCCGCCGCCCTGTCTCTTGAGCACGACGCCCTCGAAGACCTGGATTCTCTCGCGGTTGCCTTCCTTGATCTTGCCGTGTACGCGGACCGTGTCGCCTACGCGGAATTCGGTGATGTTGTCCTTAAGCTGGGCCTCTTCGATCTTTTTGATGATTTCGTTCATTTCTTCTTTACTCCTTATTCTTACGGATGTTCATTGCCTTTCATCATTAGCGGCAAGAGGACCATCTTTTTTGCAAACAGCTCTAATATAATACTATATGTCTTTATGATTTGCAAGATAATTCCTGATAAATTCGCGTTCTTTAGGACTGATGGCCGCTGTCTCAAGGAGATCGGGCCTTCTTTCGGCCGTTCGGATCAGGGACTGCTCCCTTCTCCAGGCGTCGACCTTCGCGTGGTCGCCGGACAGAAGGATCGGCGGAACCGCTCTCCCGTTCCAGACCTCGGGCCTTGAGTACTGCGGAAACTCCAGCAGGCCTCCCCCGAACGAGTCGTCCTCTGCGGACTCGTCGTTGTGCAGCACACCCGGGATCATCCTCGAGACCGCGTCGATCACGCACATCGCGGGCAGCTCGCCGCCGGTCAGCACGAAATCGCCGATCGAGACGCTGTCGGTCACGATCTCGTCGATCACGCGCTCGTCGATTCCCTCGTAGTGGCCGCAGAGGAAGACAATCCCCCGCGAGAGTGCGAGTTCC
This sequence comes from uncultured Lachnospiraceae bacterium, assembly GCA_902773435.1. Classification (GTDB taxonomy): domain Bacteria; phylum Bacillota; class Clostridia; order Lachnospirales; family Lachnospiraceae; genus Chordicoccus. The sequence goes on along the minus strand of CACYEN010000038.1, from coordinate 7,285 downwards.
CTCGCCATCGCCTGGTCGAACACGCGGCCCTGCGGAGTCAGGCAGACGACCCTCGGGGCATAGGACAGGCGGTCGGCGACCGACCGGTAGGCGTCGTAGACCGGCTGGGCCTGCATCACCATCCCGGCTCCGCCCCCGTAGGGGTAGTCGTCCGTCTTTCCGTGCTTACTCAGCGTGTAGTCCCGGATATTCACCGTCTCAAGGGAGATGATCCCGTCCTCGATCGCCCTTCCGATGATGCTTGTGTGAAGGCCGTCCCGAACCATGTCGGGAAACAGCGTGAGCACATAGTATTCCAACTTATATCTCCCTCAGGACGCGAACCCTGATCTCCTGCTTCTCCGGCTCGACCGACAGCACAAACTCGCGCACGGCGGGAATGTACCCGGTCGTCCCGTCCGTCTTCTCAACCATGTACACGTCGTTGGCCCCTGTCCTCAGGACATCCTTCAGCATGCCGTACTCCTCCCCGTCGGGGAGCAGGACCCGGCACCCGATCAGATCGCCGATGAAGTATTCGCCCTCCGCGAGCGGGATCGCGTCCTCCCGCCTCACGGAGATCACGGCGCCCCTGATCTTCTGGGCGTCCTCAATGGTATCGATCCCGGCGAACTTGACGATCGGCCTGCCCTTGAAATAGGCGACGCGCTCGATCGCGAGCTCCCTCTCCCCTGAGGGGGCGGCAACGAGTACCTTATCGGTCCGGCTGAAACGGTCGGGTTCGTCCGTCGTCGGGTAGACGTTGACTTCTCCGCGCAGTCCGTGTGTCGATGAGATCACTCCGATTTCAAGCTTATCCAGCATATCAGCTCTTTCCGCGTTCCATGAACAAGGCGCGCGCATGATCCCGTCCGGGGTTCACACTCGCGCCGCCGCAAACGCATGATCAGTTTACGCGTCTATATCTACAATCACTCTCTCGTCAGTCTTCGTCGAGGCCGCCTTCACGACAGCCCTGATCGCCTTGGCGATCCTCCCCTGCTTTCCGATGACCTTGCCCATATCGGCCTGAGCCACCCTGAGTTCAATCACGGTCTGACCGTCCTCCCTGCGCTCATTGACAACGACATCTTCCGGGTGATCGACAAGAGCCTTAGCGATGACTTCTACTAACTCTTTCAATATTCACCTCCGTGTTCTGTCTCAAAAGAAGTTTACGCTTTGAGAGGCGATTACTTGAGAAGTCCGGCGATCTTGAGAAGTTTCGCGACTTCGGCAGTCGGCTGAGCTCCGTTCCCGAGCCATTTCTTTGCAGCTTCCTCGTCAATCCTGAAGGCGCTCGGCTCCTGCGTCGGATCGTAGGTGCCGATCTCCTCGATGAACCTGCCGTCTCTCGGGGATCTGGAGTCCGCGACGATGATTCTGTAAAGCGGAGCCTTCTTCTTGCCGATTCTCGTTAACCTGATCTTGACCATTTCTGATTTTTCCTCCTGAAAATGTTTATAAAAAATGCTGCTATTATGAAAACCTTCACGCCGCAGGTGAAACCGCCGCGCGGGATCCAGCCTTGTTCAGAACGGGAGTTTGAGTCCCCCGAGCCTGCCGAACGGGTTTCTGCCCTTCTTTGTCATGCCGGGCATCATCTTCATCATCTTGCGGGCCTGTTCGAACTGCTTGACCAGGCGGTTGACCTCGCTGATGCCGCACCCGGATCCCTCGGCGATCCGGCGCTTCCTCGAGACGTTCAGGATATCGGGATTCGCCCGCTCCTCGGGCGTCATGGAGAGGATCATCGCCTCGGTCTTCCGGAGAGCTTTCTCGTCGATCATGCCCGTGAGCTCCGACGCCTTCACGCCGACTCCCGGAAGCATCGTCAGGATGCTCTCGATCCCGCCCATCTTCTTCATCTGTTCCATGCTCATGAGATAGTCGTCAAATCCGAAATTCGCCTTCCGGATCTTCTTCTCCATCTCCCTGGCCTGTTCCTCGTCGATGCTGGCCTGGGCCTTCTCGATCAGCGTCATGACGTCGCCCATCCCGAGAATCCTTCCCGCCATGCGGTCGGGATAGAACTGCTCGAGGTCGTCGAGCTTCTCCCCCATGCCGACGTAGAGGATCGGCTTGCCGGTCATCGTCTTGACGGACAGCGCCGCGCCGCCCCTCGTGTCGCCGTCGCACTTCGTGAGCACGATTCCGTCGATTCCGACTTTGTAGGTAAATGTCTTCGCGACGTTGACGGCCTCCTGGCCGGTCATCGCGTCGACGACAAGGATCGTGTAGTCGACTTTGACGGCGCTCTTGATGTTCTTCAGCTCCTTCATCATGTCGTCGTCGATCTGGAGCCGGCCGGCCGTATCGATGAAGACCAGGTTGAAGCCGTTCGCGGAGGCGTGCGCGACGGCGGCCTTCGCGATATCGACGGGGCTGTTCTTATCCCCCATCGTGAAGACGGGGACGCCGACCTTCGCTCCGTTCGTCTCGAGCTGGCTGATCGCGCCGGGCCGGTAGACATCGCAGGCGACCAGCAGGGGCCGCTTTCCCCTCGCCTTGAATTTCGCGGCGAGTTTCGCCGCCGTCGTCGTCTTTCCCGAACCCTGCAGGCCCGCCATCATGACGACCGTCATTCCGGTCGGATTCATCGGGATCTCGGTCGTCTCCGACCCCATGAGCTCGACGAGCTCGTCGTTGACGATCTTGATGACCATCTGTCCGGGGTTGAGGCCGTTCATGACGTCCTCCCCGATCGCCTTGTTCTCGACGGACCTCGTAAAGTTCTTGACGACCTTGAAGTTGACGTCCGCCTCGAGCAGCGCCATCTTCACTTCCTTCATGGCCTCGCGGACGTCGTCCTCGGTCAGCCTTCCCTTCCCGCGCAGCGTCCGGAACACATTCTGAAGTTTTTCCGTAAGTCCCTCAAACGCCATATTCTATAAATCCTCCAGGATCTCGTCGGCCAGCCTCGCGACCCTCTCGTCGCCGGTCAGGCCCCGGATCTCCTCCGTCTTCTTCTTTACCCTGAGGAACCTGCTGACGAGGCCCAGCCTCTCCTCGTATCCCTCCAGGATTTTTCCGCAGCGCCTGATCATATCGTGGACGCCCTGGCGCGTGATGCCGTATTCCCTGGCGGTCTCCCCCAGGGAAAAATCGTCCATGACGACCGCCTGATAGATCTGTTTCTGACGTTCAGTGAGCAGCTCCCCGTAGAAATCAAAGAGGAGAGCCTCCTCGTATCGCTTGTCCATAACGGACATCATATACGAAGGCTCTCCATGTGTCAAGCATTTTCTCTTTACACTTACAGCCGGCAGGGTCAGCGCAGCGGGCCCCTGAAGAATCGGGGCGTCCCGCAGACCCGGACGGGCTGTCTTCCTCCTCTCACCCGCGCGCCTTGTGCCTCGCGAGCATCGTCTTCTTCACCGCCCTCAGGATGTTGTCGTAACCGGTGCACCGGCAGAGGTGTCCCGACAGAAGCTTCCTCAGCTCATCGTCGGTGTACAGCTTTCCGGAATCGAGAATCTCTTTCGCCGTGAGGATAAATCCGGGAGTGCAGAATCCGCACTGGATGGCCGTCTCCTCGACGAACGCCTTCTGGATATCGGAGAGCTCCCCGTTCGGCCCCTCCAGCCCCTCGAGCGTCGTGATCTCCTTGCCGTCCGCCCAGATCGCGAGATAGATGCACGAGTCGAAGCACTCCCCGTCGATGATCACGGTGCAGGCGCCGCACTCGCCGACCTCGCATCCCTTTTTCACAGATGTCAGCCGGTAGTCATTGCGGAGCATGTCCGTGAGCGAAGCGCGCACGTCCACCATCGTGGTCTTCTTCTTCCCGTTGATCGTGCAGGTCACCTGCCTGAACTGTCTCATCTCCTCAGCCATCGATCTCACCTCCCGCTCTCCTGACCGCTTCGCGGAACGCTCTCACCGCCAGCGTGCTGCACAGGTGCAGCCTCAGGTCTTTGGACGCCCGCCAGCTGTCGCGCGGTGTCACATCCTCAAGGACGAGTTTCCCGATCAGCTTTTCGGTCTCTTCGCTGACATCCTTCCCCCTGACTTCAACCTCGGTCTTCTTCGCCCTCATCGGGACGGGGGCCGCGACGCCGTAGCCGATCCTGATATCCCTGATCGTCTTCTTGTCGCGCGAGAGCTTCACGTTGACGGAACACCCCGTCGTCGCGATCTCCATCGCGTTCCTCATGCCGTACTTGATGTAGTGGCCGTGGTATCCCGTATAGGAAGCCTTCGGGATGATCACGGCGGTCTCGAGCTCGCCGGCCCTGAGGTCGACCCTGCCCGCTCCTAAGTAGAACGACTCGATCGGGACGACGCGGACGCCTTCGGGACCCGTGATCTCGATCAGCGCGTCGTAGGCGAACAGCGTCGAGGCGGAGTCCGCGGAAGTGACGCCGTTGCAGGTATTTCCGCCGATCGTCCCGATCGCACGGATCTGCGGCCCGCCCACCATATTGACGGCCTCGCCGAGAACCGGGACGTGCTTTCTGATAATCGGATCCGCGTAAATATGGGAAAATGAAGTCAGGGACCCGATGCGGATATCCTTGTCCTCCGTCATCGTCACGCCCCTCATCTCGTCGAGCCCGTAGATACTGACGAGCTCGCATCCCGCCATCCTGCCCTCGCGGATCTTGATCAGGACATCCGAGCCTCCGGCGATGATCTTCGCCTCCGGGTGTTCGAGGAGGAGCCGGACGGCATCTTCAACGCTCGACGCCTCATAGATCGCTTTTATGTCAAACATGCGTGTTTTCTCCTTTCCTCATTAAATCAGGCCCGCTTTTCTGAACTCGCGGAACAGCTGATGCGGGTCCATCGGAAGCTCGTCGAGGTGGACTCCGGTTGCGTGGAGGATGGCGTTCCGGATTGCCGGGGCCACCGGAATTACGGGCGGCTCTCCGAGCGACTTTGTCCCGTAGGCGCTGGTCGGCTCGGGGTTCTCGACGAACTGCGCTTCGAGATGAGGATGGTCCATAAATGTCGAGAGCTTGTAATCCAGGAGATTTCCGTTCAGCAGTTTCCCTGTCTTCTGGTCATAAATCATCTTCTCAGACAGGGCGTACCCGATGCCCATACTCATGCCGCCCTGTACCTGCGCCCTCGCGAGCTCCGGGTTGATCAGCGTTCCGCAGTCGTGGACGTTGATGATGTTGAGGATCCTGACCTTGCACATCTCGATGTCGATCTCGATCTCGACGAAGCAGCATCCGAAGCTGTAGGCGTTCGTCTTTGTCTGCGACGTCTTCTCCATTGTGAGGTGGACGCTGTTGTCGAGGTCGTAGAGCGCCCTCGTCGCGAGCTCTCCCATGGACATGAGGACTCTCCCGTCGGTGGCCCTGATGATGTTGCCGTCGCAGATATCCATGATATAGGGCTGCATCCTCGTGTACCGGTAGGCGGTCTCAAGTATGCGCTCCTTCAGCGCCTCCGCGCAGTTCCTGATGGCCATTCCCGAGACATAGGTCTGTCTCGAGGCGTAGGCGCCGGTCCCGAACGGCGTGATGTCCGTGTCCTGGCAGGACATGATGTGGATCATGTCGAACGGCAGGCCGAGCGTCTCCGCCGCCATCTGCGAGAAGGCGGTATCCGCGCCCTGGCCGATCTCCGTGTCGCCGACCTGGACCTGGACCGAGCCGTCCTGGTTGACGACCATCCTGCAGGAGGCGGTCTCGAGTGAGATCGGCCAGACCGCCGTGTTGTACCAGAAGGTGGAGACGCCGACCGCCTTCCTGATCGGCCCCGTCTGGTTCCGGTACTCTTTGTACTTGCGGCAGTAGTCGATATATGCAGCGCCCTTGTCGAAGACCTGGTTGAACGTATCCGAGTAGAGCTCATTCTTTGAGAAACCGTCGACGTATCCGACCGGCATGAGGTGCTTCCTGCGGAATTCCAGCGGATCGAGCCCGAGCTTCTCGCAGATATCTTCCGTGTGGGACTCCACCGCGAAGATGGCCTGCGGCATGCCGTACGCGCGCATGGCGCCGGCAGGCTGCCTGTTCGTGAAGACGGTCCACGCGTCGCACTCGACGTTGTCGCACGGGTAGAGCTGCGGGAAAGCGCCCATCCCCTTCGCCGCGATCGAGTGGCCGTGGGAGGCGTAGGCGCCCTGGTTTGACCACATCTCAAGCTTTCTTGCCACCAGTGTCCCGTCCGGCTTGCAGAAGGAGATGATGTGGCTCCTGATCGCGTGGCGCACGCGGGTGTTCCTGAACGTCTCCTCGCGCGTGCACTCGAGCTTCACGAGCCTGCCCCCTACCTGCTGCGACAGATAGGCGCAGAGCGGTTCGTAGAGCACGTCCTGCTTGTTTCCGAAGCCGCCCCCCAGATAGGGCTTGATCACGCGGACTTTGCCCCACGGGATGCCGAGCGCCTGGCCGACGACGCGACGGACGATGTGCGGGATCTGCGTCGAAGAGACGATGACGATCTTGCTGCTCTCCTCATACGCGAAACAGATCGCGTTCTCGATGTGGCAGTGCTGGACAGAGGGCGTGTCATACCAGCCCTCGACCCTGATGAGTCCCGGCTCGGCAGACGCCTCCTCATAGTTTCCTCTCCGTATGTCCGTGTGCTTCAGGACATTTCCGGGAAATGCCTCGTGAATGACCGGCTTCCCCTCCTTCATGGCGTCCTGCGCGTCCAGAATGACGGGGAGTTCCTCATACTCAACCCTGATCGCTCTCACGGCCTTTACTGCGGACACCTCATCCTCCGCGATGACAGCGGCGACGTCGTCCCCGTAGTACCTGACGTGCTTTGTGAGGAGCAGGCGGTCCATCACATCCTGGTGCGCGGGATCCGTCGACCAGGGATGTCCGGCCGTCGGGAAGTAGTTCTCCGGGACGTCAAAACAGGTCAGGATCCTGACGACGCCCGGGATCTTCTCCGCTTCCGATGTATCGATCGACTTCACAAAACCGTGGCCGATATCGGCGTGCACGATCTTCGCGATCAGCGCGCCGGCATCGCACAGGTCATCAGTATATCTGGTCCTTCCGGTCGCCTTGTCGAGCGCGTCAACTCTGGTGATGCTTTTTCCGACAATCATCTTGCTGCCGACCTTCCTTTCTTTTTAAACGCGGTCCCTGACCGCACTGTAATTTGCGAATATTATACAAATTTTTCGGGGGTCCGTCAACTTTATATCGGGCAGGATGCACAAAAACGGTCGTGATCGACGGGCCGTTTTCCCGCATTGCTTTGGCAGCAAAAAAAGCGGGAACCCTTGTTCAAAGGATTCCCGCTCCAGCCGATGATCGGACTCGAACCGATGACCTACGCATTACGAATGCGTTGCTCTACCAACTGAGCCACATCGGCAGGCCACTTAACC
>CACYEN010000037.1 GCA_902773435.1 uncultured Lachnospiraceae bacterium | reverse complement strand
TCCGTCGAGTACGACGCCACGGAGCTCGATGAGCTGGTGCTGGCGTATGCGACGACGATCCACAAGGCACAGGGATCCGAGTATCCGATTGTGGTGATTCCGATTCTGATGAGCCATTTTGTGATGCTGCAGAGGAACCTCATTTACACGGGCGTGACCCGGGCGAAGAAGATCCTGGTCCTTGTGGGGACAAAGAAGGCGCTGGCCTACGCGGTCCGGCACCTGACCGTCGACAAGAGAAACACGATGCTGAAGGAGCGGCTGTGTGAACTGATTAATGGTGAAAGGGGGCTTCCATGATCATTCGTCCGATGACCATCGACGACTACGACGCCGTCTGGGCGCTCTGGATGTCGTGTTCCGGGATGGGTCTCAATAATCTCGACGACTCCCGGGACGGCATAGAGCGGTTTCTGAAACGGAATCCCGACACCTGCTTCGTGGCGGAGGAGGAGAACCGGCTTGCCGGCGTGATCCTGACGGGAAATGACGGCAGAAGAGGCTACATCTACCACACCGCCGTAGATCCGGGGCTGCGGCACCGGGGCATCGCGAAGAAGCTTGTCGACGCCTCGCTCGAGGCGCTGAAGAAGCTCGGGATCAACAAAACCGGCCTGGTTGTCTTCGGACGGAATGAGCAGGGGAACGCCTTCTGGGAGAAAATGGGCTTCACCGTCCGGGACGACCTGGTCTATCGGAACAAAGCCCTGGCGGAGATGGTAAGGAGGGATACGTGAGATGAGTGAAGCATTTGTAAAGATAGATCTGCACGGACTCAGGCAGGATGAGGCGGTCAGAGTGATCGACCGCGCGATCGCGTCAGCCGGCCCGAATACCTACCAGATCCACCTGATCCATGGCTACAACCGCGGGACAAACCTTAGATCCATGATCAAAGACTGGTATCAGTACGACAGGAAGGTGAAGAGGATCATTCCCGGGGACAATCCCGGAATCACGGTGCTGGTTCTGAAGGAACTGTATTGAATGTTTTTCCGCCGCGTAAGACGGAGCCGCTGCCGCGACTCTGTCTTTTTTTGTAAAATTGACACACCCGCCGGAACTGTTCTGTCAATTCTTCCGCATACTATTTACACTTATATAGGCAATACTTAAACAGGCGGTGCTGTCGGTATCACGCGTTCGGAAAAGGGGCGTGTGAGAGCGCATCCCCGCGCGAGAGAGGGCACACACATAAGAGGACAAAAGGAGGCGGCAGATTATGGCTGAGACAGTCAGGGGGGCAAAGAAGAAAGTAGTGGCGTTTACCGCCGGAAGACGCGGAGGCAACACCGAGATCTATGTGAAGATCGCGCTGGAAGCAATCGCGAAGATGGGCATCGACTGCGAGCTCATCCGTCTGCACGAGTGCAACCTCATGCCCTGCAAGGACTGCCTGCGCGGCCCGTGCTATGTGAAGGGGCCGGCAGCCTGTATCCTGAAGGACGACGGACCGTGGCTCGCCGAGAAGTTCCTGGACAGCGACGGATACATCCTCGGCGCGCCGGTATGGTCTCTCTCACCGTGCGGAGTGGTCACCGATTTCCGTGACCGCGTATTTGGCCCGAAGATGGATCAGGCAATGTGGGAGACCGACGGCATTCCGGACTGGGCGAAGAACCGCGTGAAGCAGCGCCCGGGCGGACTCATCTCGGTCGGCGGCGCGCTGACGGAGCACTGGACGTCGCTGGGGCTTGCGACGCTGTATACGACGACATTTTCGGCGCAGACGAACGTCGTGGACAACATGAACGTCTACCAGGTCGCCGATCCCGGCGAGGCCCTGATGCGAAAGGACTACATGACCCGCGCGAAATATCTCGGCCAGAACGTCGGGCACGCCGTGCTCAATCCGCAGAAGGACTGGGAGAACAAGTGGCTCGGTGAGCTCGATGACGGAGAGGCATGTCCCGGATGCCACACATCGCTCGTGATGGCCAAGCCGGGAAGGAACTATGTCGAGTGCGCGGTCTGCGGCCGGAAAGGCATGATCACGCTCGACAAGGACGGAAATATCTGCTACAGCTGGCCGGAGGACAACAAGAACCGGCTCACGATGATGGGCAAGTTCGATCACGCCCGGGAGATCAACCGCCACACCGAGGATATCTACAGTCCGCACGTGGAGGAGATCCAGGAGGAGCTGAAGCGCTACCGCGAGATGGAGCAGTGGTCGGTCAAGGCGCCGTCAAAGCAGCCCAGCAAAGTGTGAGCACCTGCCCGGGAGAGGGGAAATGACATGACGGATATCCCGCGGCGATGGAGGCGGGAACCGTCGGAGGATAAAGCCGGAAACGGTATATGGAGGCAGAGGATGAAAAGGGTCAATGTTTTACTCCTGTCCGGCAAGCTCGCGACCGAGCACGATATGGCCGGGATGAATACGAATCTGCGGAAAATTCTTGAGTCCACCGGCCGCTTTCACGTGCGCGTGACGGAGGAGTTCAACGGCGCGACGCCGCGCACACTGGAAGGGTACGACATGATCCTTCTCAACTACGACGGCAAGGACGCTCCGACCGACCGCTACACGAGGCTTGAACCGGGCGCGGAGAAGGTGTTCTTTGATTTTGTAAGAAACGGCGGCGGCCTCTACATCCACCACAGCGCCTGCTGGCTCGAGGACGGACTTCCGGAGGAGTACTATAAGGCGTGGGGCTATTACCTCACGATGCCGGAGAGCCGAAGGGTTCCGAAGGAGGATTTTATCGTTGACTTTGTCCCCGGGGATCCGATCACGGATGGACTGGAACCCCAGCTGATGGTGCCGGGCGACGATTTCTTCGCGGGCATCATGAAGGCCGGGGGCTGTGAGCCGAAGGTACTGATCAGTGCTTTCGACGATATCAGGTATTACCAGAAGTCCTGGTGGCCGCCGAAGCACCACCCGGTCGAGATTCCGGGCGGAAAGCTTGAGAACATGCGGGGCGTGAATCAGGTGACACCGATCGCGTGGAAGCACACCTACGGGAAAGGCCGTGTGGTTGGCTGCACGATCGGACATGACATGGATACATACCGGAGATTTGACTATCTCGGGTTTTTCGTGCGCGCGTGTGAGTGGTGCGGCAGCGGCGAGGTGACGCTGGGGAGGCCTGATCACACCGGGGAGAACCGCTTTAAACCCTGGCCATACTATTGATGTGACACTATTGATGTGACGGAATCAGGAATCCCTGACCCGGATGAAACAGCAACGGAAAGACCCGCGGAGTATCAGGCCGCGGGTCTTTTCAATTGAAAGAAAGATTCCGCTGTATTATGATAGCGGCATGGATATTCGGTGGAGACGGGCTTTGCTTCGGGACAGCGAACACCGGCTGCGGGGAGGAGCGTCGGACCCGGCCGGATGGGCCCTTCGTCCGGCGGAAAGATACGGAGGAGCAGGAATGCGCATACTGCCGGAGCTATTCCTTACATTTGCCAAAATCGGATCATTTACCTTCGGCGGCGGGTACGCCATGATCTCGCTG
>CACYEN010000036.1 GCA_902773435.1 uncultured Lachnospiraceae bacterium | reverse complement strand
TGGCTTTCAGGAAGCGCCGCCGGGCCGAGGAGACAGGTCCGCCGAAAAAGATCATGCTCGTCGGAGCCGGCCAGGCCGGCCAGATGATTCTCCGCGACATGAAGAGGGCGGGCGAACTCAATGAGGAGGTCGTCTGCATCATCGACGACAACCGCAACAAGTGGAACCGCTTCATCGACGGCGTCCCCATCGTAGGAGGCAGGGAGAGCATCCCGAAAAATGCCACCAGGTACGGCGTCAAAGGCATCTACATCGCCGTCCCCAGCGCGACCGGCGAGCAGAAGAGGGCAATCCTCGAGATCTGCAACAGAACCGGCTGCGAACTTCGGATGCTCCCGGGACTCTACCAGATTGTCAGCGGCGAGGTCACCGTCAGCAGCCTGAAGCCGGTCTCCGTCGAGGACCTCCTTGGCCGGGACCCGATCAGGCCGGACCTTACGGAGGTCGGAGAGTATATTAGAGGAAGACGCGTACTCGTCACAGGCGGGGGAGGTTCAATCGGATCGGAGCTCTGCCGCCAGATCGCGGAGTACAGGCCGTCGCTCCTCGTGGTCCTTGATATCTACGAGAACAATGCCTACGACATCCAGCTCGAACTGAGAGAGAAGTATCCGGGCCTGAAGCTCGAGGTCATCATCGGCTCTGTGCGCGACAGCCGGAAAATGTTCTCCGTGTTCGGGAAATACCGGCCCGAGATCGTCTATCACGCGGCAGCCCACAAGCATGTGCCCCTCATGGAGGACAGCCCCTGCGAGGCCATCAAGAACAACGTGATCGGCACCTACAAGACCGCGTACGCGGCGATGGTACACGGCTGCAGGCGTTTCGTGCTGATCTCCACCGACAAGGCCGTCAATCCGACCAACATCATGGGGGCGAGCAAGCGTCTGTGTGAGATGATCATCCAGAGTTTCGACGAGATGATCCGGCAGGGAAGGGCAGAGGAAATTCCCCAGCTGTTCACGCACCCGGCCGATAAGAATCTGAAGCGGGAGAGTGAGTTCTACAAGACGATCCGAACGGAGTTCGTCGCAGTCCGCTTTGGTAATGTCCTTGGAAGTAACGGCTCCGTGGTCCCGATATTCCGTGAGCAGATCGCGAAGGGGGGGCCGGTTACGGTAACGCACCCGGAGATCATCCGCTACTTCATGACGATCCCCGAAGCTGTGAGCCTTGTCCTTCTGGCGGGCTCCTACGCGAAGGGCGGAGAGATCTTCGTCCTCGACATGGGGAGTCCGATCAAGATCGATACGCTGGCGCGTACGATGATCCGGCTCATGGGTCTTCGGCCCGACGTCGACGTCATGATTGAGTACACCGGCCTTCGCCCCGGCGAGAAACTCTATGAGGAGAAGCTGATGGCCGAGGAGGGGATTACAAGGACGAAGAATGAGCTCATCTTCATCGGGAAGCCGATCGCGTTCGAGGAGGAGACATTCCTGGAAGGGCTCAGGGAGCTGATGTACGCGGCTTATTCCAATAAGGAGAATATCCGTGAGCAGGTAGCGGATATGGTCAGTACATATCATCCGGCATAATCGGGAGAGATTTTTCTTGGAATTGCTCAGTTCTCCCGGGTGAAAGGAGATTATGTTGACATTTGTATCTGCGCTTTGTAATATTTAAAGTAGTTTGTTTATTTGCAGACTGCTTCTCTATGGGGTGTATAGGAGGGATTTAAAGTGAAGAAATTATTCGCATGCGCAGCTCTTTCTCTGATGCTGGTTTTTGGTGCCGCTACGGTATCCGCTGCTCCGAGTCCGACGACGACGCCGGTCCCTGGACATGAGGACCCGTCTCCGAAGACTGCGGACACGAACATCATCTATATAGAAGGACTTGGTGCGGTACTTCTCGCCGCTGCGGCTTTTGCCGGCGTTCGCGCGAAGAAGTATGCGTAACAGCCAAAAGAAGAATATCTGGAGATTCGTCTTCTGGGCGGCCCTCGTCGGGGCGGCTGCATGCTTCGCGGTTGCGGTGAGATATCACTGGAGCCGCTATTCTTCTGAGAAAAATTATCAGAAAGTAAGAGAAGAGGTGACCGGGGCGGATGCATCGGGAGCGGAGAGTGCCGCCGCGGTTCGTACCGGTGTCTACATCGACGGGCTCGCCCGGGCCGAAAGTCCGGATTCCTGGGCTGAGGATATGCTGAACCCGACGCTTTCTGACGTCGAGAACCTCGAGTTCACCGGTATGATCGACGCCCCGGAGCCGAAGATTCCGGAAGAGGTCCTTCTCGACGCTGAGGAATCTCCGATTGATTTCGAAAAGCTTCAGGCGATCAACCCTGAGCTCTACGCGTGGATCCGCGTGCCGGGGACGGCGATTGACTATCCGGTTGCCCAGAGGCTGGGGGTGGAGCAGGAGTACTACCTGCACCACGATCTCTACGGGAACCCCCAGTTTGCGGGCTGTATTTTCTCCCAGTCGCCGGCGGCGTTCGATTTCACAGACCCTGTGACCGTACTATATGGCCACAACATGAGAAACGGGTCGATGTTTCGGGGCCTGTATGAGTTTCTCGAGCCGGGCGCGATCACGGACGAAGACCGCTACGTCTACATCTACACGCCCTATGAGACCCTGATCTACGAGATCTATTCGGCGTACCGCGGGGACAGCCGCAATATCACGGGAGAAAATGACTTTTCGGACAAGAAGGTTTTTGAAGACTATATTGAAAGTACGCTGAAACCCCGGGACATGGACGCGGTCGTCAAGTCCTCCGTGGACGTGACCAAAGATGACAGAATTCTCACTCTCAGTACATGTGTCTACCAGCAGCCCTCGCTGAGGGTTCTGGTCCAGGCGGTACTCCGCGGGAGTGAGGCGGGAGAGTAATCCTGAATGAGTGAAGCGAAGGAAAGTGTGAGAGAATCTCTGGACGGACTCCTCGACATCTCGGAGATCAACAGGGAGATCAGGAATCTGGCCGGGACCGCCCCTTCCGGGAAGGAGACTGCGGGAGACGGCGGGAGCGAGATCCTCGCACAGAAAGAAATCAGATATGTATCGGTCGGAGAGCAGAGGCGGCGTAAAAGACGCCGCCGCTTGATTGTGTTTCTCCTGATTATCGCGCTGCTCGGGGGTTTCTTCGTCGGCGTTCCCTACACTTTGAGGGAAGCCGGGCGCAAGAGCCTTCTGGCCCATGAGAATACAGAGGGAATCGCGGCTCCGGAGGAGGCGGAGGTGACCGAGGGAGGGCGGTATGTAACCTACAAGGGGCACAGGTACGTCCGCAACGATTCGATTATCAGCATCCTCTGCCTCGGTGTCGACAGGGACGAGAAGATGGAGGCGAAAGCCGAGACGCTCGTCGCGGGCGAACAGGGGCAGGCAGACACGATATTCGTTGCGGCTCTCGATTCCGGGACCGGAGAACTCACGCTCATCAATATCTCGCGCGACAGTATGGTAGACGTGGACCTCTACAACACGGAGGGCGAATACGCCGGAGTGGAGGAGATGCAGATCTGCCTCGCGTACGGTTACGGGGACGGCAGGGCGAAAAGCTGTGAGAACACCGCCAGATCGGTTTCGAGACTGCTCTACGGGATTCCGATGGACGCCTACGCCTCACTCGATATCCCGGCGATCAGCGTGCTCAACGACGCCGTGGGGGGCGTGCCGGTCACGGTGCTGGAAGACCTGAGCTCAAGAGACGGCGCCCTTGTCAAGGGAGCCCACCTGATTCTCAACGGAGAGCAGGCCAGAATCTATGTGCGAAGCCGCGACCATCAGTCGACGGAGGCAAACAACAGCCGAATGCAGAGGCAGAGACAGTATCTGACGTCTTTTCTTCAGAAACTGTTCGCCTCCGCGAGAAAGAACCTCTCCGTAATCCTGTCCCTGTACCAGGCATCCCAGACCTATATGGTGACGGATATCGGAATTCCCCAGGTGACATATCTGGCGAGCCTCGCGCTGACCCATGACTTTACCGAGCGAAGCATCGTCACCGTGCCCGGAACTGCCGAACAGGGAGAAGAGTATGTTGAGTTCCG
>CACYEN010000035.1 GCA_902773435.1 uncultured Lachnospiraceae bacterium | reverse complement strand
TACGCGCTCAGGGTGGAGTTTTTCGGCGATGAGATCGAGAGGGTGACGAAAGTGGATCTCCTGACGGGCGAGGTGCTCGCGGAGCTCAGCTACGCCCCGATCTACCCGGCTTCTTTCTACGTCGTGCCCGAAGACCGCATGAGCGCGGCCTGCGACGCGATCGAGCTGGAGAAGGAGGAGCGGGTCCGCTTCTTCAAGGCCAACGACAGGCTGATCGAGGCACAGAGGATCGAGGAGCGCACGGATTTCGACGTCGAGATGATGCGCGAGACCGGTGTATGCTCGGGCATCGAGAACTACTCGAGGCATCTCACGGGCCGGAGGGAGGGCCAGCCGCCGTACACGCTGATCGACTATTTTAAAAATGACTTCCTCATCATCATCGACGAATCCCACAAGACGGTCCCGCAGATCGGGGCCATGTACAGCGGGGACAAGAGCAGGAAGACAACGCTCGTGGACTACGGGTTCCGTCTGCCGAGCGCGCTCGACAACCGGCCCCTGAATTTCACGGAGTTTGAGGAGCGGATCGACCAGATCATGTTCGTGTCCGCGACCCCGGGCCCCTATGAGGCGGCTCACGAGATGGTGCGCGCGGAGCAGGTGATCAGGCCGACCGGGCTGCTCGACCCGGAGGTGACGGTCCGCCCGGTGAAGGGACAGATCGACGACCTGATCGGCGAGGTGAACAGGGAGACGGAGCAGCACCGCAAAGTGCTGATCACGACGCTCACGAAGCGCATGGCCGAGGATCTGACTGATTATATGAAGGAAGTCGGAATCCGGGTCAGGTACCTGCACTCCGATATCGACACGCTGGAGCGGACGGAGATTATCAGGGACATGCGTCTCGACATGTTTGACGTCCTCGTCGGGATCAACCTGCTCAGGGAAGGCCTGGACATCCCCGAGATCTCGCTCGTGGCGATCCTCGACGCCGACAAGGAGGGTTTCCTCAGGTCGGAGACGTCCCTCATCCAGACGATCGGGAGGGCGGCCCGCAATTCGGAGGGCCGGGTCATCATGTACGCCGACGTGATGACGGACTCCATGCGGCTCGCGATCGAGGAGACGAAGCGGAGACGCGCGATCCAGATGCAGTACAACGAGGAGCACGGCATCACCCCGACGACGATCAGGAAGGCGGTGAGGGACCTGATCTCCACGGCGAAGGAAGTCGCCGAGACCGAGAAGAACCTCGGCAAGGAGCCGGAGGATATGAGCCGCGACGAGCTGCTCGACATGATCGCCAAGATCGAAAAGCAGATGAGGGCAGCGGCTGCGGAACTGAACTTCGAGATGGCCGCCGAACTCCGCGACCGGATGGTGCTGCTGAAGTCCAACCTCGATGAGGCGGAGGGCTCGGAGGAGGCCAAAAGGCTCCGGTACCGGAAGAGCGGGGTGGAGCAGTCCTCCCGCGGATACAGGACCTATAACAGGAAGCGGCGGTACAACCGCGGGGGAAAGGCCTGATCCCCGTAAGGGGGCGGCGCCATCTCCGGAAGGGAGCTTTGATATGCAGGGAAACATCTGCGAGACATGCGCGAATCTCGGCTACGACGAGGAGGATGAGGAGACTTACTGCGCGGTCGATATGGACGAGGACGAGGCGGTCCGGTTCTACACGAGCCCGGGGAATGAGTGCCCGTTCTACAGGAACAACGACGAGTACGCGGTCGTGAGACGTCAGATGTAGAAAGAAAAATCTGTCCGGGGAAACCGCCGCGGGCCGCATGGATGCCGCGGGCCAGGGGATTCCCGGGACAGCGGGAGAGTAAGATGGCGGAGATGGTGAAGAAAAGTACGGGAAAATGCTACTTGGAGAAAGCGCCCCATGACTTCGGGGAACTCCTCGAGATCGTGGCAATCCTCCGGGACAGGGACGAGGGCTGCCCCTGGGACAGCGTGCAGACGCCGGAGTCCCTGAAGAGCTGCCTCGCGAATGAGACGGACGAGGTTCTCGCCGCAATCGACAGCGGCGACCACGGGAACCTGCTCGAGGAACTCGGCGACGTGCTTTTTCAGGTACTGCTTATAAGCCGGATCGCCTCCGAGAGAGGCTGGTTCGGCTTCGACGACGTGGTGCAGACGATCTCGGAGAAAATGATCCGGCGGCACCCCTTCGTCTTCACGGATGAGGAGCGGGATCCCGATGTGGACGGGGCGGAACTCTGGAGACGCATCAAGGAGAGGGAGAAATATCTTTGAATAAGGAGGTATTTATGAACATCAGAGACCTGGTCAGCGAACTTACCCTCACTGAGAAGGCCGGTCTCCTCTCCGGAGGGGACTTCTGGCACACCAAGGCGGTGGAGCGCCTCGGGATTCCGGCCATCATGATGAGCGACGGCCCCCACGGACTCCGTAAGCAGGACGACAAGGGCGATCACCTCGGGGTGAACGACAGCATCAGGGCCGTCTGTTTCCCCGCGGCGTGCGCGACGGCGGCTTCTTTTGACAGGAGCGCCGCGAAGCGGATCGGCGAGGCTCTCGGCGACGCGTGTCGGCACGAGAAAGTCGGCGTGATCCTGGGCCCCGCGGTCAACATCAAGCGGTCCCCCCTGTGCGGGCGGAATTTCGAGTACTACTCCGAGGATCCGTTTCTCGCCGGCCGGATGGCCGCCTCCTTTATCGACGGCGTCCAGAGCCGCGGCGTCGGGACGAGCATCAAGCATTTCGCGGCGAACTCGCAGGAGCACCGCAGGATGAGTTCCTCCTCGAACGTCGATGAGAGAACGCTCCGGGAGATCTATCTCCCCGCGTTTGAATACGCGGTCAGGGAGACGCAGCCCTGGACCGTCATGTGCTCCTACAACCGGCTCAACGGTGTGTTCGCGTCTGAGAACCGAAAGCTTCTGACAGAGATTCTCCGCAACGAATGGGGCTTTCTGGGCCTCGTCGTCTCCGACTGGGGCGCGGTGTCCGACCGCGTGGCCGGCGTCGCCGCGGGGATGGATCTCGAGATGCCCTCCTCCGACGGGATCAACGACCGGAAGATCGTCAGGGCGGTGGAGTCCGGCGCGCTCAGCATGGAAGATGTCGACAGGGCCTGTGAGCGGGTCCTGAATCTCGTGTACAGGGCTGTCAGGAATGAGGATTCCGGCGCAGCCTGGGATATGGAAGCCCAGCACGCACTTGCGGCGGAGACCGCGGCGGACTGCATGGTCCTTCTCAAGAATGAGAAGTCGGTTCTTCCGCTTTCAAAGTCCGCGAAAGTGGCGTTTATCGGCGAGTTCGCGGAGAAGCCCCGCTACCAGGGCGGAGGGAGCTCACACATCAACTCCTTTAAGGTGACCGGCGCGCTCGAAGCGGCGCGGGAGTCGGGACTCGATGTCATCTTCGCGAAGGGATACAGCGCGGCGGACGACGAGGCTAAAGAAGAGGAGATCGCGGAGGCCGTCGCCGCAGCGGAGAGTGCGGACATCGCGGTCGTGTTCGCAGGCCTGCCGGATTCGTACGAATCCGAGGGCTATGACCGGACGCACATGCGCCTGCCGGAGTGCCAGAACCGCCTGATCCGGGCGGTCGTCCGCGCGAATCCGGCCACGGTCGTCGTGCTCCACAACGGATCCCCGGTGGAAATGCCCTGGATCGACGAGGTCCCCGCTGTCCTTGAAGCCTACCTGGGCGGCCAGGCCGTCGGGGAGGCGGAGGTGAGGGTCCTTTACGGCGACGTAAATCCGTCGGGGCATCTGGCGGAGACATTTCCGAAGAAGGTCTCCGACAATCCGTCGTGGCTCTTCTACGGGGGTGAGCCGTCGGGCACTGACTACCGAGAGGGCGTCTTTGTGGGCTACCGCTACTACGATAAGAAGGAGATGGATGTCCTCTTCCCGTTCGGTCATGGGCTCTCCTACACGGAATTCCGGTTCGACGGCCTGTCCCTTTCGGAGAGCAGGGTCGGGGAGGGCGATACGCTAGAGGCGGCGGTGACCGTGACAAACACCGGATCCCGCGCCGGCAAGGCGGTTGTGCAGCTCTATGTCGAAAATGCCTCCTCCGAAATCATCCGCCCCCTGAGGGAGCTGAAGGGGTTCGAGAAGATCTTGCTTCAGCCCGGGGAGAGTCGGGAGGTGACATTCTCACTCGACAGGAGGGCGTTCGCGTACTGGGATACGGAGACCGGCGGGTGGTCTGTGCCGGGCGGAACCTACCGGATCCTCGCGGGGGGATCCTCGAGAGACCTGCCCGCCGCGGCCTCGGTCGGGGTGGAGCCGTCCGCGGCCCGTCCGGTGAAGTACGACATAAACAGCATTTTTATGGATATTATGAAGGATCCCCGGGCGATGGAGATCCTGGGGCCGGTGCTTAGGAGGCACGAGGAGGATAATACGATATCCGGCCGCGAAGGATCAGAGGCCGCGCAGAGCGCGGTGTCGGAGGACATGGCCGAGGCGATGATGCGGTACATGCCGCTCCGGGGGATCTTCAGCTTCGGAGGAGGAGTTCCGGAGGAGGAGATCGAGAGGCTTCTTCTGCTCCTGAACAGCCGGGATGAGAACTGAGAGACGAAGTACGGGGAAGGAGGGCTGCCATGGCGGTTATCGGAATTGATCTCGGGACAACCAACTCTCTGGGCGCGGTCTGCCGCGGCGGAAAGACGGAACTCATACCGAATGAATTCGGTTCCTTTCTTACGCCGAGCGTCGTCAGCGTTGACGACGACGGGACGACCTACGTCGGACAGACGGCGAAAGAGCGCCTGATCACTTGCCCCGAGCGGACTGCGGCATCTTTCAAGCGGGCGATGGGGACGGACAAGGTCTATAAACTCGGGGACAGGAAGATGAAGCCCGAGGAGCTGAGCGCGCTCGTCCTGCGGTCGATCGTGGAGGACGCCGAGAAGTATCTCGGCGAAAAGGTTACGGAGGCGATCATCTCGGTGCCCGCGTATTTCCACGACAGGCAGAGGACCGCTACCCGCATGGCGGGCGAACTCGCCGGGCTTTCGGTGAAGAGAATCATCAATGAGCCGAGCGCCGCGGCGCTTGCGGTCCACGTCGACACTGAGAAGGAGAAGACGTACCTCGTCTTCGACTTCGGCGGGGGCACGCTCGATATCTCGATCGTGAGCTGCTTCGAGACCATCGTGCAGATCGAGGCGGTCGCCGGAGACAACCGGCTCGGAGGAAATGACTTCGACGAAATTATTGCCACCGCGTTCCTGGAGGAGCACGGCTTTACGAAGAAAAGCCTGTCCGCGCAGGAATACGCGGTGCTGCTGAAGAAGGCGGAGCAGTGCAAGCGCGGGCTCACCGAGAAAGACCACTCGGTGATGACCGTTCCGGTGGACGGCGTGAATTACCAGAGCACGTTCACGAACGCGAGACTGCTGTCGGAGAGCGGCGACATCTTCGACAGGATCAAAAATCTTGTGGCCCAGGCCCTCCGCGACAGAAGATACACGTCGGCGGACATCGGCAGCGTCCTGCTGGCCGGCGGCTCGAGCAGGATGCCGCTCGTGAGATCGTTCCTTCGCCATCTGTTCGGGAAGAAGACGCTCGAGGAGTATCAGCCGGACGAGATGATCGCCAGGGGACTCGGCGCCGTCTGCGGGATCGTTGAGCGCGAGGGCACGCTGAAGGATTACGTGATGACCGACATCAGCTCATTTTCACTCGGGACGTCGATCCTGAATCCGACGAATCCGCACAGAAGTTACATGTCCGTGCTGATTCCGCGCAATACCGCCCTCCCCTGTTCAAGGGCCGGGCAGTACTGCACGTCCCACGACAACCAGGACACGCTGACCATCGACGTCTACCAGGGCGAGCACCCCTATGCCGCCGACAACCTGAAGATCGGGGATCTGAAGGTCCAGGTGCCTCCGGGGCCTGCGGGACGCGAGTCGGTCCAGATCCGCTACACTTACGATCTCGACGGGATCCTCGTCGTCGACGTCAGCGTCCTGTCGACAGGAAAGACGTACTCGAAGGTGTTCTCGCAGGAAACCGACGAGGCGAAGCTCAAGGACAAGATCGTCTATCTGGAGCAGTTCAAGACGCCGCCCGGGAAACAGGCGGACAACAAGCTCATGATGGAGAAGCTGAAATCCCTCTACGAGGAGAGCGGGGCGGAGATACAGCCGGTGATCACGGATTATATCCGGAAGTTTGAGGAAT
Source organism: uncultured Lachnospiraceae bacterium (assembly GCA_902773435.1). GTDB lineage: Bacteria > Bacillota > Clostridia > Lachnospirales > Lachnospiraceae > Chordicoccus. Next base: position 4,521 of record CACYEN010000035.1, on the reverse strand, counting down.
ATCTCGCGTCAGGGGATGAGGTGAAGATCCGGAAATACAGGAAGTTCCTCTCGGAAGTCCTGGAGAGGTATGAGACCTATGACCCGTTCACCCAGGGCGCGCCGGTCCTCTTCTATGACGAGGATGACTTCAGGGATGAAGACGACGACGGGGAGGAGGATGAGTACAGCGACCTCTGGGGAGACGACTGAGGGATTCGCGAGATTCTCTTAAGGCCGCCGCTTGACGCCGGGAGGCGGGCGCGCGGGCGGGGACATTCCGGTCTGGTCAGGAGGAGGGAAGATCGTTGAACCGCTGGACAGCCGCGATGATTCTCGGGCTTCCCGGGACATTTACGGAAAAAGAACTGAAGAGCGCGTTCGCTGCGAAGGCGAAACTCTGTCACCCCGAGGAGCAGCCCGAGAAGTTCCGGGAGCTCCAGGAGGCCTACCTGCTGCTGCAGAAAACGATGGAAGCGGGGAAGGCTGACACGGGCGGCGGTACCGCGGCATGGGATCCCGGGCCCGAAACGTGGGACTGGGAGGATCCCGGGGGCGCAGGGCCGGGGCAATGGAACCCGGAGGAACCGGAGAGCGCCGGCGGGGAGTCCCCGGAGGACGGGGAGGACGCGGATGGCTTCGACTTCGAGGGAGCGATCTCCGACGCGGTGAGGGAACAGGAAGAGAGAGAAAGGAACGCGCAGGTTCTCGTCGCGAAAATCCGGCAGCGCAATCTCATGCATGATTCCAGAGAGCTTCGGCGCCTGCTGAAGAGTGAGGGAGAGGAAACTGTCCGCACCCCTGAGTTCACGAAGGCGATTCTTTCTTATTTCGACGAGATCAAGGAGATTTATCTGGAGGAGATGGTACGCCTTGAGAGAACCCGCCATGTCGTACCCGACAGGGGGAGAAACCAGACGTGGCTCCGGGAAGCAGAGGCCGTCAGGAAGAGATACCTGCCCTCCGGGGCGGCGCTCGACGAGCTGATTCGCGCCTGCGGCCTGGATGGGAAAGAGACGCCGGAAGATGAAGACGTGCAGCAACTCTGTGCCCGGATTGAGAGATGGAGGGGACTTCGCGCGAGGAAGGAGGAGCTTTCGTCCGCCGGCTTCACAACCGCGGTGCTCATCGGCGCCTGCGCCCTCCTGTCGACAGGGAGCAGCCCGGGAGAGTTTCTCGGGGCGCTCGCCGCGATCGCGGTCTTCCTCCTGGGATATGTGCCGGTCTATCTTAAGGTCGGGAGAGACACGGGTCATTTCGCGGGAGCTCTTGCGGGTTTCTTTTTGGGCACCATGCTGTCGCTCGCTTTTATGCAGGGCATGGAGCCGAAGCTCAAAGCTCTTTACGGGAATAATACTTCTTATAATAAAGTCATAGACCTGTATTTGAGTCCGATCGGGCTCTGGCTCATCGCATATCCCGTCAGGAAAATTATAAAGTCACTGCTAAAGAGGAGACGAAAAAAACAGGCCGTTTAGGTCCGGGAGCCGCCGCGGAGGCGGCCCCGGAGGGACGTCCGGGCGCCGCGCAGCGCCCGGCTTTTATTTTGTTTAAAATAATGTTGACATTGATTTGGTACGGGTGTATAGTCTCTCTTAGATATTAGCACTCCAGTGGTTTGAGTGCTAATAACCGGAGAGGTGAGAGCAGGTGGAACTGGATTCGAGAAAAACGACAATACTGTACGCGATCATACAGACGTACCTGAAGACCGGCGAGCCGGTCGGATCGCGCACGATTTCAAAGTATACGGATCTCAACCTGAGCTCGGCGACGATTCGGAACGAGATGTCTGACCTCGAGGAGATGGGCTACATCATCCAGCCTCACACGTCGGCGGGAAGAATTCCCACGGACAAGGCCTACAGGCTTTACGTCGATCATCTCGTCAGCGAGAAGAACGACGAAGTGAGCGCGATGAACAGCCTGATGATCGCCAGGACCTCGAGGCTTGAGGAGATTCTCAAGCACGTCGTGAGGATCCTCGCGAACAATACGAACTATACGGCGATGCTGTCGGCGCCGTCGTACAAGGGGAACAAGGTGAAGTTCATCCAGCTCTCGAAAGTGTCGCCGAGACAGCTTCTCAACGTCGTCGTGATCGACGGCGACATCGTGAAGAATCATCTGATCGAGCTTGGCGACGAGATCTCGGAGGACCAGGTGCTGAAGCTGAAGCTGCTTCTCAACACGAGGCTCAACGGCCTGACCCTCGCGGACATCAATCTCGGCCTGATCTCCAACATCAAGGAGGAGGCGGGAATCCACAGTGAAATCGTGGCGGATGTCCTTGATACGATCGCGGAGGTGATACGGGCCGAGACCGACGAGAACATGCAGATCTACACGAGCGGGGCGAACAATATCTTCCGGTATCCCGAACTCGCGGACAGCGCGAGCGCGAGCCGCCTGATCTCGACTCTCGAGGAGAAGGAGATCCTGGCGGACTTCATCAAGGGGAACGAGGAGGAGAATTCGTCCGGCATCCAGGTCTACATCGGTGAGGAGAGCCCGGTCGAGTCCATGAAGGACTGCAGTGTTGTCACCGCCACCTACGAGCTCGGCGACGGCATGAAGGGGACGATCGGAATCATCGGGCCCAAGCGGATGGATTATGAGAAGGTTATGGCCAGCCTGAAGAACGTCAAGGCCGCTCTGGGAGGAGCGTTCCGGAAAGACGGGGAGGGCGGAGTCGTAATAGACGGAACAGAAAGTGAGGACACGGTAAAACGTGAGTAGCGGAAAGAAAATGACGGAAGAGAAGAACAGACAGACAGAACCGCTGGAAGAGGCGGATCTGGACACAAGTGAGGACAGCCGGGCTGCCGGCGGGGAGACCGCGGGCGCTGAGAATGAAGAGAAAGCCCAAAGCCCGGATTCCCCGGAGGCCGTAAGCGGCGCGGAGGATGCGGCAGCGGAGGATGCGGCTGCTGAGGAAGCAGACGCTGAGGAAGCCGTAGAGAGCGGGGAAGAAGCTCAGGATGAGAAAGACCCGGAGGCGGCTGCCGGGGAGAACGGAGAAGAAGGCGGCGAGGCCGAAGAGGGCGAAGAGGAGAAAGCCCCGAAGGGGAAGGCCGGTTTCTTCGGACGGAAGGAGAAGAAGGAACTTGCCAAGAAAGAGGCGGAGATCACCGAACTCAAGGCGAAATACCTGAGGACTCTCGCCGAGTATGACAATTTCCGGAAGAGGACGGAGAAGGAGAAGTCGGACATCTACGCCTACGCGGTGAGGGACGTCTTCGCGAAGATCCTTCCGGTCCTCGACAATCTCGAGAGAGGCGTCGCGGCGATCCCGGAGGAATCGAGGGAAGAGCCGGTCGCGGTCGGAATGGAGAAGATCGTGAGACAGTTCGAGGCGGCCCTCGCCGATATCGGAGTCGTCCCGATGGACGCGGCCGGAAAGCCGTTCGATCCCAGCAGGCACACGGCGGTGATGCATGTGGAGGATGAGAACCTGGAGGCGAACGTCGTCGCCGAGGAGCTGATGAAGGGATACACATACAGGGACACAGTCGTCCGTCCCAGCATGGTGAAAGTGGCGAACTGAGCTGCTTCGAGGCCTGTCGTGAGCAAAGCGCGGGCCGCCGGATAAGACGGACGGTTTACATAAATTCAGAATAATGTTGGAGGTTTAATCATGGGAAAAGTCATAGGAATCGATCTTGGTACAACGAACAGCTGCGTAGCGGTCATGGAAGGCGGGCAGCCGGTAGTCATCGCCAACGCTGAGGGCGCGAGAACGACGCCGTCGGTCGTGGCATTTACGAAGGACGGAGAGCGTCTGGTCGGCAATTCCGCCAAGAACCAGGCAGTTACGAACTCGGAGAACACCATCTCCTCGATCAAGAGAAAGATGGGAACGAGCGAGAAGGTCACAGCGGGCGGAAAGACCTATACGCCGCAGGAGATCTCCTCGATGATTCTCCAGAAGTTGAAGGCCGACGCGGAAGCGTACCTCGGCGAGAAGGTAACGGAAGCCGTCATCACGGTTCCCGCGTATTTCAACGACGCGCAGCGCCAGGCGACGAAGGACGCCGGAAGAATCGCCGGCCTCGACGTCAAGAGAGTCATCAACGAGCCGACGGCCGCCGCGCTTGCCTACGGTCTCGACAATGAGAGAGAGCAGAAGATCATGGTCTACGACCTCGGCGGCGGCACGTTCGACGTCTCGATCATCGATATCGGCGACGGCGTCATCGAAGTTCTCGCGGTCAACGGCGACAGCCACCTCGGCGGTGACGATTTCGACAACGTGCTGACAAACTACATGGTCGAGGATTTCAAGAGGAGAGAGGGAGTCGACCTCTCCAAGGACAGCATGACGCTTCAGAGAATCAAGGAAGCGGCCGAGAAGGCGAAGAAGGATCTGTCCAACGCGACGACGACGAATATCAACCTTCCGTTCATCACGGCGGTGGACGGCAACCCGAAGCACTTCGATATGGACCTGACGAGGGCCAAGTTCAATGAGCTGACCCATCACCTCGTCGAGAAGACCGCGGGCCCCGTGCGCCAGGCACTGTCTGACTCCGGCCTCAAGCCC
>CACYEN010000034.1 GCA_902773435.1 uncultured Lachnospiraceae bacterium | reverse complement strand
AGCCATGTTACCGCTGTGGCGCGTGACGATTACTGGGGCGATCAGCCGCAGATCCAGCAGATCAACTTCAAGGTCATCAACGAGCCCTCGCAGTACATCAACGAGCTTGAGACCGGCGGTCTGGATATCGCCAGCTCCATTCCTTTCGCTGAGATGGACTATGTGAGCGAGCTCGGATATAACGTGACTTCGAACTTCGGCAAGTACAGCATCACTGCCCTGTACAGCTTCAACGGACCCCTGGCGAACCAGGATGCCAGATATGCGGTCAGTTACGCCATTAACAGAAATGACGTGGCCCAGATCATGTTCGGCGGTACTTCGGAGCCCTGCACCTATGCTACCTCGAATTACCAGACGGACTATGAGCCCAGATTCTCTGAGATCTCCGAGATGTATGATCTTAACATGTCTCAGGAAGACCGGGTCGCTCTCGCCCAGCAGTATGCGGAGTCCGGCGGACTGGTCGGCCAGACCCTGAAGCTCATCACGAACGGCGCAGAGGATTATAACAATGCCGCTACGGTCATTCAGGATAACCTCTCCGCGATCGGCGTGAACGTCGAGATCGTCCCTCTGGACAGCGCGACCTATTTCGCGACGGTCATGGATGAGACGAACTTCGATATCGCGCTGTTCTATCTGGTCGCTCCCAGCTACCAGATCGCGGATGTCTGCGGAAACTACATGGACTTCGTCCCGCTGGGATGGAGCGGTCCGCAGAGAGATGAGGCTTATGAGAACTTCCAGACGGCCCTGAGACTGGTGGATCCCGCTGAGCGCAGCGACTACATCTATCACGGCCTGGAAGTCTTCCAGGAGGTCTGCCCCTGGTACGCGATGTGCGAGGCGGTCTCCCCGATGGCGGTCAGCGCTGATCTGGGCGGCGCCGTTTACGGACTGAACGGTTACGTGTATCAGCATCTCTACTGGCAGTAATATGAACATGCATCAGCATTGCTGATCGCTGCCCCGCTGCAGCCGTACCGCTGCGGCGGGGCAGTTTCATTATCAAGGGTATTGGGAGGATAGTGATGCAGGAGAAATTTGAAAAACTGTTTCATGAGTTTACCCCGGAAGAGGTCGACTGCGGCGACTGGGGACTCCACATTCAGCCGTTCCTTCACGGTGAGAAAGATCTTCCGGAGGCGGTCATGTACACCGGCTTTCAGGTCATAACCGCTCCGGTGCAGATGGAGACGGAACCGATCTATCACAGGGAAATGGAGAACCTGGTCTTCCTGGGAGCGGTCCTCCCCGACGTGTTCTCGTCCTGGGACGCGGAGATTCATTTCTACATGGGTCCCTCGCTGGATCAGATGGAAAAGATCGTCATCACGGAGCCGACCCTCGTGAAGGTCCCGAAGAACTGGTGGCACAGCCCGCTGACCTTCGTCCGTGTGGATAAGCCCGTGCTGTTCCAGGCGGTCCTGTTCGCCGGTAGGCCCGGCTCGGTAAAGCTGGTCGAAGGGCCGGACGGAAACCCGCGGTATGAGTACTCCGAGGCAGAGACGCACCGCCTGGCGCATGTGGACGTTCCGGGCGCGCCGAAGTCCGTTCCGTGGACCGTGATCAATGAAGATAACGTGAAGCAGTACACGCAGAAGGGCTCTTACGATCCCGATAAGGCGCCGAGCTCCCTGACCACGGTGATCCGGCCGGGATATAAGTCGATCCCTTATTCCGAGGCGAGCACGCTGGACTTCCCGAAGCCGGCATTGACGGAGGAGATCAGGAAATGCGTGCTGGCTATGCCGAAAGAAGAGACGAAGTGGGGCGCATGGTGCCCTTCGCCGCAGGCATATTTCCGCGGCGACATCTACATGGAAGACGCTACATACAACGTCGGCTGGCAGATCTTCACGGCGGCCAATGACATGGAGGAGCCGCACTTCCACCAGGGCGTGGACGAGTACATCTTCTTCATGGGCGCGGACCCCATGAACATGTTCGATTTCGACGCGGAGATCTCGTTCGAGATCGGCGACGATCCCGACCACATGGAGACGAAGGTCATCACGAAACCCACGGTGGTCCGCCTTCCTCCGACGGTTTGGCACTGCCCGATCCGCTTCCGCAAGATGAAGAAGCCGCTGCTGTTCCAGGCCGCGTTCATGCACGGCACCTGGGGCACCGTGGTCCGCACGGAGAGCAAGGCCGACGACCGCGAGTGGTTCAGCCGCAAGTACACCTATCTGTACATGGGCGACAACGTCCGCTTCTGCAAGTTCAATGACAAGAAGCGCTGCAACATCTGCGGCGCCTGCTTCGGCGACGTTGAGATCAAGGAGGATCAGGACTGACCGGTCCGGACGGATGCCGGTGAAGTGCGCCGGTGAAAGGCGTCGGTGAAACGTGCCGGCGGGCCCCGGCGGAACGACCCGAAAAAACATGAAAAAAGATCTCCGGGAGGATATCCCGGAGATCTTTCGCGTTCAGGATGCGCAGGGGCCCGAGCGGCCGGCCCGCGCCGCGGAGGACGATATTACTCGTCCCACTTCTCCTGAAGGCACTTGCCGCAGGCGTCGCACTTCTTTTCTTCGTTATACTTGCACTGTCTGGGTCCGTTATAGTACATCTCCATCGTGGTGCCGTCCGGCAGATCGTAGATGCCGCCGAACATGGGCTGCATCAGCGAGGCCATGAACATGACGGGTTTGTTGATCTCCTTAAAGTTCAGAGGGCAGTGATACACGCCCGCGGGGATGCGGACGATCGTGGGCTTATCGATGATGTAGGTCTCGGCCTCATCGCCTTTGCCCAGCGTGAATTCGATGTGCGCATCGAAATCGAACACGTTCGTGGAATTCGCGCCCAGGAAGACCAGAAACTCATCTTTTTTGTGACGGTGCTGCACGCGATCCAGGAAGAACGGCTTTACGAAGATCTGGTAGCTCGAGTTAAACTCCGCGCCGGGGATCTGGCTGGCGCCGCGGAAATACGCCTGAGGGTTCACGACGTAGTCCTCGTCCGTGCCTTCCGCCACGACTTCGTTATGCTCCTGAGGGAACGGGAAGACGAGCTTGCCGAACTTACTGGCCTTTTTCTCCTCATCCGTAAGGATATAGTGCTTTTCGGGATAGGGATCGTCTACGTGAAAAAGATCATATTTGGGTTTCTTTTCTTCCATAACCTGTCTGTCCTTTCTGAGATAATAAACAACGTTGAAGCGGGTTTGCCGTATTGGCCAAAAGTTACTATAATAATAACACAATTAAAATGAAATGATGCATTTTTGACAGTGAAAACAGCCATTTTTTCTGAAGTTTCACGACTGCAGGAGAGGATCGGGAGGACAGAAAGATGATGACCCAGAAGGAACGTTTTTTGGCATTGCTGCATAACGAGCCCGTCGACGGTTTCGTGAACCAGTACGGCGCCCTCGGCACGTTCGAGGGATTTCTGTTCAGCGTGCCTTTTCTTTCCCGCGGCGCGATGT
>CACYEN010000033.1 GCA_902773435.1 uncultured Lachnospiraceae bacterium | reverse complement strand
TTTTTTACTGTTGAGATTTTGTTCTCAATTGTTTAGGAATTTTCGAGTCTTTAGTATGTGTCTCACTGTTCAGTTATCAATGTTCGGGTGCCCGCGCTTTTCGCGAGCGCATTTGATATATTAGCATTATGAAACCATGCTGTCAACATCAAATGAGATTTTTCTCAAATTCTTTTCCGCCGGCCCGTCAGAACCGGATCCCTGAATCCGAGGAACGGAGAAGGGGGGATTTGAACCCCCGCATCGCTTTCGCGATCTACACCCTTAGCAGGGGCGCCTCTTCGGCCACTTGAGTACTTCTCCATAAGACCGAAACGCCATTCACCAAAGGTTTCCCGCGGAAGCCTTTCGTGCTGTTAAAAAACGCGCTCTCTGAAAGAGCACTTTGTCATTATACCGAAGGGAAAAAATGTTGTCAATCAGATTTTGGGGTCATTTTCCTCAGATTTTCGGGCATTTTCGGCGAAAAGCAGGTCCCTCGCAAAATGATGTATAGGGTCTCCGGCACCACCCCAAGATATGCCGCCGTGGACACGGATGATACGTCCCGGCACCCCACCCGCGCCTTTTGCGCTGAAGTTTCGTGCTTGCTTTTCTTTTCGGAATCGTCTATACTGTCGTTGATAAATCATAACGCGCGGATATAGTTCATCGGTAGAACACGTGCTTCCCAAGCATGAAAGGTGGGTTCGATTCCCATTATCCGCTTAGCGCCGCGGTTCCGGAAGGAACCGCGGCGTTTCCTTATTATAAGGCCATGTGTCCGGGCGTCAGCCGGCGAATACCATCCCCTCGAAGAGATCGTCGATCTCCGTGCCGCCAACTGTCCTCGGCCACTTATTGCTGTCCACCGTGATCCTCACGATCTTCCCGTCCGGCGTCGTCGCGTCCGTCCAGTTCTCATCGTCAGTTCTCAGAAGGGTGAGCTCCGTCCCGGCCGGAACGGTAAAGGAACCTTCCCCGCTGCCGTCCTCGCCGACGAGTTCAGCCTCAAAGTCCTGCTTCGCGGTCAGCGTCCGGGTGAACTGGAACTCGTACCAGTCGCTCAGCGGTTCCGGCATGCCGTCCTCACCGACGGTGTAGGGCCTCGACGCCGAGAGGGTGCTCAGCATATCCGCCCTCGTGTCGAGCAGGAAGCAGTCCGGATCGGTCAGCACATAGCGGCTCCAGGAATCCCCATCGATCAGCTCCCCGTACCTTCCCTCGGGGATGACCCCCGCAAGGGAGGGCGCGAACTTCGGAGATGAACTGTCGTCGAGCTTATAGCAGTAGGTCTCGGCGTAGTCGTTGTCCTCGCTGACCTCGACATAGACCGCGCGGATGTCGCCGGAACACACGAGTGTCGAATCAAAGTCGTAGCAGTAGATATCGTCCGTCTTCAGCGTCGAGCCGCCCGCGCTCACGTCAATTTCCTTATAGGCGTATTCGTCAAAGACCCCGCTCACGCTGACTGTCTCAGCCTGTCCGTCCCCGTCGAGATCGAATCCGTTCTCCCCGGACTTCAGAAGCTGCACGCCGTAGGCGGACGGAACGTCCAGGTATTCCCCGTTGAAAATGTCCTCATTTCCCGCGTACGGAATAAACGCCGTCTGCATCCCCTCGGCGTAGCTGCCGAGCTCATAATTCCCGAAATAGATCCCGATCCCGTCGTAGCCGACGGTCCAGACCCATTTGTCCGCGTTCTCCACATCGAGCGCCTCGCGCGGTTCGCTCCAGTCCATGTAATCGTATGTCTCCTCGAGCTGCTCAACGAGAAGCTCCCTGAGCGCGCCCACGTCGGTGACGACGTCGCCGAGGGCGAGCTCTTTCCCGCTCTTCGGGTCAAAGTTCCGGCTCATATAGGCGCTTGTGCCGTGAACGCCTCCGAGGAAAGCCCACACCGTGCCGAGAAGGCTCACCGCGTGCGCGTCGGCGCGCTGTACGTAGAACCGGAGTTCCCGGGTGTGCGTCATAAAGTTCTCCGGGTTGTCCCGGGCCATCTCCCTGGCCTCGGCAAGATCCGCCTCGTACTCGGCTTTCATGTTCTCCGCGATCTCCCCGTTCATCTCTTCAAGGGCAGCGCAGAGCTCCGGGTACTCCTCGGCCTCGCCGGAGCCGACCGAGATCACCGGGTACTGGTATTCGCAGAGATATTTGTCCCCGTCCTGTTCCCACTCCCCGAGATATTCGGTCCTCGATGTCATCGCGATCGTGTGATTGTCAGTTCCCGTCTGCTCCCCGCCGGACACGGCTGCCGGCAGCAGAAGAGAAGCGGCTGCGATAAACGCGGCTGTCTTCATCATTACTCTCTTCATCCCTATATCCTCCTTATGTCAGTGTATGTGAGACAGCTCCGGCTTTCCCCTGCCGGAGCTTCTCTATCCACGGAGGCTCCAGTCCTCCGTCGGGACCGGGACCTGCGTGAGGTACCTGCGTATCCTGTCCTCCTTCTCCCGGTCTCCCGCGGCCTCGAAGAGGCACCTGTGCGCCATCACGGGCACCGCCACCTCCTTGATGTCCTCGGGAACCACGAAGTCGCGCCCCCTGACGAGGGCATATCCCTGGGACGCGCGGAGAAGCGCCAGCGTCCCTCTCGGGCTGATTCCCTCCCGGTACTCCGTATTCTCTCCGCTCCTCGTCGCCTGGCAGAGCGAGACAATATAGTTTCTCAGGTCGTTGTGTACGCGGACGCGCCTGCACTCCTCGCGGACGGCCAGCATCTCTTTCTCCCCCGCGACGGCGGACAGAGCGGAGAGCGGTTCGTCCGTGATAAAGCGGTCGAGCATCCGCCTCTCGTCCCCGGCGCTGAGGCCGCCCATGCTGATCTTCATGAGAAAGCGGTCGAGCTCCGCCTCCGGGAGCGGAAAACAGCCAAGCGTCTCCACCGGATTCTGGGTCGCGATGACGAAAAACGGCTTCTTAAGCTCCCTCGTCTCCCCATCCACGGTCACCTGGCCCTCGCCCATGCACTCGAGAAGAGCGGACTGCGTCCGCGGGGCCGCGCGGTTGATCTCGTCGGCGAGCAGGACGTTCGTAAAGACCGGTCCCTCCCGGAACACGAAGCGGGCCTCGGCCTGATTGTAGACGCTCTGTCCCGTCACGTCGCCGGGCAGAAGATCCGGCGTGAACTGGATGCGCGAAAAGACGAGATCCATCGATTTCGCGAGGGATCTGGCGAGAACCGTCTTTCCCGTGCCCGGGACGTCCTCGACAAGGACGTGGCCTCCGGCAGCAAACGAGGCGAGGATCAGCTCCGTCTCGCGCTCCCTGCCGATCATGACTCTGGATACATTTTCAAGAATATCTTTCAGAATTGTACTCATATCCCGTACCCGCAGGAGCCCTTCCCGTCCGCGCTTTCTTCCTTATTAAGATATACGAAAGAAAATACTCCGCGGCCGGTATTTCAGGGCCATTTGTTATTATTAACAGCTGTTATTTAACAACGGTCACTTCGCACTTCGCCGTTTTCCCGTTCACCGTCTTCACCGTGATCGTCGTCTTTCCGGCCGCCCTCGAGGACACCCGGCCCGTGCTGCTCACCCGGGCGACGTCGCGGTTGCTGCTCGTCCATGTTAGCGACTTGTCCGCCGCGTCATACGGCGACACGGTTGCCGTCAGCGTCCGCCCGTTTCCGAGCTTGATCGTGACTGCCTTTGGCAGCAGCGTGACCCCTGACGGCTTGACGAGGCCGTAGGATCCGGCGTACACCATGCCGTACCCGAAGTATTTGTCCTTGCCGGCCGCGCCGATATCTTTTGCTCTGGAAACGATGAGGCTCTGGATTCTCGCGGGCGTCGCGGACGGATGCGCCAGTTTCAGCATCGCCGCGACGGCGGACACGTGGGGAGCCGCCATCGAGGTCCCGTCCATATAGACGAATCCGCCGCCCGGGGCACAGCTCAGGATGGCGTCACCGGGAGCCGCGACGTCTACGGAGCTCCCGTAATTGGAATACCAGGTCCTCCCGAGACTCTCGGAGAGAGCCGATACGACGATCGCGTTGCTCAGGTGGGCGGGGCAGTAATTCGCCGTGCTGCCCGCGTTGTTTCCGGCGGCGGCGACGACCGTCGCCCCCTTGCTGACCGCGTAGGAGACCGCCTCGTCCACATACCTGAGCTGGCCTCCGCAGAGGCTCAGGTTGATGATCTTCGCGCCGTGGCAGGCCGCGTAGCGGATCCCCATGCCGACATTGAGCATGTCACAGTCTCCGGCCTTGTCCGCCACCCTGACCGGGAGGATCTTCACGTTGAGGCCCGGCGTGCAGTCGACGATGATGCCGGCCACGTGCGTCCCGTGCCCGGTTCCACCGCTCACATCTGTCGGAGAACTGTCCCCGTCGACGTAATCGTGCCCGCCGGAGAGAACCCGTCCCTTGAGGAAAGGGTGGGAGCTCACGCCGGAATCGACCACCGCGACCGTCACTTTTCTCGGCACGCCTTTAAGCAGGCCCGCAAACCGGCCCACTCCGATCTTCGAGGCGCCCCACGAATTGAAAGAGGCGACGGAGCCCCGGGGTGCCGCTGAAACCGACGTTCCGGATAGCCTGCAGATCCTGTCGGGCTCGACCCAGCTGGCCGTGCCGGATGCCCGGATCTTCCGGTAAGCGTCCCTTGCCTCCCCGGCAGTTTCGAACTGGAGGACATAGTATCCCTCGCCGTCCCGCACCGCGGCGACGGGGGAGAGTCCCGTCAGGTCGACGTCCCGCCCTTTCGCGATCAGGCGGCAGGTATCAAATTCCGACGGGGCCTTTTCCGAAGCAGCGCTTCTTATATTATATTGTCTGCATATCGCGGACACCTCTCTCGAAAACGCCTCAAACCCGGACACCTCCTTCACCCGGGGAGCCTCGCTGCCGGCACTCGCGGAGACAGGCCCCGCTGCCGCGGCAAAGAGGACAGACAGCGCGGCAAGCGCCATCACCTGCGCAAGGAAACCCGTTCTCCTCTTAAAAATGCGGTTTTTCACTGTTTTCTTCATACAGACCTCTTATCTTGCTTCCGTTTTCCGGTTCAACGATGACCGCGCGGGCCGTCATGGCCGCCCCGTCATCTGTCAGATGTCATCCGGGTCTCCCCCGGCGGCTTCCGCCTCAGCCGAAAGTTCCTCTTCGGAGACCCCCGCCTCGCTCTCCATCTCGGCAAGGATCCGCTCCGCCCGGTCCCTGTCGCACTCCCTCACGTAGACCTTCGCGCCGCCGCGCCCGCGCCAGTAGACTTCGGAGGCGTCCCCGAGCCGGTAGGCCGGGATGCCCTGCCCCTCAAGCACGTTAACGGCAAAATCTGCTTCGAGCGACTTCCAGTAAAACCGAAGTTCGCCCCACCTGGGATCACCCAGCGGTTCTCCGTTCACGTTCATCTTCCTGTTCTCCCTGCGATAAATGTCTTCACGATCTCCGCGTAAAGCCCCGGGTCCGTCAGCACGGATTTCGCGTGCCCCGCTCCCGGGATGAGATGCAGCTCCGAATAGCCGGCCGTCGCCTCGCTCATCCTGCGGCTGTTGTCCGGCGGGATAAAGCTGTCGTCCTCTCCGTGGATAAAGAGCATCGGGACCCGGTTCCCGGCGAGGGCCTGGATCGGCGTCATCTCGGAAAATGAGTACCCGTACCGAAGCTTCGCCATCGCCGACGAGATCTTTCCGACTGCCCTCGGGATGTGCATGTATTTCAGGGCGCCGAAGAGAACATTTTCGATGTCGGCGAACCCGCAGTCGCACACAGCGAAACTGTAATCCTGCCCGTACATGAGCGACCTCGCGGTCGTCGCCGCCCCGAGCGATTCGCCGTGCAGGCCGATCGAGATATCCCTGCCGAACCGCTCCCGGGCATCCTCCGCCACCGCGGTCAGGTCCCGGGCCTCGCGGACGCTGTAGGTGCAGAAAGTCCGCTTATTCTCGCCGTGGTCCCTGATGTCGTAGATCACGCAGTGGAAGCCGAGATCCAGGTAGATCTTCATGTATTTCAGCATCCCGAAGCGGGTATCCGTGTATCCGTGCGTGAGGATGACGTACCGGTCCGAGCCGGCGGGATTTCTCACGAGCGTCGCGTGGAGCTCGTACCCGTCGTAACTTCTGACGGTGTAGTTTTCCTTATCATACGCGTCGTACCAGCCCGTGTCATAGTGGCTCCGCTGCCACTCCATCGCTTCCTCCGGAGTCTGCCGCCTGCCGTGCATGACATTTTCCATAAAAAACGCGGCGAAGCCGATCACCGCGGCGCACGCGGCCCCCGCAGCGATGATGACGCCAGTTATTATTTTATTCATAGTCCGTTTCCTCCCGATTATCATAACAAATAGCCGCCTTTTTCACAATTGCGGAAAGCCGGCGAAATCGCCGGAGCGGAGGCGGAAAGGACCGCGCGGGCACAGGCCCCGTCTCGCGAAAAGAGGCCGCATTTTATAACAAAAATAAGGAGGGACATCTCCCCGGCCGGCCGCGCTCATGCGGCAGCGGTCACGGGAAATGTCCCTCTTCCTCTATTATTATTATAAAAATGTTTCTGCAGTCCCGTCAGTACGACACCTCGCCCGTCAGCTTCCCGATCATCTCCGCCATCTGCGGATACTCCGAGGAGAGCTTTTCCGCGTCGCCGTGCTCATAGCACGAATCCGTGTAACCGGGGCACATCGTCGTCCCGAGCAGCGCCCATTTTCCGCCTTCCGCGAGCCTCGACCCCTGCCAGTTCCCGGCGGGAACAAGGTGCTGGACCTGCTCGCCCGCGGAGAGGTCCTGCCCGAGCACCGTGACGGAAGCCGTCCCGTCCGGCTTAAGCTCCGTGAGTTCCACAGGGTCGCCGAGATAGAAGTGATAGACCTCGTCTCCGGTCAGCCTGTGCAAGTGTGAAAATGACGTCTCCCGCAGCAGGTAGTAGATCGCGGTTCCCGCGGCCTCGCCGCTCCCGGTCTTCACCCCGCTTACGTAGGTCTGGCGGCAGAGCCCTCCCTCCCCGGCAAGCGGGGTCAGGCCCAGTAGTTCGATCACCGTCTCCGCCGTCAGCGCTTTCTTCCCGCTCATTCTCTCATCCTCTCAGCGCCCGATCTCCTTCCAGGCGGATCCGTCATTCGCGCTCGCGAAGATCGCCTCGCAGATCTTCACGATCTCGGCCCCTTCCGCGAACGTCGGGTGCCCGGTATCCCCGGCTCCGTCCGCCGTGTTTTCCCCGGCTGCCTGATCGTTTCCCGTGAAACCTCCGGCGGACAGCCCGTCCCCGAGCCTGACCGCCCGGTAGAAATTCCTCATCAGCGCGACGAACGTGTCGTTGAAGCCGTTGCCGAACGCGAAGATCTCCGAGTGCACGCCTTCACCGGACCTCGCCGTGTGGAGGACGTTATTCTCCTCCTCGTTCCACCAGAGATTTCCGTTCTCGCAGGTGACCTCGAGGCTCAGCCGGTTGCCGCGGCCGGGGGACACCTCGGACAGCATCACGCTGCCGATCGCCCCGTCGGAGTACTTCAGCATGACACACGCCGCGTCCTCCGAATCCACGCGGAGGACCGAGGAGGGATCGACCTCTTCCCCGGGCCTTATCCTCGTCATCATTCCGCCCGCGAGCATCCGCTCCGGGAAAAAATTCCCGAAAAATGCCGACACCGCCTCCACCTTCACCCCCGACACATACTGCGCGGTATCGATCCAGTGGCTGCCGATCTCCGTGACGGCCCTCATCTTCCCGGACAGCTCCGAATCGTACCTCCAGCCGTAGGGGGAGGGCAGTGTGTGAAACTCCTGCAGGTAGGAGCCGTGTATCAGGATGGGTCTTCCGAACGCGCCCGACCGGATCAGCTCCCGCGCCCTCTCCACCGCCATGTGGTAGCGCACGTTGTAGGTCAGCGCGCAGATCTTTCCGCTTTTCGCAGCCAGCTCCGCGAGCGCGTCCGCCTCATCGGGGTCAAAGCAAAGCGGCTTCTCGCAGAAGACGTGCTTTCCCCGGCGCAGCGCCTCCCCGGCGTAGATGCCATGCGAGGAGGGGGGCGTGCAGATGTGAACCGCGTCGATCCCGTCTGCATAGGCGAGCTCCGGCGACGTCCCCCAGACGGGGATGTCCCACTGCCCGGCGAATCTCCTCGCGGTCTCCTCCCTCGTCGTGACGACGGCGGCCAGTTCAACCCCGCAGGCGCGGAGCGCCTCCGCGTGCATATTGCCGGCAAATCCGGCTCCGATCAGCGCTGCTCGCATCTTCATCAAACCTCCCGAATGCCCTCAGCCGGTCCCCTTAAGCATCACCGGATTCGCCTTCATCCGGCCCGGGTTCACCGGATCCGTCTCCTTCCGGTACCTCTTCATCCTCCGGCTCCGGATCCTCCTTCACTCTGGTGAAACTCGCCACCGACACGCCGGGCGCCAGGTCCATGACCTTCACGCCGGTCGTGATCCTGCCGAGGATCGAGATGCTGCGGCACGGGATCCTGATTACGACGCCTTCCGTCGTGATCAGAAGGAGGTCATCCTCCTCCACGATGGCCCTGGCGCCGACGAGGCTTCCCGACCGCTCCGTGATCTTGTAGCACTTGAGGCCGCTGCCTCCCCTGTGCTGGACCCTGAACTCGCTCATCTTCGTGAGCTTTCCGAGACCCTTCTCGGAGATGAACAGGATGTGGCTGCCCTGCTTCTCGGTCACCATGTTGACGACTTCGTCGCCGGCCATGAGCTTCATGCCCCTGACGCCTCTCGCCGAGCGGCCCATCGGGCGCATATCCGACGCGTTGAAGCGGATGCTCATGCCGAGCTTCGAGATCAGGATGAAATCCTGTCCCTGGTCGTCCCACTTGACCTCGATCAGCTCGTCGTCTTCCTGAAGGCTGATCGCCGCGATGCCGGTCTTCCTGATGTTCGCGAACGCGGACATCGGCGTCCTCTTCACGAGGCCTTTCCTCGTCGCCATCACGAGGAAGGAGCTGCCGTTGATCTCCCTGATCGGGAGAACCGTCGTCACGTGCTCGTCCGGCTGAAGCATCAGCAGGTTCACGAGCGCCGTTCCTCTCGCGGTCCGGCCCGCCTCCGGGATCTGGTAGGCCTTGAGGCGGTAGCAGCGTCCCTTGTTCGTGAAGAAGAAGATATTGCTCAGGTTCTGCGTCATCATGACGTCGACGACGCTGTCGTCCTCGATCGTCTGCATCCCCTTGATCCCCTTGCCGCCGCGGTTCTGGCTCCGGAAGTTGTCCGGCGTCATCCTCTTGATGTAGCCGAGACGCGTCGCGGAGATCACCATGTTCTCGTCGGGAATCATGTCCTCAACCGAGATGTCGGACGAGTCGAAGATGATCTGGGTCCGCCTCTCGTCCGCGTATTTATCCTTAATCGCAAGCAGTTCTTCCCTGATCACGCCGAGAAGGAGGTTCTTGTCGGAGAGGATCGCCTTCAGGCGGTCGATCGTCTTCTTGAGTTCCGCGTACTCCGTCTCGATCTTGTTACGCTCGAGGCCTGTCAGGGCGCGGAGGCGCATATCGACGATTGCCTGGGCCTGCACGTCGTCAAGCCCGAAGCGCTTCATGAGCTCTTCCTTGGCCTCCTGCACATTTGCCGAAGACCGGATGATATGGATCACCTCGTCGATGTGGTCGAGCGCGACCAGCAGTCCCTCCAGGATGTGGGCCCGCTCCTCGGCCTTGTTGAGGTCGTACCGCGTCCTCCGCGTGACGACATCCTCCTGGTGAAGGAGGAAATACTTCAGGATCTCAAGCAGCGTCAACACCTTCGGCTGGCCGTCCACGAGGGCGAGGTTGTTCACGCCGAACGTGTCCTGCAGCTGGGTGTGCTTGTAGAGCTGGTTCAGAATGACGTTCGCGTTCGCGTCACGCCTCACCTCGATGCAGATCTCCATGCCCTCGCGGCTGGAGTGGTCGCTTAAGCCCGTGATGCCGTCGATCTTCTTGTTCTTGACAAGCTCCGCGATGGATTCGATCAGCCTCGCCTTGTTGACGAGGTAGGGGAGTTCGGAGACCAGGATCTCAGACTTCCCGTTCGGCAGCGTCTCGATCCTCGAGACGGCGCGCACCGTGATCTTTCCCCTGCCGGTCCGGTAGGCCTCCTCGATCCCGCGCCGGCCGAGAATCGTCGCTCCGGTCGGAAAATCGGGCCCCTTCACGATCCTGATGACGTCGTCGTCGGTCGTCTCGTGCTCGCCGCCCACCTTGTCGTCGATCATCTTCACGCAGGCGTCGACCACCTCCCCAAGGTTGTGGGGCGGCATGTTCGTCGCCATTCCGACGGCGATTCCGGTCGTTCCGTTGATCAGGAGGTTGGGGATTCTCGCTGGAAGGACCGACGGCTCCTTCTCCGTCTCGTCGAAGTTCGGCACGAAGTCCACGGTGTTCTTGTTGATATCGGCCAGCATCTCCATGGAGATCTTCGAGAGCCTGGCCTCCGTGTACCTCATCGCCGCGGGCGAGTCCCCGTCGACGGAGCCGAAGTTGCCGTGGCCGTCGACGAGCGGGTAGTGGAACGACCACTCCTGCGCCATGTTGACGAGCGCCCCGTAGATGGACGTATCGCCGTGGGGGTGGTATTTACCCATGGTGTCGCCGACGATACGGGCGCACTTCCTGTGCGGCTTGTCCGGGCCGTTGTTCAGCTCGATCATAGACCAGAGGACCCGGCGCTGGACGGGCTTCAGGCCGTCCCTCACGTCGGGCAGGGCCCTGGCGACGATGACGGACATCGCGTAGTCGATGTACGACGTCTCCATGGTCTTCTTCAGGTCTACCTCATGTATGTTGTCAAATACTTTGTCGTCCATATCACCAGATCCTTTTTACACGTCAAGGTTCGTCACGTACTTCGCGTTTTCCTCAATAAACTCTCGCCTGGGCTCCACCTTGTCGCCCATCAGCGTCGTAAACGTGAGATCCAGCTCCGAAGCCGCGTCCTCGTCCATATTCACGCGGAGGAGAACCCTCTTCTCCGGGTCCATCGTCGTATCCCAGAGCTGGTCCGCGTCCATCTCGCCGAGTCCCTTGTACCGCTGAATCTTGTTGTTCTGGTCGCGCCCGATCTCCAGGATGATCTTCTCAAGCTCCTGGTCGGAGTAGGCGTACCAGACCTTCTTGTTCTTCTCGACCTTGTAGAGCGGGGGCTGCGCGAGATACACGTGCCCCTGCCTGATCAGTTCCGGCATGAACCTGTATAAAAATGTCAGCATCAGCGTCGCGATATGAGCCCCGTCGACGTCGGCATCCGTCATGATGATGATCTTGTCGTAGCGGAGCTTCTCTATATCGAAATCCTCGTGGATTCCGGTCCCGAAGGCCGTGATCATGGCCTTGATCTCGGCGTTCCCGTAGATCCGGTCGAGCCTCGCCTTCTCGACGTTGAGGATCTTTCCCCTCAAGGGGAGGATCGCCTGCGTCGCCCTCGACCTCGCGGTCTTGGCGGAGCCGCCCGCGGAATCGCCCTCGACGATAAAGATCTCGCAGTTCTTCGGATTCTTGTCCGTGCAGTCGGCGAGCTTGCCGGGCAGAGACATGCCGTCGAGCGCGGACTTTCTCCTCGTCAGGTCCCGCGCCTTCCTGGCAGCCTCCCGGGCCCTCTGGGCAAGAACCGACTTGTCCACCGTCGCCTTGGCGATATTCGGGTTCTGCTCGAGGAAGATCGTCAGCTGGTCCGTGACGATCGTGTTCACGGCGCCCCTCGCCTCGGAGTTGCCGAGCTTCATCTTGGTCTGTCCCTCGAACTGCGGGTCCTCGATCTTGATGGAGATGATCGCGGTCAGGCCCTCGCGGATGTCCTCGCCGCTCAGGTTCGGCTCAGAGTCCTTGATCAGCTTGTTCTTCCTCGCGTAGTCGTTGAACACCTTGGTGAGCGCCAGCCGGAATCCCTCGACGTGCATGCCGCCCTCGGGGGTCACGATGTTGTTGACGAACCCGTAGGTGTTCTCCTTGAAGCCGTCGTTGTGCTGCATCGCGACCTCGACGACCACGCCGTTCTTCTCGCCCTCACAGTAGATCACCTTCGGGTAGAGAACGGACGAGCTGCGGTTCAGGTACTGCACGAACTCGACGATCCCGCCCTCGTAGTGGAAGACCCTCTGGAGCGGGTCGTCCTCCGGCCTCTCGTCCGTGAACGTGAACTTGAGTCCCTTCGTGAGGAACGCCATCTCGCGGAAACGCTGCTTCAGCGTGTCGAAGTCAAAGTTGATGTCCTCGAAGATCTCCCTGTCCGGGAAAAATGTCACCATCGTTCCGTGCTTCTCCGGATCACATTCCCCGACGACTTTCAGCTTGTACATGGTCTTGCCGCGCTCATACCTCTGCTGGTAGACCTTTCCTCCCTGGAAGATCCGGACCTCCAGCCACTCCGAGAGCGCGTTGACGACCGAGGCGCCGACGCCGTGAAGTCCGCCCGACACCTTGTATCCTCCGCCGCCGAATTTTCCGCCGGCGTGCAGCATGGTGAAGACGACCTCGACGGCGGGGATTCCCGCCTGATGGTTGATCCCGACCGGAATGCCTCGGCCGTTGTCGATCACCGTGACGGAATTGTTCCTGTGAATTGTCACTTCAATGTGGTCGCAGGTCCCGGCAAGAGCCTCGTCGATCGAGTTGTCCACAATCTCATAGACCAGATGGTGAAGGCCCCGGAGCGACGTGGAACCGATATACATGCCCGGCCTCTTCCGAACCGCCTCAAGTCCCTTCAGAATCTGTATCTGATCCGCACCGTACTCTTCATGTTCCAGGTTATCCATCCCGTAAACTCCCTGTCTTAAGCGCGTCCGCCCCATATCCGGCGGACATCCTTCTATATTTCAATCTCATCAGTTATGTCGTCTGTTCTTCCGCGCCGGCTTCCGGAGCGGACACAGCTTCGGCTCTCCCGTCCGCCACCATAAACACCCTGTCAGCCTTAAGGCGTTCCCTCACGGACTCATCCATCCCCGTGCAGGTGATGATGGTCTGCGTCCTGTCGATCGCCGCAAGAAGGGCGTCCTGCCTGTCCCGGTCGAGTTCGGAGAGAACGTCGTCGAGAAGCAGGACCGGCATCTCGTTTTTCTCCGAAAGGATCGTCTCGATCTCGGCGAGCTTCATGGACAGCGCGGCCGTGCGCTGCTGTCCCTGGGACCCGTAGGGGCGGAGATCCATCCCGTTCGCGAGAATCGCCATGTCGTCCCGATGGGGACCTGTCCCGGTGGACCTCATCCTGATGTCGTTGTCCCGGCCGGCCAGAAGAAGATCCTCAAAATCGCCCTCAGGCGCGTTCGGTTCGTAGAGAAGCTCGAGCTTCTCCTTTCCCCCCGAGAGGACCAGGTGCTTTTCCGCGGCCGTCACGCTGAAATCGCGGATAAATCTCCCGCGTCTCTCCGTGATCTTCTTCCCGTAGAGAGCGAGCTGGACATCCCATACATCCAGCTCACTGATCCTCTCGGAACGGAAAGAAATCTCCTTGAGCAGCGCGTTTCTCTGTCCGAGACAGCGCATGTAGGAGGAGAGGTCCGACATGTAGACCCTGTCGATCCCGCAGAGCGTCAGGTCGAGAAACCTTCTTCTTCCCGAAGGGCCGTTCTTGATAATATTGAGATCCTCGGGAGAAAAGAAGACGATGCTCGCGAATCCGTAGAGGTCCGCGGCCTTTCTCAAGGGGACGCCTCCGACGGCGTACCCTTTGCCCTTTCCCTTTTTCAGGTGGACGTCGATCCTGTACCCGACTCCCCGGCGGTCCGTGTCCATCCTGATATGGCTCTCGTCCGCGCCGATCCTTATCATATCCCGGTCCTTTGAACCCCTGTGGGATTTTGTCGTCCCGGCCAGGTAGATCGCCTCGAGGATGTTCGTCTTTCCCTGGGCATTGCTCCCGCAGAGAATATTCGTCCCCGGATCGAACTCGATGGAGAGCGTTTCGTAATTTCTGAAATTCAGGAGATCCAGCGACTTAACGAACAACTTTGATCTCCGTTCCCCTGAAACTCACGACGTCGCCTTCCCGAAGCTTGCGGCCGCGCCTTTCGTCGACCTTCCCGTTCACCGACGCCTCTCCGGACTGGATGACTTCTTTCGCCTCGGCGCCATTTTCCACAAGGCCCTCGGCCTTCAGGAGCTGGCCCAGCGTGATATACTCTTCCCTCAGACGCAGTTCGCGCATATCAGAATCTCCTCACCGGTACTCACCGGATAAAATTAACCGGAAGAACGAGATACGTGTAACTCTCATCCCGGATAAAGCAGGGCGCCTTCGGATTGACGAGGTAAAGGGTCACGTCCTCCTCGTCGATCGCCTTCAGGGCGTCGATCAGGAACTTCGGATTAAAGCCGATCGCGAGGTCCCTTCCCTCCTTGAGCGTATCGATCTCCTCGTTCATGGAGCCGAGCGGCGACTCGATGGAGAGGCGCAGCTCCTGGTCCTCGATATCGAAGATGATCGGTTTCTTGTCGCCCTCGCGGACAAAGAGGATCGCGCGGTCGAGACAGCTCAGCAGCAGGTTCTTCTTCACCGTGAGCTTCGTCTCGTAGTCGGTCGAGATCATCTGGTCCACATTGAAATATTCGCCGTCGATCAGTCTCGACACGATGCGTGTCCCGGGAATCTCGAACACGATGTGGTTCTTCGCAAAGAAGATATTCACCATCTCCTCGACTTCGCCTGGGAGAATCCTGCTGATCTCCTGAAGTGTCTTTCCGGGGACGATCACCCTCTTCGGTTCGTAGGAATCCCTGAGAGCGACCTTCCGGATCGCGATCCGGTGTCCGTCCAGGGCCACGACGCGGAGGAGGTCCCCCTTGATCTCGAAAAGCTCTCCCGTCATGATCTTGTTGTTCTCACTCGTGGAGATGGAGAAGATCGTCTGAAGAATCAGGTTCTTCAGCGTGTACTCGGAGATCGTGACGCACTCATCCCTCTCGACGTTCGGAAGTTCCGAGAAATCCTCGCCGCTTCTTCCCGCGATCTCGAACCTGGACTTGCCGCTCCTGATAAGAACATTGTAGTTCTCATCCGATTCAAACGTGACGATCTCCTCGGGGAGCTTCCTCACGATCTCCGAGAACATCTTCGCCTCAACGGCGATCGTCCCCGGTCTCTCGACGGTCCCGTAGAAATTGGTCCTGATCCCCATCTCCATGTCGTTCGTCGTGAAGCGGATATTGGTTCCGGAAGCCTCGATCAGGATGCACTGCAGAATCGTCATGGTGGTGTGGGAAGGGACTGCCCTGATGGCAATGCCGACTGCCGATTGAAGGTCTGTCTTGGATGCGATAAATTTCATAAGTATCTCCTTGCGCCCATTAGAGAGAATAAAGAAAGATAATCAGAAGTCTCAGTAATAGGGACTGTGAATTTGTGAACCGGTTCATGATTCCCCGCAGCCTCGGGCCGTCTGCCCTCCGTCCGGTATGGAGAAGTCTGCGGAGAAAGCATCTCTTTCATGTGAAAAATGTGTTCCGGATTTCCCCGTCCACATCTGAGGCGGCGGATATCCACGTGATTACTGTGAAGAAACCGCCCTGATAACTCAGCCCGGGGTCAGCTTCTTTCGGATCGCCTCAACGGTATTTCTGGTCTGCGGATTGACCTGGATGTCATTTTCAATACGCTTCACCGAGTTGATCACGGTCGTGTGGTCCTTCTTGTTGAGGGCCACGGCAATCGTCGAGAGCGAGTCGTTCGTCATGTCGCGGCAGAGGTACATCGCGATCATCCGCGGGAATACGAACTTTTTGTCCCTTCTCTGGCTGCAGATGTCCGTCAGGGAGAGACCGAAGTGTTCCGCGACGGCCCGGATGATGCCCTGGGAGGTGATCGACTTCTCCTCATTCGGGGTGATCATGTCCTGGAGGATCTGTTCGGCGAGTTCGAGATTGACGTCGCGCTTCTCGAGGACGGCCTTGGCTCGCACCTTGTTGAGGCAGCCCTCCAGCTCGCGGATGTTCGACTTGATGTTCTTCGCGATATAGTCGAGGATCTCGTCGTCGAGCTTGTAGCCTTCCTGTTCCTGCTTCTTGCGCAGAATCGCCATCCTGGTCTCATAGTCCGGAGAGGAGATGTCGGCAATGAGTCCCATCTCAAGGCGGGACCGGATCCGCTCCTCGAGGATATCGAGATCCTTCGGGGGCTTGTCGGAGGAGACGATGATCTGTTTCTTCTGGCTGTAGAGGGCCTCGAAGGTGTGGAAGAATTCCTCCTGCGTGGACTCCTTGCCCATGATGAACTGGATGTCGTCGATCAGGAGAACGTCAATCCTGCGGTATTTGTCGCGGAAATTGGACATGGCCGAATTGTTGCCGTTCCTGATGGCGTCGATCAGCTCGTTGGTGAAATCCTCGGAGGTGACGTACAGGACCTTCGCCTTCGGGTTCTCGCGCAGGACGAAGTGGGCGATTGAGTGCATGAGGTGCGTCTTTCCGAGTCCAACCCCGGCGTAGAGGTAGAGCGGGTTGTAGATCTGCCCGGGCGCCTCCGCGACGGCAAGCGAAGCGGCGTGGGCAAACTTGTTGTTTGAACCCACGACGAACGTGTCAAATGTATATCTGGGATTCAGATGGGCTTTGTCCATCAGATCCTCGAGCGAATCGTCGATCTGCTTCCTTGTCTGCGGCGCGATGCCGGAAGGCGTGATATAATGAATCCGAAGGTTGATGCCCGTCTCGGCAAGTATGGCGTTCCTGATCTTGAGCGTATATTTCTTGTTCAGTATATTGATGTGGTTGTCAGTCGGAACGATGAATGTGACGCCCTCCAGATCGGCCGAGTAGATCTCGATCGGCTCAATCCAGGTAGAAAAAGAGACGGCCGTAAGATCATTCTCGACCTTGATACGGTCAAGGATCGCCGGCCAGCTTTCACGTATAACTGTTAAATTGTCCATAAAAAAAAGGTACCCCTGGTATCTTTGGATTCTTGCCTTATATTATAGTAGAAAACGATTACTTTTACAAGTAGATGCGGCCTCCGGGGCAGGGAAAAGGGTCAACATAATCCGACAGCATAAAACAGAAAATTGTTCATAACCCGAACTTCTTTTATCTGTATCAAAAAGAGCGGAATCAGGCACGTTTCAAAAAATACACACACGGAAAACACCGGTATCCCGACAGGTTTTCCACAACTTATCCACAAATTGTGGATAATATTACGTTAACCGAATGGTTTTATTTTTGTTGAATCTGCTCTTTCATGGTAGTCAGGGTCCAGGAGGAAGGGAATCCGGAAGCCCTGTTTTTGGCTGAAAAATGCGGCATATTTAACTTGACATAAATATACCCATACTTTATAATCGAATGGCAAATCTGATTTTATATGAGGTGATGAAATGAGTAAAATGACATTTCAGCCGAAGAAACTTTCACATTCGAGAGTTCACGGTTTTCGTAAGAGAATGTCCACGAAGGGTGGAAGGAAAGTTTTAGCGGCGAGAAGAGCCAAGGGAAGAAAAGTTATTTCCGCATGAAAAGAACGTGAGACCACATGCTGCATGTGGTCTTATTTCTGCTTAAAAATGTTTATATGACCGGATTGAAGAAAAACAATGACTTTGTCAGAGTATACCAATCAGGGCGCTCAAAAGCCGACAGGTATCTCGTTCTCTATACACTGGATCAAAACCCCGAAGAGACAAGCCGGTTCGGAATCACGGTCAGCAGGAAGATCGGCAACAGCGTAGTACGCCACAGAGTTAAGAGAAGAATCAGGGAAATCTGCAGACTGAACGAATACCGGTTTCCGGCGGGACGTGACTATGTGATTGTCGCAAGAAAACCCGCGTCCGCCGCATCGTACCGGGAACTTTGTGAGTCGCTTGACGGGCTGGTGAAGGCCCTGATGCCGGACTGATATCATGAGAAAAATTATAATCGGAGCGATCCGGTTTTATCAGAAAAATATCTCTCCTTACAAGGGGTACAGATGCCCCTATGTTCCATCATGCTCAAATTATGCCATAGAAGCGGTCAGGAGCAGGGGACCTCTCATCGGAGGCCTGCTTGCGCTCTGGCGGATTCTGCGCTGCAATCCTTTCTCCCACGGGGGATATGATCCCGTGCCGGAAAAGGGGGAGACCGGCAGGAGATACAGGATCATAAGGAAGAGCGACCTTTGAGGCGATGACCGCTGACGCGGCCATCGTAAAATTATGATAAGGCTCCGCATCGCGGCCTTTATCATAGAGGATGTCATCAGCGCGGGTTGTCCCGCGACAGATAAAGGAGGAAGAAACGTGGCGTATGTACTGACAAAGAGCGGCATGCCAATCATCAAATGGGTTGCAGAGGTGCTCGGCTTGCTGATGAACGGAATCTATTTCGTGATCAGCAAGATCGGCTTCCCAAATGTCGGTTTGGCGATCATCATCTTCACCGTCATCCTGCTGATGGCGATGATGCCCCTTCAGATCAAGCAGCAGAGGTTCTCGAAGCTGCAGACGCTGATGCAGCCCGAGCTCACCAGGGTCCAGAACAAGTACAAGGGAAAGAGGGACCAGGTTTCCCAGCAGAGAATGGTGGAGGAGACGAACGCCGTCTACGCCAAGTACGGTGTATCACCGACCGGCTCCTGCGTACAGCTTCTGATTCAGCTCCCGGTTCTGTTCGCCCTCTACCAGGTCATCTACAAGATTCCCGGTTACATCACGATTATCGGCAACCGCATCGCCGAAATCGCGGGAAACAGCGAGTTCGTGACGACATTTACGAAATTCGTGACGGATACGAATGCCGCCACACTCACGAGAAACTTCGGAAAAGGCGAGACTGCCAATATCATTGACGCCGTGTACGGCCTCACGTCCAAACAGTGGAACGCGCTTGAGGGCATCTGCACCGGAAAATCCTTTGAGGGCACTCTGACCGGCATTCAGAACTACGTGCACAGGGCGACGAATTTCCTCGGACTCAGTATCTCCGATACACCGTTCGACATCATCAGAAACGCCTGGACCGACAAGCCGGCCTTCTGGGTCGCCCTGATCCTGGGCGCGGCTCTCTTTCCGATTCTCGCCTGGTTCACCCAGTGGTTAACTTACAAGCTGATGCCGCAGCCGGCGGTCAACAACGACGACCAGCCTTCCGCGGTCGCGTCTTCCCTGCAGAGCATGAACACGGTCATGCCGATCATGTCCGCATTCTTCTGTCTCACGCTTCCGACCGGTGTCGGCATCTACTGGATCATGAGCGCGGTCATCCGTGCCCTGCAGCAGCTTGCCGTCAACAAGAAGCTGGACAATGAGTCTCCGGAGGAGATCATCAAGGCCGCCCAGGAGAAGATGAACAGGAAGCGCGAAAAGCAGGGACTTCCGCCTCAGAAGATCACGGAACAGGCCCACGCATCCACCCGCAGCATCGAGGCCGAGTCCAGGCGCAGAGAGGAAATAAGGGAGAGATCCGCCGAGATGACCCGCCGTCAGGTCGAGGAGTCCACGGCCTACTACAACAAGTCGGCAAAGCCGGGATCGATCGCGTCCAAGGCAAATATGGTAAAAGCGTTCGACGAAAAGAACGGCACCAGGAAGAAGAAATAAGGAGAAGCCATGGAGTACAGAGAATTTACCGCGAAGAGCGCGGATGAGGCGATCACACAGGCCTGCCTTGAGCTCGGCGTGACATCAGACCGTCTGGAATACGATGTCGTTCAGGAAGCGACGAACGGATTTCTTGGAATCGGAAGCAAGCCCGCAATTATCCGGGCCCGTGCCCGCTCCCAGGAAGAGATCGACAAGGAGCAGGAGATCATTGCCGCCGCTGAAAAGGCCGACCAGGAATCGGTCGTGATCAAGGCCCTTCAGCAGGAGGAGACGGAGTCCCGCATCATCACAAGCGACGAGATCGAGAAGAGAGCTGCCGCGGCTGCCGCCAGGGCGAGAAGGGAGGCAGACGGAGACACGGATGCCGGGGAAGAGCCCATTCACAGGGAGAGAACCCGCGAGAACCGCAGGAAAGACAGACGGGACCGGAAGGGCGCGGGCTCAAGGAGAGAGGCCAGACCCGGGAGAGAGGAAAGCCTCAGGGGACAGGAAGAGGTGCCGGCCGTTCATCACGAGCCCTCCAAGCCGAAGCCGGAGCGCGTCGTGAAGCAGAGAACCCCCGAAGAGGCGGAGGAGCTCAAGAACGCGGCGGAGACATTTTTAAAGGACGTCTTCGGGGCGATGGGTATAGAAGCCGAGATTGCCGTGGACTACAATTACGAGGAGGGAGCGGTCAACTGCACGTTCTCGGGCAGTGAAATGGGTCTCCTGATCGGAAAGCGCGGCCAGACGCTGGATTCGCTCCAGTATCTCACGAGCCTTGTCGTCAACAAGAATACGGATGATTATGTGCGCGTGAAGCTCGACACGGAGGACTATCGCTCCCGCCGCGCGGACACGCTCAACAATCTCGCGAGGAATATCGCCTACAAGGTTAAAAAGACCAGAAGGCCCGTCGCCCTCGAGCCGATGAATCCCTACGAGAGGCGCATCATCCACTCCGCGCTTCAGGGCAACAAGTACGTGGAGACCTACAGCGAAGGCGAAGAACCCTACCGCCACGTCGTCGTGGCGCCGAAGTGGTGAACGACACAATCGCGGCCATAGCAAGCGGAATGACAGCTTCGGGCATCGGAATTATCAGAATTTCGGGGCCTGAAGCTTTTGCTGTTCTTAAGAGGATTTTTCTCCCGGGCAGGGCCGCGGACCGGGAGGAGGGGGAGGAATCCGGTCAGGAGACCGGGAGGAAAGCCCGCGGGGAAACCGGCGGGGAGAACGACAGGGAGGTCCGCCGCGCCGACCCCTCAGTCTACAGGGCTAACACGATCCACTACGGCAGGATCAGGGATCCCGGGACGGGCGAAATCATCGATGAATGTCTCGTCATGGTGATGCGGGCGCCCCGCTCCTACACCACGGAGGACACCGTCGAGATCAACAGCCACGGCGGCCCCTACGTCATGAGGCGGATTCTCGAGACCGTGACCCGGTCCGGGGCCAGGCCTGCGGAACCGGGGGAATTTACGAAGCGGGCGTATCTCGGCGGCCGGATAGACCTGAGCGAGGCGGAAGCTGTCATGGATGTCATTTCCGCGAGTTCGGACGACGCGCTTAAGGCGTCCCTCATGCAGCTCTCCGGTTCCGTGAGGAACAGGATCGGGGAGATACGCGGAAAGATCATGAATGAACTCGCCTACATAGAGGCCGCGCTCGACGATCCCGAGCACATGGATCTCACGGGCTACCCGGAGGAGCTTCGCGAAAAGCTCATCCGGGTCATGGAGGAGATCGAGGGGCTCAGCTCGACCTTCGGCGAGGGGAGAATCATCAGGGAAGGGATTCTCACGGTCATCATCGGGAAGCCGAACGCCGGAAAATCTTCCCTTCTCAACGCCCTGACCGGGGAGGACCGCGCGATCGTGACCGAGATCGAGGGCACAACGCGGGATATCCTCGAGGAGAAGATCCGGATCGGCGGAATGCTTCTGCGCATTATCGATACCGCCGGGATCAGGGACGCGAGGGACCAGATCGAGAGAATCGGGATCGGGCGCGCCAGAGAATACGCCGGGCAGGCCGACCTCATCCTGGCCGTCTTCGACTCCGCCTCGGCGCTCGATGAAAATGACCGCGAAATTCTGAGATTGATCCGCGGAAAGCAGGCCATCGTTCTTCTCAACAAATCGGACCTTCCCGTGAGCCTCCGGGAGGAGGAGCTCAGGAGGGCGATCGACGAGGAGACGGGCGAGGAGACAGGCGCGGGGACAGGTGCGGAGCCGGATGCGGGGACGGAGCCAGGTACGGGGCAGGGGACGGAGCCGGGTGCGAAGGATACGCGGGAGGACACCCGGGAAAGAGTTCCGATCATCAGGATCTCGGCGAGGGAGATGACGGGGCTCCGCGAGCTCGAGAGCGTGATAAGAAATAAATTCTTCTCGGGAAATCTCCGCTTCGGCGAGGAGACACTGATCACAAATGTCCGTCATTTTAACGCGCTCAAAAGAGCCGGGGAGAGCCTCCGGCTGGTGTCCGGGAGCATAGAACAGGGGCTGCCGGAGGATTTCTTCTCGATCGACCTTATGGATGCCTACAGCGCGCTCGGAGAAATCATCGGGGAAGAGGTCGACGACGACCTCATCAACACGATCTTTTCGCAGTTTTGTATGGGAAAATGATCCCGGCGGGGAGAAACAGGACCATGTCAATGCACCACATCGAAGAAGAATATGACGTCGCGGTAGTCGGGGCGGGCCACGCGGGCTGCGAGGCCGCCCTGGCGTGCGCGCGCACGGGACTTCGGACGATTCTTTTCACCGTCAGCGTGGAATCCATCGCGATGATGCCCTGCAACCCGAATATAGGGGGCAGTTCCAAGGGACATCTCGTGCGGGAAGTGGACGCTCTCGGCGGTGAAATGGGAAAGAATATAGACAGAACCTTTATCCAGTCCAAGATGCTGAACCGCTCGAAGGGGCCGGCAGTGCACTCGCTGAGAGCTCAGGCGGACAAGGCGGAGTACTCGAAAGAGATGCGCAGAGTCCTGGAGAACCAGGAAAACCTGACGATCCGGCAGCAGGAAGTGACAGAAATACTGACAATAAAGGATGTTATAGATAATATATCAGAATATTCAGATATAAAACAAAAGTGTTCCTATTTGGAGACGCTATTCACAATTTACGGGCAAAAATCTGTGGATATTGTGGATAACATAACATCAAGACAGGAATCTCTTGTCCCCAAATGCGGCCAGATTATAGCGGGAGTACGCACAATCTCAGGGGCTGTTTACTTTGCGAAGGCTGTTATCCTCTGTACGGGGGTCTACCTGAAGTCGAGATGCATCTACGGGGATGTGAGCAATGAGACCGGCCCCAACGGCCTCATGACAGCGACGCATCTCTCCTCCTCCCTCGAGGCGCATGGGATAAAACTCACCCGGTTCAAGACGGGGACGCCCGCACGAATTGACGGGCGGACCGTCGACTTCTCAAAGTGCGTGGAGCAGAAAGGCGATGAGAGGGTGATCCCGTTCTCCTTCTCGACGGATCCCGAATCAGTGCAGATCGACCAGGTGTCCTGCTGGCTGACGTACACCAACAGCGAGACCCACCGGATCATAAGGGAGAATATCGACAGGTCCCCGCTCTATGCCGGAGTGATCCATGCGACCGGCCCCAGGTACTGCCCGTCGATTGAGGACAAGGTGATGAAGTTCGCCGACAAGGAGCGACACCAGGTCTTTCTCGAGCCGGAAGGGCTGGGCACGAATGAGATCTACATAGATGGCATGTCGAGCTCTATGCCGGAGGACGTTCAGTTCGCGATGTACCGGACTGTGCCGGGACTTGAGAACGCGCGGATCGTCAGGAATGCCTACGCGATCGAATATGACTGCCTTGCCCCGAGACAGCTGAAGAGCTCGCTTGAGTTCAAGCAGATACGGGGTTTGTTTTCCGGAGGCCAGTTTAACGGAAGCTCCGGTTACGAGGAGGCCGCGGCGCAGGGCATCATGGCCGGGATCAATGCCTCGCGCACACTGAGAGGGATGGAGCCGGTCGTGCTCCTGAGATCGGAAGCCTATATCGGTGTTCTGGTCGATGATCTTGTGACGAAGGAGAATTTCGAGCCCTACCGGATGATGACGAGCCGGGCTGAATACAGGCTCCTGCTGAGACAGGACAATGCGGACCTCCGCCTGACGCGCGTCGGCTTCGAGAGCGGACTTATCTCAGAGGCTCGGATGAATGAAGTTGAAAACAAGAGAAGCCGGATTGCGGCAGAGATAGAGAGGATAGCCCGCTGCAGCGTGGGAACCGGCGAGGAGATCCAGCGTGCCCTGACGGACCTCGGAACAGTTCCCCCTGAATCGGGGGCGATGCTTGCGGATCTCATCCGCAGGCCTGAACTTGATTATCAAAGCCTGAAGGCCGTGGATCCCGGGAGGCCCGACCTTCCGGAGGATGTGCAGGAACAGGTCAACATCGAGATCAAATATGAGGGGTACATCAAGAGGCAGATGCGCCAGGTCGAGCAGTTCGCGAAGACCGAGCAGAAGAAGATACCGGAAGATCTCGACTATGACGAGGTTCCTTCTCTCCGGATCGAAGCCAGGCAGAAACTGAAAGACTTCAGGCCGGAGACGATCGGACAGGCTTCGAGAATTGCGGGTGTAAGTCCCGCGGATGTCTCGGTCCTGCTCGTTTTCCTGAAAAAGAGAGGCCGCGCGTAAAGATCGGCCGGGACTCTCGTAAGACTGAACAAAGGCAATCTGGTGCTTCGCATCTATGCACATCTGTCCGGTTCGCGATCTTGGAAGACCCTCGATGTCTGCGGGAATTGCTGAAGATCACGTGCCGGATTTTGCATCGTGGGAATTATTAAAAATCATATGTAGAAGGCGCACGGACGACGAAGCACGGGCAATAGAAAATCACGTACGCAGAAAAAACGAGAAATGCGCGCACGTGTATAATGCATCCGGACAGTAAGAAATACCGCACGTGATGGAAAGACCGCAATTTGAAGACAGGTGAAGGAATGAGTGAGCAGGACAATCTGCGCGAGATTGAAAGAGCGGAATATATAGAACGGGAAATAAAGAAGACAGGTGTCAATCTGACAAGGGAACAGGCGGATCAGCTTGTCTCTTACTACGACATGATCGTGGAGAGAAATCGCGTGATGAATCTGACGAGGATCGTTGATTTTGAGGATGCCGTGGCAAAACACTTTGTCGACAGCCTGACTCTCTGCAGGGTGATAGATCCGAAGTCGGTGAAGTCTGTCCTTGACATCGGTACGGGAGCCGGCTTTCCGGGTGTTCCGCTCGCGGTAGCCTATCCGCATCTCAATGTGACAATGCTGGATTCGGTTGGAAAAAAGATTGCTTTTGTAAACGAGGTGATCGATGCATTGCATATCTCGGGAGAGATGAAAAGCGACGGGGAGACGGGTGGCAGAAACGGATCTGTGAGAGCGGTTCAGGGACGCGCGGAGGATCTGGCGAGGGGAGAATACAGGGAGAATTTTGATCTCTGCGTCTCCAGAGCGGTAGCAAACCTGTCCGTTCTGGCGGAATATGTACTGCCGTTTGTTAAAAAGAACGGATGTTTTGCAGCCTACAAGGCGCATGACTGCGATGAAGAGCTGGAAGGGGCACGAAAAGGGATAAGGATACTCGGCGGAGAGATCGAGAAAATAGACAAGTTCTCAATCGGAGATGCCGGAAGATGCCTTATTTTAATAAGGAAGATTCACACGACTCCGGCACGGTATCCGAGAAAGGCAGGGGTTCCGTCGAAGCAGCCGCTCTGAGAGACCGATAATACAGTATGATTGGATGACTATTTCTGATTAAATCAATCTGTAAACAGATAACAATCCCGGGAGATCGAAAAATAAGAAGATCTCCCGGGATTTTGCTATGCCTGTTGAACTGTAAAATCCTGAACAGGCAGCGCGGTTCTTTCTATACGGCGGCCGTGCCTTTCTGATCGAGGAAATTCGCAATGTGCCGGACCACTGTCTCGGGCTCTTCGAGATGAGGAAGTTCCCGGGTGTGTTCAATGGTGATCACTTCAAAGCGGCTGTTAAGCGCTTCCCACTCATCAATAATGTAATTTCTCTTCGGAATAGCCTCCCCTTCGAGGATCAGAACCGGTATATCGGTATTCCTGGCCGCATACCTTATATCTATATTGAGAAGATTTCCGGCAATGCTGGCGGAAAGTGCATATCCGTTGCCATAAGAGAGATGAGCGCTCTCAAAATAGTGGTTTACAAGCTCTTCTGTATCGTGGAAGGGATTGTAAAAGTATCTCTCCGAAAATTGGAGATCGATCTGCTGTCTTGTGTATGTCAGGTTGTATATAAACGATCCTAATACAGGCAGGCTCATTATCTTCAATTTGAGCCTGGACCAGGATGAGGGAAGCTTCGAAAGTGCAGAGACCGAAGGCGGGCTGATCAGCGTAATGCTTGAGAATAGTCCGGGCTCGCATGCGTTTGCCAGAATCGTAATCGGTGCGGAGAGATTCGAGGCGACTGCGGCTGCATTTGTCAGGGACATTGTAGTGACAAAGTCCTTGATCACGGCAGCGTAAAGCGCGCTGGTGTATTGGAGGACCGGTTTGTCGGATCTTCCGCATCCGGGGAGATCGAGAGTATAAACTTTGTGGTTTTTTGCGAGCCTGTCTTCTATTTCGTTCCATTCGTATGCTGATGCGGCCGGATGCGCGGCGTGTATGAGTAGAACGGGGGATCCGGAACCTTTTTCGGTGTAGTAAACGCGCAAACCGCGCCAGACGAAGAAGTTTTCCGGTCTGGCGGTGAGAAGGTGGTTTTTGACGGCGTAAAAATAATGGATTTTATTGAAGGCATAGATGGCGCCTATCGTGAGGCCCGCCCTGCAGAGAATCCTGAATAATTTGCTTGAGTTTTTACTGGACATTCATATGCTCCTTTTCAGTATGGATATATTATACTCGGGAAGTGGGAGGCGTTCAAGAAAAATCGGGGCGAATACGAGAGGGAATAGCATCGCGCTCTTGCTGTTTCACGTGAAACACAAACAGAGGGTGTATGAGGGGTTGAGGAAAAGATAAAGAGGGAAAGGAAACAATTTGCTACAGCATATATGTTGTAAAGCGGAAAGTTTTTTGAGAAGCGACACAGTATCGAAATCAGCGATAAGGTGACGTGGAGTTGTTTCACGTGAAACAAAAATGGTACGGCGTGATTGTAAGCAGGAAAAGGGAAGGCGGAAAAGAAAAAGAAAAGGCATAAAAGAAAATAATTTAAGGAGTGCATTCCAACATGGAGCTTAGAACGTTTCACGTGAAACGCGTGAAACTAATAAGAGCGCGAAGCGGCACTCGTAAAGATTTATCAGGATGAAACAGCATCTCTGTGGAAAGCACCTGATATTTGTTTCACGTGAAACATGAAATTTGGGAGCATCGAAATCCAACGAGTTATTTTATTTCTATCCCATGCGTGCTATAATCATTCTAACTGAACGATTTAAGAGGTGGTATATGGGTAAAATAGTAGCGATTTCAAATCAGAAAGGCGGTGTCGGAAAATCGACAACGGCCATCAACCTTGCGGCGTGCCTCGCGGAAAGACTAAAAAAGGTCCTTCTGATCGATCTTGACCCACAGGGCAACGCGACCAGCGGACTCGGGATAGCGAAAGAAGATGCGGAGAATACCGTATATGATATCTTGATTGGCAAATGTGAAGCGGAGGACTGTGCCATCCGGACTGAATTCGGAAAACTGTATGTTATCCCTTCAAATGCCGACCTTGCCGGAGCGGAAATAGAACTTTACGATATGGAAAAGAGGGAATTTCTCCTCAAAAAGGCCATAAAAAGCATTAAAAAGGACTACGATTATATATTGATCGACTGCCCGCCCTCTCTTTCACTGATGACATTAAACGCCCTGTGCGCCGCGGACAGCGTGCTGATCCCCGTCCAGTGTGAATACTACGCGCTCGAAGGCCTGACACAGCTGCTGAAAACGATCAACCTGGTGAAGGAGAGATTAAACACGGATCTCGAGGTCAACGGCATCGTTTTCACCATGTTTGACGTCAGGACCAATCTTTCCGCTGACGTGGTTAATAACGTCAAGGAGAATCTGGATGTACATGTCTATAAAACTGTCATCCCGAGAAATGTGCGTCTGGCTGAATCTCCGAGCTACGGACTTCCGGTCATTCGCTACGATACGCACTCGACCGGAGCAAGAAGCTACAGGGAGCTTGCCCGCGAATTTGTAAAAAGGAGGATTAAGTGATGCCGAAACGCGGTGGACTGGGAAGAGGCCTCGACGCGTTGATTCCAAACAGAAGAAATACCGGGAACGGTGAGAACCAGGGAGGAAAAAAATCCGGGAACAGCGCAAAGGGCGGAAAAGAAAGCCCTGAAACAAATGAGAAGGAAAAAAGCGGAAAGACGGAGAAAAGTGCAAAGACATCAAAGGGCACCGCTTCCAGGACAGCGGGAACATCCCGAAAAAGCAGCGGGTCAGGGGCGGCTGGCGCTGTAAAATCTTCCGATACGAACAAAAAAACAAAACCCCTGACTTCCAATGAGAGCGGCATCTCTGACGAAGCGAGGAGACTTGCGGACGCCATTCTCGGGGAACAGGAGACGGCGGGCACCGGCGAGAAAACCGGAGGCGAGAATACCGGAAGCAAAAACACCGGAAGTGAGAACGCTAAAGCAGACAGAAAACAAGAGCTAACAACCAGAAAAAGAACGACAAAAAGCGTGCAAAGCACAAATAAGACAGAAAATAATAAACCGGACGAGGCTCACTCTCCCGCCGCTGCGGACGAGGCAGAGTCAAAGACGAAGAACCCCACAGTAAAAGAACAGTTCCCCGAGGATCAGACGACCGCAACGGTGAAGGAGACATCTGAAGAAGACGCTAAAGAAGAAGCTGAGGGGATCCCGGACGGGGAAGCAGTTCCGGACAAAGAAGATTCCGTCGGTATTTATGCGGAGAAGAAACCCGAAGCCGGAACCGCAGAAAACCCGGACTTCAACAAAGAGGGAGAAATTGTCAGCATCCGGATCTCTCTCGTTGAACCGAACAGGGACCAGCCGCGGAAGTATTTCGATGAAGACGCCATCGATGAGCTGGCGGATTCGATTCGGCAGTTTGGGATCATTTCCCCTCTTCTGGTTCAGAAGAAGGACGACTACTACGAGATCATCGCCGGGGAACGGCGCTGGAGAGCCGCCAAGAAAGCGGGCCTGCTCGAGGTGCCGGTGATTATCCGCGAGTTTTCCAGCCAGGAAGCCGTGGAGATCTCTCTCATCGAGAACATCCAGAGGGAGGACCTGAACCCGATCGAGGAGGCAAAAGCCTACGAGCGCCTCGTCTTCGAATACGGGCTCGCGCAGGAAGAAGTCGCCGGACGCGTCTCAAAGAGCAGGTCCGCGGTCGCGAATTCCCTGAGACTCCTGAGGCTCGTCCCGGAAGTCCAGAGCCTGGTTGAGACCGGGGAGATCTCCGAGGGGCATGCCCGGACTCTCATCCCGATTATCGCGGCGGATACGCAGATCAACATCGCGAACCAGATCGTGAAGGAACGCCTGTCCGTGCGGCAGACCGAGAAAATCGTGAGAGATATTCTGCGCCCGGCCAGAAAACCCGTCAGGATGCGCGACGAACAGAGGGAAGCCCTGCTTCAGAACCTCTCTGAGAATCTCAAGGCGGCGCTGGGAACCAAGGTCAGCATCAGGCAGAACGGGAAGTCCAGGGGCCGCATCGAGATCGAATACTATTCTGACGACGAGCTCGACAGGCTCTATGAACTGCTTCGGGCGATCAGATAGCCGCGGCATGCGGATGAGCATGAAAGACCTATAAACCCCGGTTTTCAGAGGAGAATTATGGACACAATTACAAACGCGCTCGGAGTAAACGCCGGCGTACTCATTATCCTTCTGCTGGTGCTCGAGATCATCCTGCTGATCGCGGTGCTCACGATGTCGATGCGCGTCAGAAGGCTCAATGCCAGATATAACAGTTTCATGAAGGGCCAGGACGGCATTTCCCTCGAGAAGGATCTCTCAAGGAAAATGGGCAAGATCGAGAAGTACGCCAAAGGCATCGGGACACTGGATTCGGCGATCGAGGCGGTCGCGAACGTCCAGAAGCACAGCGTTCACAAATACGGGATCGTGAAGTACGACGCCTTCGACGACGTCGGCGGGAAGCTCAGCTTCGTCCTCGCGCTTCTTGACGACAGCGACACAGGATTCGTTCTCAACGCCGTCCACAGCAAGGAGGACTGCTTCCTTTATATAAAGGAGATCGTGAAGGGCGAATCCTACATCATGCTGAGCAATGAGGAGGTCGAGGCGCTCCGGATCGCGAAGCGGTACGGAACTGACGAGATTATCGAGTGATCTGCCGATATTGATAAGACGGACGATAATGGCAAGCGGATGCGGATAATGATAAAAAAACGTTTCGCGGGAAACATTTATAGGGACAAAATCGTCTGAATCGGCTATACTATCATTTTAATAACAGACGAACGAACAATAACGGTGAGCGCGCGGCGCGCTCAGGGAGAGGCATATTATGATTGACATTAAGTTTCTCAGGGAAAATTCGGAACTTGTAAAAGAGAACATCAGGAAGAAATTCGAGGACCACAAGCTTCCGCTCGTCGACGAAGTGATCAGGTTTGATCTCAGGAACCGCGAGATCAAGCAGGAACTGCAGGCGCTGCAGGCAAAGAGCAACCAGATGGCGAAGCAGATCGGCGGCCTGATGAAGCAGGGAAAGAAAGACGAGGCACAGGTGCTGAAGGACGAGGTCGCCGGGGACAAGGGCCGGATCGCGGAGCTCGCCGAAGAGGAGAAAACCGTCGAGGAGGAAATCAGCCGCCGCATGATGGTGATCCCGCAGATCATCGATCCCTCGGTCCCGATCGGTAAAGACGACTCGGAAAATGTCGAGGTCGAGCGCTTCGGCGATCCCGTCGTCCCGGATTTTGAGATCCCCTACCACACGGACATCATGGAGAGCTTCAGCGGGATTGACCTGGAAGCCGCAGGCAGGGTCGCCGGAAACGGATTCTACTACCTGATGGGCGACATCGCCCGCCTGCACTCGGCCGTTATCTCCTACGCGAGAGATTTCATGATCGGCCGCGGGTTCACTTACGTCGTCCCGCCGTTCATGATCCGCAGCAACGTCGTTACCGGCGTCATGAGCTTTGATGAGATGGACGCGATGATGTACAAGATCGAGGGGGAAGACCTGTACCTGATCGGCACGTCCGAGCACAGCATGATCGGCCGCTTTATCGACCAGATCATCCCCGAGGAACAGCTGCCGCTCACGCTCACGAGCTACTCCCCCTGCTTCCGCAAGGAGAAGGGCGCGCACGGGATCGAGGAGAGAGGCGTCTACCGCATCCATCAGTTTGAAAAGCAGGAAATGATCGTCGTCTGCAGGCCCGAGGAGAGCCCGATGTGGTTTGAAAAGCTCTGGCAGAACACGGTGGATCTCTTCCGCTCGATGGACATCCCGGTCAGGACGCTGGAATGCTGCTCCGGCGACCTCGCCGACCTCAAGGTGAAGTCGCTTGACGTCGAAGCGTGGTCTCCGCGCCAGAAGAAATATTTCGAAGTCGGCTCCTGCTCCAACCTCGGGGACGCGCAGGCCAGAAGGCTCAAGATCCGCGTCAAGAGCGCGGACGGAAAGACCAAGTATCTCGCTCACACACTGAACAACACGGTAGTCGCGCCGCCGAGAATGCTG
This sequence comes from uncultured Lachnospiraceae bacterium, assembly GCA_902773435.1. Classification (GTDB taxonomy): domain Bacteria; phylum Bacillota; class Clostridia; order Lachnospirales; family Lachnospiraceae; genus Chordicoccus. The sequence continues at coordinate 3,949 of CACYEN010000033.1, read as the reverse complement.
ATCGCGTTCCTTGAGAACCATCTTCAGGCGGACGGCAGCGTGACGATCCCCGAGGTCCTGAGACCTTACATGGGAGGGACGGAGGTCCTCATTCCGAAGAAATCCGGAAAATGACAGGTCCGTCCGGAGGCATCCCTTCCAATCGGTATCCGGAAACCGGGAACTATATGATACAGGGGAACTATGCATAATTATCTGGGATCAATCGGATTTCAAAGAATAACGGGTCACCGGGAAATGGACCGTCTCATGAGGGATACGGTTCTCCATTATGATGAGAAGAACATTTTCAGAAATGAGGCGGGCCACGTCTACGGTGAGTTCTCAAAGGACTACGCGCCAGATATGGGGCTGACCGTGTGCGGCGAGTTCGAGGAGGGCGGGGACTTCCGCCCCGAGTACACATTTCCGTATTTTAACGGCGCCGCGGTCAGCATGATGCAGGAGGTGGATTTCGAGAGGCACGCCGGCGAGGACTCCTACGCCGGGGCGTGTGAGGATCCGAGAATCGGCGCGACGATCATCTTCTACCTCAACAACATGGGACAGTACCGCAAAGCCACGAATGAAAAGTACCTGGATCCGGAGCCGCATCCGATCAAGCTGTCCGCTCTCGCGCGGGAGGGAACCGTGCTGATGCCCGTGTGGCAGACGGAGAAGGACCGGCGGAAGGACGCGGATCGGCGCCAGGCGCAGTACAAGCTGATCCAGGAGGCCCGCGGGGGCGACGAGGCGGCGATGGAGGCCCTGACGACGAAGGATATGGAGGATTATTCCGTCATTTCCAAGCGGATCCAGAACGAGGACGTCTTCTCGATCGTCGACACCTGCTTCCTCCCCTACGGCATCGAGTGTGACCAGTACAACATCTGCGGCAATATTACAGCCTGCGAGTGCGTAAAAAATGTCTACACCAACGAGTCTATCTACCAGATGCAGCTCGAGGTGTGCGACGTTAGCATCGACGCCTGCATCAACGCGGAGCGCGTCGAGGGCCTGCCTGCCGTCGGGCGCCGCTTCCGGGGGCTCGTGTGGCTGCAGGGCGTGGTACATTTCTGAAATAAGCGCATGGAAAAGATGAGTTATAATCTGTCCGCAGAATCAGCCGGAACAGCCGGCTGATTTTTTTTATAATGTGATACTGCCCCGGCCGCCCATCGGGACCGGGCCTGTCATGACTGGATGAGAAGACGGAGGACGCGGTATGTCTGTGCACATGGGATTTCGGTGGTACGGCAGGGAACAGGACAGGATCACGCTCGGCGACATCCGGCAGATCCCGGGCGTCAGTACGATCGTCTGGGCGCTCCACGACAAGATGCCGGGGGAAGCCTGGGAGCCGGAGGAGATCGCCCCGGTGGTGGGCGATATCAAAAGCCACGGCTTTCTGGCCGACGTGGTCGAGTCCGTAAATGTCCACGACGACATCAAGACCGGCCGGCCGGGCCGCGACCGTTACATCGACAGCTACATCCGGACGATCCGCAATCTCGCCTCCTTCGGCGTCAGGGTCATCTGCTACAACTTCATGCCCGTCTTTGACTGGACGCGCACGGATCTCTTCCACCCCTTAGGCGACGGGTCCACCGCCATGTACTATCAGAAGAACATGATCCTGGACGACCCGAAGGAGATGGCCGACTACGTCATGAGTTTTACGGAGCGGTATCACATGACATTTCCCGGTTGGGAACCCGAGCGCATGGCGAGACTCGACGAGCTCTTCGAGGAATATCGGGACGTGACGAGGGAGAAGCTCTGGGAGAACCTGCGCTATTTCCTCGAGAGGCTGATGCCCGTCTGCCGCGAGTGCGATGTCAGGATGGCCGTGCACACGGATGATCCCCCGTGGGACATCTTCGGACTGCCCAGACTGCTCGTGGACGAAAAGAGCATCGACCGCCTCCTCAAAATGGTCGACGATCCGCACAACTGCCTGACGCTCTGCGCGGGGAGCCTCAGTGCCGACCCCGGCAACAGCGTGGCGGAGATCGCGCGGAGACACTGCGGCCGCATCGCGTTTGCCCATATCCGCAACGTCAGGCATTTCCCGGACGGGGATTTTTCGGAGGTCAGCCACCGCGACTGCGACGGCGACACCGGCGTCCTTGATATTCTCCGGGCTCTCCACGACTGCGGTTTTGAGGGATGCATCCGCCCGGACCACGGGCGCCATCTCTGGGACGAAAAGCCCGGCAGTGTGCGGCCCGGATACGGGCTGTATGACCGCGCGCTCGGCATCATGTACATGCTGGGCGCCTGGGACCTGATGGATAAGGAGGACGCGGGGAAGTGATTCTGACACAGGACGGACTGAAAAACCGGAAGGAATGGGAGGAGAAGGGCTACCGCCTGCCCCGGTACGACCGGGAAGCCATGATCGAAAAGACCGCTGCCGCCCCGGTTTGGCTGCACTTTGGCGCGGGGAACATTTTCAGGGCATTCCAGGCGGACGCCTGTCAGCGCCTGCTGGACGCGGGATTCGCGGACACCGGCATCATCGCCGTCGACCGCCGGGAGAAGAAGCCGGAGGCAAATGACTGCCTCACCGTCAAGGTCACACTGAAGGCCGATGGCAGTGTGGAGAAGGCCGTGATCGGGGCTGTCGCCGAAAAGGTGTATCTCTACGGCGGGGAGGCGCGCCTCCGGGAGATCTTTGAGAGCCCGGGCCTGCAGATGGTCTCATTCACGATCACCGAGAAGGGCTATGCTCTCCGCGGCGCGGACGGGGAATACCTGCCCGACGCCGCCCGTGATCTCGCCGTCAGCCGCGCCGGGAATCCGGGGGAGGCGGAAAGCTTCATGGGCAGGGTCACGGCCCTCCTTGCCGCGCGCTTCCGGAAGAACCGGGCGCCGCTCGCCATGGTCAGCATGGACAACTGCTCCCACAACGGCGACAGGCTCAGGGAGGCGGTCACCGCGTTCGCGGAGGCCTGGGGCGACAGGGATTTCTGTTCCTGGATCTCCGAAAATGTCAGCTTCCCCTGGACGATGATCGACAAGATCACCCCGGCACCCGACGCCTCGGTCGCCGCCATGCTGGAAGCCGACGGCCTCGGCCCGGACACGCCGTTCGTCAACGCCGAGGAGAGCGAGTACCTCGTCGTCGAGGACGATTTTCCGAACGGCCGTCCCCGCCTTGAGGAGGCGGGCGTCTGCTTCACGGACCGGGAGACGGTCGACAGGGCGGAGCGCATGAAGGTCTGTACGTGCCTCAATCCCCTGCACACGAGTCTCGCGATCTTCGGCTGCCTGCTCGGCTTCGACAGGATCTGGAAGGAGATGCGGGACGACGACCTCAGGCGCCTTGTGGAACTCATCGGGTACAGGGAGGGGCTGCCCGCCGTGACCGATCCCGGCATCATCGATCCGCGGACGTTTATCGACACGGTTGTGAAACTGCGCTTTCCCAATCCGTTCATGCCCGACACGCCGCAGCGCATCGCGACCGACACCTCGCAGAAACTGCCGATCCGCTTCGGGGAGACGATCAAAACCTATCTCGCCTCCGACGCGCTGGACACGGCTGACCTGAAGCTGATCCCGCTTGTGTTCGCGGGATGGCTTCGCTATCTCATGGCAGTGGACGACAGGGGCGAGGCGTTCGAGCCCTCTCCCGATCCCCTGCTGACCGCCGCCCGGGAGTATGTCCGGGGCATCGGGCTCGGGGACGTGCCCGACCTGAGCGCTCCGAGAGAACTGCTCCGAAGTGCCGCTGTCTTCGGCGTCGACCTCGTCGAAGCAGGGCTTGCCGACAGGGTGTGCGCGTATTTCACTGATCTCTGCGCCGGCCCCGGCGCCGTGCGCTCGACGCTGCACAGGGCGGTGACGGAATAATCACATTTCCCCGACGGGGAAAGGAGGTCCTCATGAAACGAAGATTTGTCATTCCCATGATCCTCTGTCTCCTGCTGGCCGCGGTACCCGGGTACGGGGAGGCCATGGATTT